>JAAYSJ010000170.1 GCA_012518395.1 Clostridiales bacterium
CAAATGTGAGGTCATCCATCTAGTAGGTGACAGCTATAGATTAAAATACAGGGCTTCCATATTTGGGAGTAATTAGGTGTAAAAAGTTATTTATCAAAAATCGTAAAATATTACTTGACGTTCACAACGGGTAGATAGTAACATATACAATATATAAATGTCAACAAATAATGCTCGTGTATTACCCGTTAAAATACCTATCATGGTAGATCTTTCTACACCATTTTTCCTGTTGTGGCTTGAAGCCCCTGATATCAGCGGGCAAAAAGCCTTGCTTTAATGCGTGGATCTCCGCGAAACGTTTTGTGCGCATTCCATATAGAAAAATGCCAGCCATTGAATCACCTTTTTATAAAATTTCAGTAAAAATTCAATCAATATCAGCATAAAAGTCAGTAAATAGAACGCCGTTTGTATCGCCTTTGTATGAGTAAATAATAGCATATATAATGTCCAAATGTCAACAAATAAGATTAATATATGTGGTGTAAGTATATCCGGAACCCCCATTTTATCCCTATATATCTAGAACGAGACAGTCTAATTTATATAAAAATCTATCAAGAATAGGTTGACCTTGACGTACTGAGATGGTAAAATATATACAGGTTAAACGTTTCGCGATGAGAGGTGATCGAATGGCAGCAACTATAAAAGATGTGGCGAAACACACCGGCTTATCTATTGCAACCATATCGAAATATATAAATGGTGGAAATGTACTGGATAAAAACAAGAAAAAGATTGAAGATGCTATTAAGACATTGGATTTCAGGGTAAACGAATTGGCCAGGGGTCTAAAGACCAATCGTACTATGACTGTTGGGGTTCTCATTCTCAGTTTAGAAAATATTTTTTTCACTAGCATCATCTCTAGTGTGGAGAATGTTTTGCTGCAGTACGGATATAGTACTATCATATGTGATTGCAGAAGCGATCTTGAGATAGAGAAAGCAAAACTAGATTTTCTTGTCAGCAAAAAGGTAGACGGGATTATTATGGTTCCCCATGGGGGCGATGTGGTTCATATTAAAAAGGCATTAGATAAAAATATTCCAATTGTATTAATAGACAGAATGCTCAAAAATATAGAATGCGATGTAGTCATATCAGACAATATCAACGCTGCATATGATGCGGTAGAACAATTCATAATACGTGGACATAGGAGAATCGGCATTATTGCAGGGCCAAAGAAAATTTATACTACAGAGGAACGCCTCAAAGGTTATGTCAGGGTTCATGAGGATTATGCTATCGGGTTAGACGGGAATCTAATCAGATATGGAAATTATGACGTGGAAAGCGGCTACCGCATACTTGGAGAGTTGATGGAAATGGATAATCCTCCGACGGGTATATTTGTAACCAATTATGAGATGACCCTGGGTGCAATTATGGCAGTAAATGATAAGAATATTATAATACCCGATGAAGTTTCATTGATAGGGTTCGATAATATTCAAATGGCCAGGGTAGTGAAGCCCCCACTTTCTATCGTGGAACAGCCTGTAAAAGGGATAGGTGAAACAGCAGCCAATGTATTGCTGAAAAGATTAAGTGGGGAAAATGGCGGGATCCCTTCCATTTATAGATTAAAAACCGAAATGCTCATCAAAGATTCTGTGAAAACAATAATTAATCAATAAGGTTTGCCTAAATGGAAATACATATTTTTAATATTAAACAAAACGTTTAGTTCCAGAAGGGGGAGATTGCGTTGAAAGCAGCTGTTTTGTATGGCCAAGATGATATTCGCTATGAGAATGTGGGTACTCCTGATGTAAAGGGGGACGAAATACTGGTAAGAGTAAAAGCCACTGGTATATGTGGTTCCGATATGCCGAGGGTCCTTGGGCGGACCGCACATTATTACCCAATTGTATTGGGGCACGAGTTCTCTGGTGAAGTAGTTAAAATAGGTGATGGTGTTGAAAACATATCTATTGGGGACGCAGTATCCGGCGCTCCTCTTATTCCGTGTCACGGGTGCATAGATTGTCTTCAAGGTAATTATGCGCAGTGCAAGAATTACAGCTTTATCGGATCACGTACCTTTGGCAGCTGGGCGCAATATGTGAAGATGCCGGCAATCAACGCAGTGAAGCTGCCCCGGGGCGTGAGTTATGTTGAGGGTGCTTTTATGGAGCCCATTACAGTAGCCCTTCACGGCCTCTTTATTATGAGTTTTAGAGGGGGCGTGGATGTAGCTATTGTAGGTATGGGGACCATTGGGCTGTTGACTCTCCAATGTGCCAGGGCGTTGGGTGCAAAGCATATCTACGCTTTTGATATAGACGATGAGAAGCTTAGAATTGCGAAGGAATACGGGGCCGATATTGGTATAAATACAGGGGAAGAAGGTTTTAGAGAAAAGCTCTGGGAGGCTACCGGTGGGAGGGGCTTTGAAATGGTAGTTGAGACTGCAGGGGTGGAATTTACCGAAAAGCTCAGCTTGGAGATAGCATCCAATAAGGGAAATGTAATGTTTATTGGTACCCCCTCTAAACCTATATCTTTAGAACCCAAAGAATTTGAATATATAAACCGCAAAGAACTGACGGTCAGGGGTTCCTGGATGTCTTATTCGGCGCCTTTTCCGGGAAGAGAATGGGAATTGGCAGGCCATTATCTAAAGACAAAGCAAATAAGGGTAGAGAAACTAATCGACAGGAAGATACCAATGGAAAAGATTTCACAGGCATTTGAGGATCTAAAGGTACCCGGCAGGGTGAGGGGGAAAATTCTCTTGGAGGGATAGATATGCCTAAAAGATACCTTTTGGCAGTTGATATAGGAACATCGGGGTGTAAGGTAATCGCATTTGACTTTGATGGCGGCGTTGCTGGAAGCTGGACAGGGGAGTATGATACATATTACCCGCATTACGGATACGTAGAACAAGATGCCAGGGACTGGTGGCATACAGCATGCAGGGGGATTCGGGATCTAGTAGAAGAAAATAATATAGAACCTGATAAGATAGGGGCTATAGGGGTGGACGGAACCGGTTGGGCTTGTATTCCACTGGACAAGACCGGAACCCCATTGAGGCCTGCCATGTTATGGTTAGACAGAAGGGCACAAAAACAGGCTGATTGGATGAAGGATAGGGTTGGGGAGGATAAGCTTATTGAAGTTAGTGGTAACCCGGTAGAGCCCACCTATATTACCCCAAAGATCCTGTGGCTTAGGGAAAACGAACCAGAGATATATAAACGGACTGAAAAATTTCTTCAAAGCAATAGTTATATAGTGTATAAGTTTACAGGTAAGTATTCCCAAGACTATTCCCAGGGCTATGGATTTCATTTTTTTGATATCCCAAAGGGAAGATGGGATGAGGATATAGCCCATGAATTAGGAATATCCTTAGACCTGATGGCACCCCTCTTTCATAGTCATGAGATAGTGGGGACGGTTACGGCAAAGGCAGCAGAGGAGACCGGTCTTATAGCCGGTATCCCCGTAATAGCCGGGGGGTTAGATGCTGCATGTTCGACATTGGGGGCTGGAGTAATACACCCAGGGCAGACCCAGGAGCAAGGGGGTCAAGCCGGGGGCATGAGTATCCAGGTGGACAACCCGTTAATTCACCCTAAACTTATTTTAGGGTATCACGTTGTTCCCGATCAATGGCTTCTTCAGGGGGGAACAGTTGGCGGTGGAGGAGCCCTAAGGTGGTTCAATGAGCAATTAGGCGCCTTTGAACAATATGAGGGTAAAAGACAAGGGATTAGTCCATTTGAAATTATGGATAAAGAAGCGGAAGGAATTGATCCCGGGAGTGATGGTTTACTTTTCCTGCCTTACATGGCTGGAGAGAGATCCCCTATCTGGGATAGTAAGGCTAAAGGTGTATTCTTTGGACTGTCTTATGATAAGACAAGGGCTCATATGATTCGATCTGTAATGGAAGGTGTTGGGTTTTCACTCCTTCATAACTTGGACACGGCCAAAGAAGTAGGAGCTGATGTGGAAGTCCTAAATAGTGTAGGGGGCTCAGCTAATAGCCGTATATGGACCCAGATTAAGGCCCATATTACGGGTAAGGCTATACAGGTACCTTACTCTGATCATGGTACCTCACTTGGAGCTGCTATCCTGGCCGGAGTGGGAATAGGTGTATATGGCAGCTTTGAGGAAGCAGTCAAAAAAACAGTGCGCATTCAGCGCACACACCATCCAGATGCTAAAATCCATAAGATATACGGTAGATACTACCAATTGTACCTGGAACTATATGAAAAGCTTAAAGATTCTTATAAGGATCTTTATGAGTTGGACAGACAGATTAAATAATAACTATCAGGAGGGATTACAGTTGAAAAATAATAAAGTTGCCGCTCTAAACGGGGTTGACCCTAATAGTATCCCCAAGAGAAAATTGTATACAGGAGCCGAGATCCCGGCTATCGGACTGGGGACTTTTGGTTCAGACCGTTTTTCGGGCGAAGATATTGCCGATGCTGTAAAGGGCGCTATTTTATCAGGGTATAGACATATAGATTGTGCGTCGGTTTATGGAAATGAGCACCTTATTGGGGAGGCTCTGCAGGAAGTTATGAATGCAGGCATTAAAAGGGAAGAGCTATGGATCAGCTCCAAATTATGGAATGATATGCATGGCGATGGGGACGTTTTACTATCTCTGGCCCAGACTCTAAAGGATTTAAAGCTTGATTATTTGGATATGTTTTTTGTTCATTGGCCATTTCCAAACTATCATGCTCCAGGTGTTAGCGTTGACTCAAGGGATATCAACGCAAAACCATACATCAATGCCGATTTTATGAGGACTTGGAGGCAAATGGAAAGATTAGTGGAAGCCGGCCTCGTAAGGCATATCGGAACATCCAATATGACCATACCAAAATTAAAGCTGCTTTTGGGGGATGCTAAAATAAAGCCGGCATGTAATCAAATGGAGCTGCATCCACATTTTCAGCAACCTGAGTTATTTGATTTTGTTATGGAAAACAATATTGTACCCATTGGCTTTGCACCTATAGGATCACCGGATCGCCCCGATCGGGATAGAACTCCTGAAGATACGTCCCCTATTGAAGACCCGGTTATCATAAGGATTGCGGAAAGATTGGGTGTACACCCGGCGTTGGTATGTATAAAATGGGCAGTTCAAAGAGGGCAGGTGCCAATTCCATTTTCAATTAAATCGGATCATTATAAAAGTAATATAAAGTCTTTGTTAATGGAGCCTTTAACCCAAGAGGAGATGGAGGATATTCAGGCCACAGACAGAAATTGTCGTCTTATTAAAGGCCAGGTATTTCTATGGGATGGGGCAAAAGATTGGGAAGACCTTTGGGATCTTGATGGAGAGATAAAAGGCTGATAGATTAAGGAGGGGAAAATAATGGCATTGATAAACCCAATAAAAATGCTGGAGAACGCACAGAAGGAAGGATATGCTATCGCCTCTTTTAATGTTTATAACCTTGAGAGTATTCAAGGCGTGGTAGAAGCGGCATGGGACGAGAGGTCCCCCCTGATTATCCAATCAACACCCGGGAGCCTAAAACATGCCGGGATCCCCTATTTTGTAGCATGTGTCAGGGCAGCATCCGAACTCTATGATATCCCTGTATGTCTCCATTTGGATCACTGCGAATCCTACGATACTATCCTCAAATGTATCCGTGCAGGATATACATCGGTTATGATAGACAGCTCTAAGCTTCCCTATAAAGAAAATGTAGATATGGTGAAGAAAGTAGTGGATATTACCAGCAGGGTAGAAGTTGCTGTAGAGGGGGAACTAGGGAAGATAGGTGGAACAGAGGACGATGTAACCGTTGATGAGAGAGAAGCGGCACTTACAGTACCAGAAGAGGCCAAGGCATTTGTTGAGGCCACAGGGCTTGATACCCTGGCTATTGCTATCGGCACTGCCCATGGACTTTATAAAGGAGAACCCAAGCTTGATTTTGAAAGATTATCGGCCATTAGGAGTATAGTAGATATACCCTTAGTGTTGCATGGGGGATCAGGAGTATCTGATGATGCCATAAGAGAAGCCATAAAGCGTGGAATTTCAAAGGTAAATATCGCTACCGAATTAAAGATCCCTATGGCGACGGCAATACAGGAAACCTTTGCTTCAAATCCGAAAGAGAATGATCCGCGAAAGTATATGGGTAACGCCAAAGAAGCTATAAAGAAGGCAGCCCGTAAAAAGATTCGGCTATGCGGCTCAAGTGGTAGGGCATGGGAGGGTATAAGGTGATTCTAACTGTCACACTCAATCCTGCTATTGACAAAGTCTATGAAGTAGATTCGTTTCAGGTTGGTGATGTGTTTCGTCCTAATGATATGTGGGCTATGGCAGGCGGAAAAGGCTTAAATGTATCCAGGGTAGCCTCTATTTTAGGCGGCGATGTGGTTGCTACGGGTTTTTTGGGTGGCGGCAATGGTCAGTTTATCCGCAAACGCCTGGGAAAACAAGGTATAAAGGATGCCTTTATAGAGATAGAAGGTGAAACCCGGATCTGTATTGCGGTTAATGACCCCGTATTAGATACATCAACGGAAGTATTAGAACCGGGGCCTGTTATCTCGTTGAGTGAACAGGAAGATTTTTTAAAAAATTTTCAATCCCTTGCCAAAGGGGCAGACATAGTTACTATGTCTGGTAGTCTGCCTGATGGCCTGCCTTCAGATTATTATGGCAGGCTTATAGAAATATGTAGGGGGCTGGGCAAAAGAGTAATTCTGGACACCAGCGGGGAAACCCTTGAAAAGAGCCTTTTGTATTCACCTTTTATGATTAAACCCAATCAGACTGAACTTGGGGCAATAACAGGCACGCCTATTGAGGATGAAACACAGATACTAAGTACAGCCCATAGGCTACAGCAAGGGGGTATTGATTTGGTATGTATCACCCTGGGTGGAAGTGGAAGTATAGTAGTATCTAAAGAGGGTGCCTATAGATTAAAAAGTCCGCCCATTGAGACGGTAAGTGCCATAGGATCAGGGGATGCCTTTGTGGCTGGCTGTGCATTTGCTTTTGATAAAGGAAGAACAACGAAAGATGTTTTAAAGATGGGGATGGCCTGCGGCATGGCCAATACCCAATTCGCCAGGACGGGTCATGTAAGCCTTGAGCTGGTAGAAAAGTTTTATGATATGATAACCGTTTTAGAATATGATAAGGATTCTCTCTAACAGGGGGATCCTTTTTCACTTATAGGGTTTGGGGTGTAGTAAGACTACAAAAAAATCAGTCGGTTCCAGAAAAGTCCTGGTGTTGCAGGCCTTGGACTTTCCGTAAATTTTGGGATGCATATGATGGTTCAGATCACAGTAAGGGGTTATGAATAGGAGCTATTTAAAGAAATCCAATAATTTTAATAGGAGCACCTTGTATTCTTTTGAGATATCTTTTGCGTACACATAGGATCTATCGGTTTTGGCAGTCTCCATATCTATTATTTGTCCCCCATGGGCACTGTTATTCCTCTTTTTGGCTGCCTCCCCTAATGAGGCCCCATAGTCTTGCAACTCGCCAAGATCTAGATTGGCATCCTTAAAAATCCGGCTTAGAAAGGCGCCAAACTCCGGTAAGCCCCTTATGGATATAAAAAGCATTCTAAAATTGCCCATCATCAAATGTGCTTTGAATTTGATTCTGGGGGATCCGAAATTATCCAAGTAATATCTTGGATCTTTTCCAGGAAGGAAATTGTTCACTTGCCTCTTATTGTAGGAATCACGGATTGTGTCCAAGTTATTTGCCAATACATTGTCCCTGTAGGGAAAATATATCAATTTATTAAGGGCGTCCTCCAATGCCCTGTAATACATAATTGAAATACAACTATAATCCTTTAAATCATTTTCCTGACTGTTTGTAATGAATCTATCATATAAATATTCGGCGGTAGCTAATGTCTTAAGGGTGCTTTCATCTAATATTGCCTTATATGCTTCACACTCAGCTTTGGTATCGGAAAAGATTCGATGGTAATCATCCTTTTTGCTGCATTGGGAATTTAAAATATCACTTAACAATGACAATATATCTTCGATGTCCTCCATTATATCATCGTCAACATTCAGCCGGATGATGTTTTCCCTTTTAAAGTTTATGACATCAAGGATATCCGGGTCTGCTTGTTCCTTTAATGTCATAAGTACCTTTTTTAAAAAGAGGGTGACAGTCCTGGTCCCGTCCACAATCAACAAATGCTCATTTCTAAAGTGGCTGCTGTTAATATAAAAGATATCAATAATTGTTCCATAATAATTATTGAAGCCGTTATTAATTTTTCTCAATACGCTTATATCTTTTAATAAATGTTTGTCTCTTTTTTTGGCATAGGCGCGGTCATAGTCATCCTTTAAAATTTTTAAAACAGCATTTACTACTGTTAACGGCTCAAGGAAATTAATCAAATATAGGGCTATTGATTCCTCAGTTAAGTCACTAATATCCATACTGTTTGTTCTTGCGTTGTTGACAAAGGTGGAATTCTTTAATGCATTTAGACTTTTGAAAGCGCCACTATAAGAAATTGATTCAATTTGTTCTTCGTATCTCTCAAAAAATATTGAAATGATATTAACAACCTTCCCCAGGTATGAAAGGCTGCTTTGGAGTCCGGTAACACTACTCTTATCGTGACCCGGATTCGTACTCATGTTTAGCAGCAACGAATCGTATACCAACTTAAGGAGGGAGTCCAAAACATTATCCTCCCGGGATATTATCCATTCCCCGAACAATATATAAACATGAACCATATAATTAAAGGTAAAACCTTCGTTTATCTCTTGCCAGAGAGAATACCCCTTATGAAAAGTAGAAGGTAGTGAAGTTAAATCAATAGTGGATCCATCAGAATCAAAAATTCCATTATGGAAGTTATCCATAAGCTGGTGGTATTCTTTAATTGCAGCGAGATTATCCTCACTACCAAAGCCCAATATTCTCTCTTGTATAGATTTAAGAGCAGCGTCGATCTTGTCTAAGATTTGATATCCTGGATGCCTGTCCATATCTATAATTCTATCATCATTTTCCAGAAGCCCACGGTTTAGTTGCAACCTTTTGTTCAGCGAGGCAATCTCTGTAGCATATATGCTGGTTTTATCGTAATCCGAAACATATTCTAACGCGTTTAATCGAATAACAACGTCTAATAGATCATCCAAGTTGGTGAATTTGTCAATCACTTCTTTTGATAAATAGTATTTTTCATAGGGAAAATAATAATTATTGCTTATAAAATGCAGGTCATAATTGCCGGTATAGACTACAGCCAAATTATTTTCTGTACTTATCCATTTGGTTTTTCCAGATAACCCTGTATCTTTTAATTTGGAATTAAACGTATATAAGTGGGATGCCCTTTTATAAAATCCTGAATCCGGGCTAAGGTTTAGGGGTTCTGTAATGAAGCTGGAAGATAATAACCCAAAGGGGTAATCATTATACAGGTCTTCTGTTATATGAGAATAGTATTTTTCAAGGACATATGATGCTTGGGAAATATGAAAACCTCCATGGGTGTCGTCTAATCCAGGGTATTCATCTTTATATTTCCCGCTACTACAGTAATTCGCCTCTTCATCTGCAAGTTTGCTAAAAAAATTCGGCAGCAATTCGTCCAATCTCTTGGCCTTGGATATCTTATCATCAAAGTATTCCTGTGAGAAACAATACGCGCATATCTTCACACCATCTGATAGAGCAGACGGCCTTAAGGCATATTCCGGGCTAAAATAATTTTGGATTCTCCTATCACATTTAGGGCATGTTAATTCAATCTGCTTGTTATTATTAAGGTTGTACTCTTCATATTTTGATTTGCTCATTCTACAGCCTCCATGGATTTTCGACAAAATTATTATACCATATTTTTGGATCTATTGGAATTTGGTATAATAATCTGCTTTCTGATTTTCGTAGTTCCAAGGTAAAAACCGGGACAGCAATACACCACACCATAAAAGCTTATAGATCGCCTGTAGAAGTTAATTATTATCTGGACAACAAATTATATTAGATTATAATTAAGGCATAATTGTTCCACATCCCTTGTGTTCTGCGCCGTTTTGGGAATAAAATCTGAAGTAAGTGTATATACCCTTTCCACAACTTGTAAAATAAAAAGATATAGAATGTGAGGTTAGGTGGATGAATGAGGTAGATATTTATATTAAAAGCTTCCCTCCGGAAGTACAGGAAAGGCTGACTACGATAAGGAACATTATAACTGAGTTGGCACCCCAGGCTACTGAGCGAATTTGCATGAGGATACCAACATACGATTTGAACGGGAAATGGCTGGTTCATTTTGCAGGATATAAAAAACATATTAGTCTTTATCCGCAGCCTGAAGGAATAACAGCATTCAAGGAAAAGTTAGTTAATTATAAGACCTCAAAACGAACAACATCTAACCTGGGGTCTGTTTATATCCACCCAGGAGTGAATAAGAATTATATATTATGGACACATAAAGAACAATCCGGTTCCGGGATAATGTCGTGGGGCTTTTTATGATATAATTTTACTAGATATGTTTTACGCTTTATAAACTGAATATAAAATGATAATTATGCCGCTAATAAGAAATGTATCTTCATAGGGGTGGCATAATCGTTATTTAGTGCAAGGCATATAGATAGACGTAGCTTGAGGAGAGAGAAATCAGTGAAAGAACTTTGGGAACTATTTATTGTTTTTTTTCGCATAGGAGCATTTACCTTTGGTGGCGGTTATGCTATGCTTCCGATTATTCAAAAGGAAATAGTTGATGATAAGAAATGGGCAACCAATGAAGAGGTAATAGACTATTATGCAATTGGCCAATGTACGCCTGGTATTATTGCGGTAAACACCGCTACATTTATTGGCTATAAGAATAAAGGGATTTTGGGTGCTATCTTTGCGACGGTGGGTATGGTTTTTCCTTCTTTGGTGATTATCATTGCCATAGCCAACTTTTTCATGCACTTCCAAGATAACCCCATAGTCCAACACGCTTTTGCAGGTGTCCGCCTGGCTGTAGTTGCCCTAGTAGTAAATGCAGTAGTAAGGATGTGGAAAACCTCAGTAAAGGATATCGTTGGCATAATAATATTTGGCTTAACTTTTTTGATTATAGCATTTACCAAGATTTCACCTGTTATTGTCATCATCCTTTCGGCGGTTTTAGGAATCGTATTAAATCTAAAGAAGGCGACTGAAAGATGATTTACTTAAAACTTTTGTTGGAATTCTTTAAGATAGGATTATTTGCCGTAGGTGGCGGATTAGCCACCATACCTTTCCTGCAGGAATTAATAGATAAATATGGATGGGTCACGCCACAGGAACTAGTCAATATGATAGCTATATCGGAATCCACACCCGGTCCTATTGGGATAAATATGGCAACCTATGTGGGTTTTGAGACGGCCGGCATATTAGGTTCAATTGTTGCCACTGTAGGGTTGGTGACTCCATCGGTTATAATTATCGTTATAATAGCCCATTACTTTATGAGATTTGCGGAGCAACCTATTGTACAAGCTGGATTCTATGGGCTAAGGCCGGCTGTAACGGGGCTTATCGGTGCGGCGGGCTTTGAAGTAGCCAAGGTTTCATTGTTCAAGTTACAAAAATATATGGCTACCAAAAAGATTTTGGATCTATTGGATATAAAGTCCTTGATACTCTTTGGAATCTTGATGTATGCAACCAATAAGTTCAAGTGGCATCCTATCATTTTTCTAATCGCTGCAGGGGTTATAGGCATAATATTTAAATTCGGTTAAATATAATCTTCCGATGTAGGGAACGACCCCCGTGTCGTTCCGCGACCCCAACAAATAACAATTAGTACAAGGAGATAACCCAGGCGATGAATATTAAGACATTCAAAGGATTTGAAGATATATACCCTGAAAGGGTAGATGAAACTGACCGCTGGTATTACGGACAATGGACGCCATGTTCAGAAGCATATGAAGTACCGGACTTTAAAAACGAGTATCCGGGAACGAGACTGTATTTTATTGAATATCCATCCGGGAAAGTTTTTGAACCAATTAAGCAGAACAAAAACGTATTTTTAGAAAGACCAGTTTATGATCATAAAGATAATTCATTTGGAATAATCCGCTACGATTTTAATGATGAAATTATACAGGCACTCACTGTTAGACCAGAATGTTCTAGTATGAAGGTTCTTACGGAAATGGCTTTTGCAAAGGCTGGGGACATGGTAAACGTACGATTGGTGACTACTCCATTTACATTAGTGAAGCACGATGTTCATAACGATACAGTAGATTTCCTATGGCCAAAGGAAATGCATATTCAGTTTGAAGAAAACGAAGGTCTATATTTTCTGGACGATAGGAAACTGTATACATCAAAATGGATTGAAGATCCTAATTATCGTGAAGAAATTATTATTAGGGATGCAGATACCGGGGAAATCCTCGAGAGAAGTTCCGGATATCTACGGAGAATGCCAGATGGTTCTGTATGGAAGATGACACGGTAGGATCAAATTTTAACCACTGAAATTCCTTTTCGAGGCTTTAAAATGAGAAAGCTCCAAATAGGTAGTTTATACTATCTACGACAGTCCGTTTCCTAACATGATATAGCGGTGCCAGGGAGGAATTATGCAAATGAATAAGCCAATAACAGAAATAATAAAAGCGAGAACATTGGAATTTTAGATTTGAGCATTTCTTTATATCCAGGACCAAAGGATATGGAATCCCGTCCTATGATGTACAAAAAAATGATATTGGAATAGCAAAGTGCCATTTTGAATTAACTGCTCTTGGATATCATTCTTTCGTTGGGCACAATTATTTTTAGCTTGCTGGCGATTGTGTTTTTTATTTTGGGGTTACGTAGAAAGACAATTAATAAACGTAGGGAACGGCCACCGTGTCGTTCCGGGTTGCTGTATCGTTTATATTGGCGGAACGACACAGGGGTCGCTCCCTACTACCTATGCCACAAAGGCAGATAAATTCGTGCCATCGGATGGGGCACAAAATAGGGGGGAAAAGCTGTTTCTTCCAAAAATATTGCGGCCCTGTTCTTATGACCATTAGTCTAAACTAGTTTTTTGATAATCTGATATTATCTTGTTCTGCCATGTTTAATTCTTCCTTCTTTCATATCTAATATTTTATTTCAGAATGTGACATTATCTCAAGTGAATTACATAGTGACATTATCACAAGTTAACCACATTATGTAATCAACCTCTTGACAAACTAACAGTTGTTAGCTATACTCAAACTAACAAACGTTAGTTTGAAGTGTTCCACTAAAGCACAGAAAAGTAAAAGATAGGGGAGATGCTATTTTTGACTACCAGGGAAAAAATTATATACGAGGCTCTATCCTTGTTTTCTATTAATGGCTATGACGCTGTTACCATTCGGGAAATAGCTTCAGCCGTTGGAATCAAAGAAAGTTCCATATATAATCATTTTGAGAGCAAGCGGAATATTTTAGAAGTGATCATTTCAGAAACTCTGAAACGCTACGATTCTATTTTGGGTGATTTGAGGGTGCCCCAACCAGAGGATGTCAATGTTTCGGAATTTTATGATAATCTCACTGATGAAGCATTCTTAGAAATCTGTACTAGTATTTTCTTGTTTTACCTCAATGATGATTATATATCAAAGCTAAGACGTTTATTAACCATTGAGCAATACGGCAATAAAGAGATAGGACAAATTTTCAGAGAAGTATTCATAGATAGGGTCTTAGAAACACAAAGACAGGTGTTACAGCAATTTATCGATTCAGGAAGATTCATTGACGGTGATGCTTACACAATGGCTTTGCATTTTTATTCTCCTGTGTTCTTG
>JAAYSJ010000019.1 GCA_012518395.1 Clostridiales bacterium
CACCCTTTCCAGAGGATTTGTAAACCCTATAGGTCAGATATCCATGCAATTCAATATGGTGGTCCAGGCCTTAGCAGGGGCATCAAGGATCTTTGAACTATTAGATGAAACCAGCGAGACTGACCATGGTTCTGTCACTTTAGTTAACGCCAGGGTGGAAGGTGATGGGATAATTGAATGTAAGGATCGAACCAGATGTTGGGCGTGGAAGCATCCTAACGGCGATGGTAGCGCAACATATACCGAACTTAAGGGGGATATAAGATTTTTCGACGTGGACTTTAGTTATGACGGAGAAAAAACTGTCCTTCATAATATAACCCTGTACGCAAAACCCGGACAGAAAGTGGCCTTAGTAGGCGCTACAGGGGCGGGTAAAACTACGATAACGAACTTGATAAACCGATTTTATGATCTAGCTGATGGGAAGGTTCGTTATGATGGGATAAATATTAATAAAATAAAAAAGGCAGATCTTCGCCGTTCTTTAGGGATCGTCTTGCAGGATGTAAACCTTTTTACAGGAACCGTCATGGATAATATTCGATATGGTAAACTGGATGCCACTGATGAAGAATGTATAGAGGCCGCTAAACGTGTAAATGCTGATGGATTTATCCGCATGTTGCCCCATGGGTATGAGACCATACTTGAAGGGGATGGCAGCGGGCTCTCTCAAGGACAAAGGCAGCTGATATCTATCGCCAGGGCGGCAGTAGCCGATCCGCCGGTCATGATATTAGACGAAGCCACCTCGTCCATTGACACCAGAACTGAAGCCATAGTCCAAAAGGGCATGGATGCCCTGATGAAAGACAGAACAGTATTCGTAATAGCCCATCGCTTATCCACAGTACGCAATGCAAATGTAATCATGGTATTGGAAGATGGACATATAATAGAACGGGGCAGCCACGAACAATTGATAGAGGAAAGAGGCAAGTATTATCAGCTCTATACCGGAGCCTTTGAATTGGAATAGACCATAGGGACTATAAATTGTGTTTTATTCACAAAAAACCCCGGCTTGATTTAAAAGCTTGTTTAATCTATACTGGTCTATGGTATTTAGGTAAAAGTGGGGCGACTTTTGCCTTTTTTGTGGTTGTTTAGATGTTGGATTTTGAAAGGATGTTATATATGGGGAAATCCTTGTTAAGCTTGACAGGTATAAATAAATATTATGATAAAAATCATATTTTAAAGGATGTGTCCTTTGAGGTAATAGATGGTGAATTTTTGACCTTTTTAGGACCTTCCGGTTGCGGAAAGACCACCCTTTTAAGGTGTATCGCCGGGCTGGAAGAAATAGACTCCGGGGATATTTTACTAAAGGGGCAATCCATCAAGGGTCTATCCCCGAATAAGCGAAATGTAAATACCGTCTTTCAAAATTACTCACTTTTCCCCCATCTTAATGTTTATGATAATATAGCCTATGGGCCAAGGGTGAAAAAGTCTATGGCTGGCGATGAACTAAAGACGAAAATAACTGATATGTTAGAGTTGGTGCAGATGTCGGGCTATGAAGAAAGAATGCCCAACCAGCTATCCGGCGGGGAGAAACAAAGAATTGCCATAGCCAGAGCCTTGATCAATGAACCGGATATTTTGCTCTTGGATGAACCCCTTGGGGCCTTGGATCTAAAATTGAGAAAACATATGCAAAGGGAGTTGGCCCATCTACAGGAGAAAACGGGTACAACCTTTATTTATGTTACCCACGATCAGGACGAGGCTTTAAATATGTCCCACCGCATAGCGGTTATAGAAAAGGGCAGGATCCAGCAGCTAGGGAGCCCTAGAGAAATATATAATAACCCGCGAAATCTTTTTGTGGCCAGTTTTATTGGGGATAGGAATATTAGAAAGGTCAAGATTTTGGAGGGCGGGGAAGGTTTTGCTAAAGTAGAGCTGGGTAGTAATATTATAGATATTAGATGTGTTCACGAGGCACAGCATCCATGTAAATCTGGGGATACAGCTATATTGGCGATCCATACGGATAAGATGCAAGTATCCTGCCATGAAATGCCCAATTCTATTAAAGGAATAGTCACATCGATACACTTTGCAGGTTCACAGACCAGAATCGATGTGGACGTGGATGGCGAGGATATGATAGTCATCGAATACCTAAAGAATGAATGCGAATGTAAGGTAGGGGATCCGGTATATTTGGTATGGGAAGAAACAGGTGCAGTTTTGCTGCCTTTAGAAGATAGCGAAGATCCCCGAGGATTTGAAGAAGGGGATGCGGTATGAAGACTTTAAGGCGAAATATGCTTGCCATACCTATTATAGTCTGGATAGGGCTATTAGTTGGCACGCCCCTTATATTTGTTTTTGTTTTAAGTTTTTTGTCCAGGGATAATCTAGGGAATATAGTAGTTGCTTTTACCCTGGATAACTATAAAAGGATATTTGATCCTATTTATATAAGGGTATTTTTCAATTCCTTTCTATTGGCAACCCTTACAGGGCTTGTGACTCTTTTAATAGGGTACCCCGTAGCCTATATCACTTCTGGTTTGAACCCAAAAAGACGGGCTGTCTCCATAGCCTTGATCATGCTGCCATTTTGGTTATCGAGCCTTTTAAGGACCTATGGCTGGATTATCCTCCTTGGAAACACAGGGATAATTAACAATATACTGGTAGGCTTAAACATTATAGAAAAGCCCCTAAATATGATGTATAAGTTCGGCACCACGCTAGTTGGTACTGCGTATATGCTAATACCTTTTATGATCATCGCTATATTTAATTCTGTGGATAAACTGGACAGATCTTACCTGGAGGCATCCTATGACCTGGGGGCCGGCAGATTGAAGACTTTTTTCAATATAACCATTCCCCTGACGCTGCCCGGTATATTCGGTGGCTTCACCCTGGTATTTATTCCTGCTTTGGGGTTATTCTTTATATCTGACCTGCTAGGCGGGGGCAAAACCATATTTTTGGGAAACCTAATAAACACTCAGGTTACAAAAGGAAGAAACAGACCCCTTGGTGCGGCCTTCTCTATATTAATGATTGTTTTAGTCCTGGTTGTATTGTTTATATATAGTAGGGCTGCGAAAAGGGAGGAGGGGGGATTATTCCAATGAGAAGCAGAACCAAAGGATTTGGGACCTTTTATCTTTCTTTGTTCTTTGTGGTATTATATTTTCCCGTCTTAAGTGTGATCCTTTATTCCTTTAATTCAAGCCCATCAACTGCTAAGTGGGCGGGTTTTACCCTGGACTGGTATAGGGAGTTATTCAGTGATGGTGTTATCGGCCAATCCTTTAAAACGAGTATACAGGTCGCATTGTTGACCTCTGTTTTATCAGCTGTCCTTGGAACCGCTGCCGCTATAATCTCATTGTCTGTGAGCAAAAGGGTGGAAAAGACTATTCAGGGGGTCATGATTTTGCCTCTTTTGGTCCCGGAAGTGGCCCTTGGGATTTCCCTGCTTATATTCTTTACAGCTCTTGGGTTACCCTTTGGACACTTAACTTTGGTCCTGTCCCATTCCCTTTTTTGTGTACCATATATATATATTATGGTACAACTACGACTTAAGGAGATAGATAAATCCGTTATCGAGGCTGCCAGGGACTTAGGTGCAACCAGGGGTCAGACTATCAGGACGATAATAATACCCCTGGTAATGCCCTCAATAATAACCGCTTCTCTGTTGGCTTTGGCAATGTCTTTAGACGATGTAGTCATATCATCATATATGTCAGGCCCCAGATCTACCACATTGCCGGTCCATATATTTTCCATGATGCGGGTAGGGGTGACGCCGAAGATCAATGCATTATGCACTCTGATTTTGGTAGGAACCTTCTTCATTGTCGGATTGGGTCAGCTGGCAGGTAAAAAGAATAGAATCAAGGAGGAATTTTAGTTGTCAAAAAGAAATAGTGTTGTGTTAATAGTTGTATCAGTTTTATTGGTAGCTTTTTTAGTTAGCTGTGGAAAGAGCAGCCAACCACAGGAGATAAATCTTATGACCTGGGGTGGTGACTTTGTTCCCAGAGAGATAATCAATGAGTTTGAAGCTGAAACCGGAATCAAGGTCAACTATAAGGAGATGCAATCCAATGAAGATATGCAATCAGTTCTGGAGGCAAATCCAGGTCAATATGATTTGGCTGTAGTGACAGATTACATGGTAGATATTTTGAGGCAAAACGGTATTTTGGAGAAATTTGATAAAAGCAAAATGCCAAATTTTAAAAATATAAACCCCGTCTACCAGAATAATTATTATGACGAAACCAATGAATATTCTATACCCTATGCAGTATCTACTTCATTCTTGCTTGTCAACCCCGGAGCCATAGAGGAGCTGGGGGCAAAGCCCATTACCGGGTATAAAGATATGTGGCAAGAGGAGCTGAAAGATAATATTGTTGTAATCGATTGGTCTGTAGAGATCATAGGGCTGGTCTTAAAATCTTTAGGGTATGAATATAATGAAACAGATCCTAAAAAAGTTCAAGAAGCCAAAGAAAAGTTATTCGAGCTTAAGGATCATATTATGAGATTTGAGACCAATACTCCTGAGGATTCTTTGATAAGCGGAGAGGCCGTTGTTGGGTTTATGTACTCAAACCAGGCAGTAAAAGGGCAAGCTGAGGATGAAAGACTCCAGCCTGTATTCCCTGAAGAGGGAATGCCTATATATATAGATTCTTTTGTAATGAGTAAAGATGCACCGAATAAGGACGGATCCTATCAGCTTTTGAACTTCTTAATGGATCCGGAAATTAGTGCGAGAATATCGGAATTGACGAAGTTCACCAATGCCAATAAAGAAGCTGAAAAATACCTCTCAGATGAGTTTAAAAACAATATTATGTTGAATATCCCTGATGAGATTATTGAGAATACCAGCTTCTATATAGATGTAGCGGATGTTCTTGAAGAATATGAGCACATATATTCAGAATTTAAAATGCAATAGAAGTTTTTGATAATTCTATTGTAAGAGATTTGAAATTCTAATTTAATAATGATAGAAATAATAGGGGATGGAGTTAGTCGTATACTAACCCCATTCTCTTTTTATTATCCACAGAATAACGATTATCCGGGAATGAAAGCAGGGGGATTATACAAAATCATGGGATATATTGTATAAACTGTTGATTATTTATTACGGTAGTACTATAATAGGGTATCATTTTAAGGCAATACCATCTTTTAAAGGGATAGCAATGGATAACAGGGTATATCAATCGACGACAAGGGGTCTATTAAATTAATAAAAATCAACTTAGACATTCGGAAAAGGAGTTAGGGTCGTGGAGGATAACAATTGGAAATTGAATGCTCCGGTTAGCTCATCGGAGGATAAACCCAGATGGGATGTTGACGGCTATGATCAAATAGTAAGATTGCCGGAATTTCCAAGGGATAAAATCGTCCAACCGGATCGAATATTAAAGCGGAACAAGTTGCTGCTGGATGTCATGAGCCGCAATTTTCAGAGCAAACAAGACCAATTGGATTATGCCCTTCATAAATTTTTAGACTTATCGGGCAGCCAGTATGGCTATATCTATTTTTACGATGAAGAGAAGGAAACATTCACATTAAATTCTTGGACTCAGGGAGTCATGAAAGAATGCGGCATTCAAAACCCGTCTGTGACCCATAAACTTTTCGAAACAGGGATTTGGGGGGAAGTAATAAGGCAGCGCGCCCCAATAATTGAAAATCATTTTCAAAGGGCTAACTCTCTAAAAAAGGGGTATCCAAAAGGACACGTAGATTTGAAAAAGTTTATGTCTATCCCTGTAATTATGGACGATAAAATCGTTGCTGTAGTTGGACTTGCCAATAAGGAAGAGGATTATGACGATGCTGATGCTTATGAGATAATCGTACTTATGAGTAGTGTATGGACTGCAGTACAACGAAGAGATTATATAGAAAAGCTGGATTATGAAAAGAATAAGTATTTCCAAACTCTTTTGTCCATAGGTGACGGGGTAATGGTCATAGACCAGGATAGAAATATTGAATTCTTAAATCCGGCAGCCTCAGATTTGACTGGCTGGGCTACAAAAGAAGCTTTGGGAAGAAACTATAAAGAGGTGCTTGTTCTATCCCATGAGGATGAAAGCCTCGATATTGAGGACTCTGTTGAAAAGGCGTTTTTAACAGGAAAAGACCAGAAAATAGGCGATGATGTTATCTTGATTTCTAAAAATGGTAGGAAGTATTATGTCGAAGAAAAAGCCGCCCCAATACCTGGTGCTAAAGGTTCGCCTGTTGGGGTAGTACTAACCTTTAGAGACGTAACTGAAAAGAAAGAGCATATAAAAGAGATAGAGTATATGAGTTTCCACGATCCCCTGACCGGGTTATACAACAGACGCTTTTTTGAGGCGGAACTAAAACGGCTGGATACCAGCCGAAATCTGCCTATTTCTATTTTAAGCGGGGATGCGAATAGTTTAAAATTGACCAACGATATTTTTGGTCATACTTTTGGGGATTTATTACTTAAAAAAGCTGCTGAGGCTATGAAGGATATATGCCGGGCTGATGATATTATAGCCCGTTGGGGCGGTGACGAATTTATGATTCTTTTGCCAAAAACTGATTCCGAGATGGCTGAAAACATCGTACAAAGGATCAAATCAAATATTTCAAAACAGCGGGTAGGAGCCATACAGTGCAGTATTTCCATGGGATATGATACTAAAACGCAAACATCGGAAGATATAATTAAAACCCTGAGACAAGCGGAGATAAATATGTATTTTACCAAGACCTTAGAACGTAGCGGGGTAATGAAAGGCGAATTTGATAATATACTAGAAGCCCTGTATAGCGGGAGCGGGGAAGAAAAACGCCATTCACTTTCCGTTAGTCGTTTATGCGGAAGACTGGGTAAGAAATTAGGTCTTTCTAATTCAGATGTGACGAGGCTCAAGAAGGCCGGCCGTCTTCATGATGTTGGTAAGGTAGTATTAAAACCAGAGCTTTTAAAAGCGGCTTATCCTCTGGGTCCGGAGGATCAAGCAGAGATGGAACAGCATTCTACCGTAGGCTACAGGATACTCAATTATTTTGACGAGACCAGACAATTCGCAGATGTAGTACTGGCCCATCATGAGAATTGGGACGGTTCTGGTTACCCAGAGGGAATTAAAGGTGAAAACATACCATTATTTGCACGCATTATATCTGTGGTAGAAACTTATGACCGCATCCTACACTGTCGGGATAAAAACAAAGGCGGAAGCAATGAAAAAGCTATTTATGTATTAAAACGTGAAGCAGGGATAAAATTTGATCCTCGAATAACCCAGGCGTTTATTGAGATGTTGGATATGGGTTCCCCGCTCGGGATAGAAAATTTCCAAGATGTGAGCCTTGACAGGGGCATCAATATGTAATAAAATTTTTATTGCTCCCTTATTGATATGTACCCGTAGCTCAGCTGGATAGAGCGCTTGACTACGGATCAAGAGGCCGAGGGTTCAAATCCTTCCGGGTACGCCAGTATAAATTTTAGCTGATATTTGTATAAATGTTGTACAGATATCGGCTTTTTTGCTCCCTTTTTTATCAAAGCAAATTCTTCATAACGTGGCGTACAAACTATGTTTTTCACGTGGGACAGGCTATTAATGGATGTATCAAAATTGATTAGCAGCCACGGGTATGGGTATCTATTATATTAAGAGCGGAGAATTCCGTGGTATTTAAAAATCATATGTTGAACAATAATGGACATCGCCAGCTCCATATGGGCGGCGCAAATTGGGGTATTGTCTGTAATAAAAGAATGCATATATAAGGGGTGGAAAATGTGGCTGATAACAGGAAGTCTGCATGGGCGATTAAAAGTATTGGTGTGGTTCTTGTGGCTTCTTTTTTAATAATATCTATTGTAGGTTGTGCCGGCAAGAAAGTAAAAAAGGCTAAAGCCGTCGTAGACCAAATAATTGCATCAGAACAAGAATATATGCAAAGTGTTACTGATTTTTATATTGAGATGGATACGGGGGACGATTCCGATGCTTATAATACTATTAGAGACGATCAAAATAGAATAAAAGGAGATGTTAATTCTCTAGAGGATAAGCTTGAGAGCCTAAAAGCAAAGATGGATGAAAGACAAAAAGAAGAGGTAACAAATTATTATAATGAGCAAAAAGAAAAATATTTAGCCTGTCCCATAAAAAATTTCCGGTAACGATATGCAGGGTCTAAATTATTCAAAATAATGGTTGCTAAGCCGGACAAATTACTGTATAATACAAAATAGATAGTATATAGAAGTATTCTATAAATCCCTTCGGATAAAAAGATTCTATGATTTGAATCAGGTAAATCAAACTAAAAAAGGGAATACAAACAAGTTTGCAGAAATTACACTGGTTTTTATTTTACTCCAAAAACAATATTTGGCCCATACAGGATATGAGGTCATATAAAATAAAAGTCAATATTTGCACCACGTGTAATGAGCCTTATTTTTAGGCTACTATTATATGCAAGTGCGGGTATTGCGAGGAGGTTTAAGGATGAAAAGAGGTATAGTTCTATTCTTGGCACTATTGATGGTGGTCGGGGCATTAGCTGGCTGTGCCAAAGGCCCGAAAAAAGGACAGCTTGACGTAGGAATCATATTCCCCACCAAAGACGAGTCCAGGTGGCTTGCAGACGAAGCAAAGTTCGTCGAACTCATTGAAAAGAACGATTACAAGGCAGAGATTATGTACTCCCAGGCCAATTCGGCAACGGAGAAAACCAATGTTGAATCTCTAATCTCTAAGGGAATAAAAGTATTAATCATCACCCCCTTTGACGTGGAAGCAGCCGGATCGACCATAGAAGAGGCGAAAAAAGAGGGCGTACACATCATTTCTTATGACCGACTTATTACCAACAGTGATGCAGTAGACTATTATATTTCATTTGACAGTATTAAAATCGGTGAGTCCATGGGTCAGTACCTGGTGGATCGCGCCAAAAAAGACGGGGGTAGCGGATTAAACCTCTATCTGTATTCCGGGGCGCTTACGGACAACAACTCTTTCGATTATTTCCAGGGCTATTGGAATGCACTACAACCATATATAGCAGACGGCACCTTTGTTGTAAGGAACTCTGCCGCAGCTATGAAGTATAAAGACAAACTTGATCTGGCTCATGACGAGCTCTATGAAATAATGCAATCTGTAGATACCGAATGGGATATGGAAGTATCCAAAACATTGGCTGAAGCTCATCTGACAGCGGCATCGCCCGAAGAAAAAGAGGTCAGCTTTATTATTGCACCCGATGATGACACATGCCGTGCAATTGCTGATACCTTCGCAGCAGATTCTGATGTAAAGAGCTTCTGGATAGCTGGAGCCGATGGCGTTGAAGCATCTGTACAATATATGATAGACGGTATGCAAGATATGACAGTATATTGTGATCCTGTTGTCATTAGTAAAGTTGCTATGGATTTGGCATATGACTTAATTGACGGAAAACAACCCGAAGGGGATGTAATGACAGACAACGGCAAAATTGAAGTAAAGACCCTCCAGTCTGATGTAACAACAGTTACAAGAGACAATATGGAAGAGATATTCTTCAACAATGGTGTTTACAACAAGGACGATTATAAAAATTGGGAAGGCATGAGCGACGACGTGAAAGCCATCTATAAGTAGGATACAGCCAAAACGAAACGGCCGGGCGGGAGGTTGTGACCGCCCCGGCCTTTCTAATTCGAGGTGCTAAATTGGAAGATTATATTTTGGAAATGCAGAATATCACAAAGGAATTTCCTGGTGTCAAAGCATTGGATGACGTGAACTTCCGTGTAAAACGGGGGGAGATACATTGCCTGGTTGGGGAAAATGGTGCCGGAAAATCAACTCTTATGAATATTCTTTCCGGGGTATACAGGCATGGAACCTATGAAGGCAATATAATTTACAACGGCGAAGTCCAGGAATTTATGTCTACCAGGGATAGTGAGAATGCAGGGATTGCTATTATAACTCAAGAGCTGGCTCTGATCCCTGATTTGTCAATCTACGAGAATATTTATTTCGGTCATGAGATAATGGACGGCAAGGTGATCAATTGGAACCAAACCATTATCAGTGCAGGGGAGATAATGAAAAAGGTTCGGTTAGATGTTAACCAATCTATGAAAGTATCGGATCTGCGGGTAGGAAAGCAGCAGCTGGTGGAAATAGCAAAGGTGCTATCAAAGGAAGCAAAGCTAATAATCTTGGATGAACCCACCTCCTCTTTGAATGAGGACGACAGCCAGAACCTATTAAATCTCTTGCGGGAATTAAAAGAGGATGGAGTTACCTGTATCATGATATCCCATAGGTTAAAAGAGGTAGTGGGAATAGCAGATACAATAACTGTACTAAGGGACGGCACCACGATAGCCTCTATGGATGCAACGGAAAGAACCGTGTCAGAAAGGGAAATAATTCGGTATATGGTAGGCCGGGATATTGAAAATATATATCCGGAAAGAACCCATAATATTTCGGAAGAGCCGGCTTTAGAAGTAACAAACTGGACAGTATTCGATCCTGCTTCCGACCGAACCATATTAGACGATATAAATATTCATGTTAATAAAGGTGAGATAGTAGGTATTGCGGGGCTGATGGGCGCCGGGCGCACTGAATTTGCCCTGTCCATCTTTGGGAATTCCCCTGGTTACAGGATCGTATCCGGTTCTATGGATATTGAGGGTGAACCCAAAACCTTTAAGAATCCTAAAGATGCTATGAAGGCGGGCTTGGCTTATGTCACAGAGGATAAAAAGAGAAACGGTCTTATTCTGATTCAGGATGTAAAGTTCAATACTACCCTTGCTAATTTGGAAGCCCTGTTAAACGGTATTACCATAAATGAAAACGAAGAGATCATCAGGGTTGGTGAATATAAGGATGCCTTGAATATTAGAGCTACTTCCATCGCCCAGACAGTTATGAATTTGTCAGGGGGCAACCAGCAAAAGGTTTCATTGGCCAAATGGCTCTTTGCAGAGCCCAAGGTATTGATATTGGATGAACCTACTCGGGGTATCGATGTGGGTGCAAAGTTTGAAATCTACACTATTATGAACGAATTAGTGGAAAAAGGGTATTCCATTATAATGATTTCGTCTGATCTGCCGGAGATATTGGGAATGAGCGACAGATTATACGTAATGGCTGAGGGGAGCATTACAGGGGAAATATCGGCAGAAGAGGCGACTGAACACAGAATAATGGCAATGGCCACGAAGACTGAGGAGGTAGATGAGGATGGAGACTAGTAGAAATATTCAGGGCAGCGGCGGGTTAATCAATGAAGTAACCACCCTGTTGCGTACCCGAATGCGGGATTATGCGATGTACGTTGCCTTGGCAGTAATATTTATATTTTTCGGAATATTTACGGGGGGTAGTTTTTTATCTCCTAGAAACATTACCAACTTGATAAATCAGACAGGGTATATAGCCGTTTTGGCTGTAGGTATGACTTTGGTATTGATAATTCGTCAGATAGATCTATCGGTAGGGTATGCTGCCGGCTTTCTAGGGGCTATGGCCGCCACCTTTATGGTTAAGTTTGGTATCCCCATATATTTAGTAATTCCCATGGTCTTGATATTTGGAATGGTAATTGGCTTGATACAAGGGTTTACTGTGAGTTATGTAGGAGTACCTGCTTTTGTTACTACTCTGGCGTTTCATTTTATATTTAGGGGACTATTGTCCCTTTCGACCCAAGAATCCGGAACGATTAGAATCGATGTGGCAGCCTATAACAATCTGTCAAATGGTTTTGTACCGGATATTGGTAGTGTAGGTGGATTGCACTTAGTCTCTTTGATTGTTGGGGCTATTGCAGTTGTACTGGCTATTATGGCTCAAATAAAACAGCGCAAAAATCTTTTGCATTATAATTTTGAAGTTGTCTCTCTACCTGTATTCATATTTAAGCTGATCTTTACCGGAGCTGCTATTGCTACAGTGGCTGTCGTATTGGCCCAATACCAGGGTTTATCTTGGACCATAGTGATTGTAAGTATCGTAGTTTCCATTTATAATTTTATGATGAATAAAACCCGGTTGGGAAGATATATTTATGGTATTGGCGGCAACCAGGAAGCGGCGATGTTGGCAGGTGTCAATGTAAAAAGAACTATGTTATTTGTCTTTATGTCTATGGGGACGTTAGCCGCTCTATCCGGGATCTTGTTTACTTCACGCTTGCAATCTGCCAGTCCAATAGCAGGACAGGGTTTTGAGCTTGACTCTATCGCAGCCTGTTATATAGGCGGAGTATCCACCTCCGGTGGAATAGGGAAGGTGGGCAATACCATTATAGGTGCATTGGTCATAATGTCTCTTACAAATGGCCTGAACCTGATGGGTATAGGGATCTCTTACCAATACGTTATTAAAGGTGCGATCTTTGTTCTGGCAGTAGCCTTTGATGTATATACAAGAGGCAGAAAAGCAATTTAAGCTTAAGGGGTTTTTAAAATGGGATACATTGCAATAGATTTAGGTACAACCAATATTAGGGTGACGTCTTATGACGATGGGCTAAAACCCAAACAATGGCGAAGCAAGCCTGTGCACTATATCCGTGAGGATGCCAGGGTTGAATTTGACGCTGTGGCTTATATGGAAACTATCTTGGAATTGCTGGCAGAAATTGTGGAGGTTGACCAGGATTCCAGGGAGCTGAAAAAAATCATTTTAACAGGTCAGGCCGAGTCCTTAGTGGTGTTGGGTAAGGATCTTACCCCCTTAATGAACGCTATCTCATGGATGGATGAGCGTTCAACAGAAGAATGCAGCTATATGGGGAAAATACTGTCAATGGAAGAATATCATAACAAAACAGGGCAGTTATCCATATTGCCTACTTGGCCGGCCACAAAGATACTTTGGCTTAAACGGCATCTTCCGAAGATACATGCAAAGGCTGCCCATTATGTACTGCTAAAGGACTATATAGCCTTTTGTCTTACAGGAAAGCTGTATGCCGATTGCTCTATAGCTACTTTTTCATTTTATTTTGATATTTATAAAAGACAATATTGGGAAGAAATGATGGATATTTGCGGGATCCGCAGCCACCAACTGCCCGACCTTGTTGAGCCCAATACTGAGATCGGAAAGATATCCCCCGAGATCGCGTCAGCTACGGGGCTTTCTAATGAAGTCCGGGTCAATGCCGGGTGCCTGGATCAATTTACCGCTATGATAGGGACGGGAACCATGACGGAGGGGGCTGTCAGCATCTCCATGGGAACAGTATTCGCTTTGGCTACCATGGCTCCTGCCCCTCTTCCCCAGAATTATCGTATCGCTACCCATTATGGCCTTGGCCCGGGAAACTATATATATTTATTGGTGATTGAAAGCGGTGGATCATGTTTTGATTGGTATATGAATAATTTTTTGCCTGGCAGCTCCCACGATGACCTAAAGAAACGCTTGGCAACTAAGGATCTGCCCGGGGACCTTATCTTTTTGCCCCATATTGTAGGCACTAATCCACCAGATTTTAATCCCAAGGCAACGGGTATGTTTTATGGTTTGCGCTCACAGCACGATGCAGCAGATTTATATTATGCTGTTTTGGAGGGCTCTGGGCATCTTATTAAAAAGAATATAGATGAATTGGTATCTGTAGGATTACGACCTGATAGAGTAGCCGCAACAGGCGGTGGCGCAAGGGATAATTTTTTCTGCCAGTTATGCTCGGATCTTACGGGAGTGCCCTTTGATATACCAACGGATACAGAGGTAACCTCATTAGGTGCAGCAATAGTAGGAGCTGTAAATGATGGCATGTTTAGGGATTTTAACGAGGCTGCCAGAAAGGTCGTTAGCACTGCCAGGCACTTTAATCCGAATCCCACAGGGGCTCTAATAAAAAAACATAAAAGGTTTAACCTATTATATGATTGCTCAATCAAGGTTACACAAATATAATATATAAAATGAACTTAATAAGGAGGGGAATACTATGAGTGAATTTAAGTTCGATCCAGCACCCTTTGTACCTTTTAGAGATCAGGAGGCGTTGGCTTTAGCTCGTTCAGTCCATGGTAAGGATTTGGAGAAGTACTCCAATGAGCACATGAAAGTAAAGGTGGTAATGAACCCACATCCTATTGTTATCGGGGATATATTTACCAGAATGAAGATGTCCGATGACAAGGATGTGAAGCAGGTTTTCATTTTAGGGAACCCGGAACCGGAGACATACATACCCCTGGCAGAGCTTATCAATCTGCACCGGGTAGATTGCCGCAATGTCCATATCTTTAGTATGGACGAATGGGCCGATCAGGATGGAAATCTTGCCCCAATTACCTATAAATCTGGATTTTCCTATTCTATGATGAAATATCTCTATGGCCAGATCGATCCTGAACTTCGTATGCCTGTAGAGAATATGCACCTTCCCACCACAGAAAACATGGATCATTATTCTGATCTTATTACTGAAGTGGGCGATGGGGGAGCCGATGCATGCTATTCCAGTCCAGGCTGGGCAGGCCACGTAGCCTTTGTAGATCCAGTTGAAGAATTTATGACCGATGATATTGAAGAATATTTGAAGATGGGTGCCAGATTGATAAACCTTCATCCCATGACTATTATGCAGAATTCGTTGCATGGCGTATTTGGACAATCCGGCGATATCGCCAATGTTCCGCCTAAAGCTTTTACCATTGGGCCGGCTGATATAGCCCGTTCCAGAGTGCGCATAGAAATCCATGCATTGCAGACAATGGGCACTTTCTCCTCATGGCAGAGGATGACCTCCCGTTTGGTTATTCTTGGGCCGGTCACCCCATTGATGCCCAGTTCAATATTCCAGATACTTGACACTACGATTTACGTAAGCGAAGAGATAGCAGCTCCCTTTGAGCCCTGGGAGAAGGTAGGTTATTAAAACCTCTGCATCGATGTGAAATTTGCATTTAGCGGAACATATAAAGTTATTAAAACGGGCTGGGGCCAAGGGTTCCCAGTCCTTTTCAATAACGGTCGCCCCAAGGGGAATCCCTACAAAAAATAAGTACCGGTTATGCATACGTCATCTTAAGAAACCGGCTGGCAGAGAATGGGGTTTTGTGGTACGATTTGATGTAGTTATTTGACAGAATTTATCTATATGTTTTGCATTAAACATTTTACATTCGGATACTATAATGCAAAACATTATCCTTGATTCATATGTTGCGAAGATACATTACTTTTGTTCAAAATCAGATGGATCTACTGGTTTTGAAATGATAAATCTTTTTCGCGACATATCTATTAGAACAAAAATAAAGAACATTGGGGTTTTGGTAATGGAAAATGGTAGCTTTGAATATGGTAAAAGTAATCAAACATTTTTAAAAATTTATAATCAAAAGAAAGTACTAAATATATTAAGAAACGTAGAATTATCCAGGATTGAGCTATCTTCCGTCAGTAGCTTGGATAAAAAGACTATTACTAATATCACCAAAGAATTGCTTGGTAAGAATCAGCTAAAGGTGATCGGGCATAGTACTATGGGAATAGGGAGACCCAAAGAAATCCTTGGGTTAAACGGTGACTTTACTTATTGTATTGGGGTAGACTTAGGGGGATCCTACATATCCGGCATAATAATGGATTTTGCCGGGGAGGTAGTCTGCTCACATCATGTTGAACTGTCAAATCATATGGAGCCGGATACCCTGATCAATATTAGTTTTAATTTAATTGATAATCTTTTAAAGAAAGCGTCTATGGATTTAGAACAAATTGAGGGAATAGGAATATCTATTCCCGGGTTTATTGATAAGGCTACAGGACTTTTGATTCTTTCGGAGAATTTGCCTGAGTGGTTTAATATCCCGCTAAAGCAGATATTTGAAGAAAGATACGGCCTGGATACCTACATCGATGACTGCTCAAGACTAATGGCTAAAGCCGAGCTATGGTATGGTAAGGGAAAAGGGGTAAAGGATTTTTTGGTCTTCGATTTAGGCTTGGGTATTGGATGCGGCATAGTCATCGATCAAAAGATTTATGCAGGTGCCAGTGGAAAGTCCGGGGAGGTAGGGCATACAGTAGTTGACGTTAACGGACCTCTTTGTACTTGCGGCAGATATGGATGCATAGAGTCTCTGGCTTCTGAATGGGCTCTATTGCAGCAAGTGAATGAGGCCCTGAAAAACGGAACGGAAACTATATTACGTCAGGTGATGGGAGAATCTAAAGAATCCCCGACGGTAAGGGATATTGCGCTAGCCGCTGAGCTTGGGGACGATTATTCAACTGATTTGTTGATTCACACAGGGAAATATATCGGTGTAGGCATATCTAACGCCATAGGGCTGTTTAACCCCAGCAAGGTGATTATAAATGGGCGTCTGGTTCATGACAATGAGTTGCTTTTAAATACGATACTTGATACTATAAAGATTGAAACCATGCCTCAAATATATGAGGACACTGTCATTGAAGAATCAGATATTGGCCTTTTGGCGTCTGCTATTGGGGCAGCAACTTTGTGTTTGAAAAAATATTATTAATAACGGCATATAATTTACATTATATTTTCATTGCAATTATTAGCCAAAATACTGGCCGGAAATTAAGTGGCGACATAGCAAAAAACAGACATAATAGAACTATAAAGATGACGGAAATAGTGGAAGGAGATTGGATATGGCAGAATCAATCTTGTCGGTAAAAGGGCTCTCAAAGAATTTCCCCGGTGTTGCAGCCTTGGACGATGTTTCTTTTGATGTAGACCGTGGCACTATTCACGCTTTAGTAGGCGAAAATGGTTCGGGTAAATCAACTCTTATAAAGATATTGACCGGACTTGAAAGGGAAGATGCAGGCCAATGGGAGCTAAACGGAAGAAGAATCCGCTATTTGACCCCCGAGGAAGCCCTAAAAAGGGGCATTGGTGCACTACATCATGAATCTACTCTTATGGGCGGCCTAACAGCTGCTGAGAATATATTTCTTGGCAACTTTCTTGCCAAGGGGGGTATCTTAAGCTGGAAATCCATGAGGGAAAAGGCTCGGGAAATGTTTCGGTCTTTGGGTATAGATATGAACCCGAATGAGGTCGTAGATAATCTGCCCATGGTTTACAGGCAAATCATTGAAGTGTGTAAAGCAATCAATAATAACTGTGAACTGGTAGCAATGGATGAGCCATCGCCCGCTTTAACTGATGAGGACAGGGATATTCTGTTTAGTGTTATTAAAAAGTTGAAAGAACGGGGTATTACCGTTATATACATAACCCACCGCTTAGAGGAAGTATTCGAAATCGCCGACAAGGTTACTGTCTTGCGTCGGGGCAAGCATATAAGCACAGAGCAGGTTAATGATATTGATAGAGAAAAACTAATTTCACTTATTGTCGGGGAGCCTGCCTTAGAAGAATATCCGAAAGAGCATACAGAGATTGGGGAGGTGACTCTAAAGGTAGAAGGCCTTACCCGCAGAAGAATTTTTGACAACATAACTTTTCAGGGAAGAAGCGGTGAGGTTTTGGGAATTGCGGGTCTTACCGGGGGTGATAAAAAGGGATTGGTGCATGCCATATTAGGAATTGACAGAATACACTCCGGCAAGGTGACCATGTTCGGACAGCCTGCACGTTTGCGCAACTTAAGACAGGCTATAGATAGATCCACATATCTGGTAGCTGAAGATAAAAGTGGGCAGGGTTTAATGATTCCACTTGAAGGGGATAAAAGTATAACCTTTGTAAGCATCGATGGGGCAACAAAAACAAACACCTTGGTTAGCGGTTTACAGCAGGCTTTCTCAAAGCAATTAGGCGGATTGATGGGTATGTTTAATCATTCTTCCCGCAAAGAATCGGAGTTTTTGACGGGGGGAACCAGACAAAGGATCGTCGTCTCTAAGTGGCTAATGGAGGACAGCGATATTATATTCTTAGATGAGCCTACACGGGGCGTGGACATAGGCGGAAAGGCAGAAATCTATAAAGATATAAATTATTTAGCTGGCCAGGGCAAGACCATTATCCTTATTTCATCGGATATCCGGGAGATAATCGGTGTATCTGATCGTATATTGGTTATACATAATGGTAGACTCTTAGGAGAATTAGAACAGAATGAGGCGACAGAGGAAAAAATTATTTCCATAATGGAAAATGAGGTGAAGATGTGAAAGCAATTACAAACATTAACATTGTGTTAATTGACAGTGTTATCTATGATGGAGTAATCTTGGTAGATGATGGGGTAATCGGTGAATTTGGGGAAAGGGAAAAGATACAAATTCCGGAAGGCGCAGAGATAATAGATGGTGGTGGCAATTATGCAGGCCCCGGGCTTATAGATATCCATAGTCATGCCGGCGGCGATATCTGGTTTTATGAGGATGCTCAAAAAGCTGCTGAATTTCATCTCCGCCGCGGAACGACAACTATTTTACCTACATTGTATTATAATATGACACAAGAGGAACTTTTGGATGGCATAGAGACGATAAAGGAGGCCTCTAAGACGGGAGCTGGCCGAATCATAGACGGCTTATATATGGAGGCACCTTATTTAAACCCAAAATACGGTGCAGATGTAGAAAATAACAGGTGGGCTTTAGGCATAAAGAAAGAAGAATACCAGCCCTTGATTGATGCAGCGGCGCCTTTTGCTAAGGTCTGGTGTATAGCTCCGGAAAGGGAAGGCATCGAGCGATTTGTAGACGATGTTAAGGCAAAGGACGAGGATGCAATCTTAGCGGTGGCTCATAGTGAAGCATCCCCTGATGAGATATTCCGGTTTATACCCCAAGGCCTGATATTGGCGACACATCATACCAATGCAACGGGGGATTTGATAAAATATCCCGAGGTTCGGGGAGTTTGTGTAGATGAAGCGGTAAATTTTAGTGATGATATATATGCAGAACTTATAGTGGACTCCAGGGGTATTCATGTAGATCCCTTTATGATTCGATTAGTCCTAAAGATTAAGGGGAAGGAAAGGATTATTCTCATATCCGATAATTGTGCCTTTGATGGTCCCGTACCTGAGGAAGGAGATTATGCGGGCGTAACGGATTTAAATTTTGATCATGCCGGTGAGATCGCAGGATCAAAGCTATCCCTGGATCAGGCCTGTAAAAATATGATGAAACATACAGGGGCCAGCCTTAGTGATGTATTTAGATATGCATCATACAACCCTTCGCTCTTGCTTAGGATGGATAATATGGGCAGCATTAAGAAGGGGAATATAGCAAATATCGTTATTGTAAACGATAAGATGGATGTGCAAAAAGTTATGTTCCAGGGTGAATTCATAGATAACTAGATGGATACTTGCAGATATTTATAAAGCATTTAATGAGGGGGAGCCTTTTGGCTCCTCCATTTTTTAAGAAGTCCCTTGCGGCCTTTAAGCATTCCCCCCAAATAAATGGTTCCCCTAATGGCCATCTGATCCCATTATGTTTTTTCTATAAATACGTTTCTTACAACTTAAACAAAGAGTGCCCCCGTCCTGTTGTCATTGACATAGACCTCATTCTCATATATTATACATATTAAGGGAATCCCATCTTTTGCGTTTTACATACATTCAAGAAGGTTTATCAATAGTTCATTATGTCTCTCGACTAAAAATAGAAAAGTTATATTGTGCAGTGTAGGACAAGCATAAAATTTAAAAAGGAGGATTTTCGATGAAAAAGTATTTCAAGGTGACAACAAGGACCATCGTCGCTACAGGCTTGGGTGCTGCAATTTTTATGCTCTTATTCATGTATGTTAAAATACCTTCGCCGGTTCCTGAAACGGAATTCCAGACAGCTTATGGAATAGGTGCTTTCTTTGCGACTTTATTTGGGCCTATAGCCGGCGGACTCATTGCGTTTATTGGTCATGCCTTAAGTGATGCTATTCAATATGGTTCTCCATGGTGGAGCTGGGTATTGGCCAGCGGCATTGCTGGATTTGTCTTTGGTTTTGCATTTAAGAACACTAAGGTCGAAGAGGGCGAATTTAAATTCAAAGATATCCTTAAATTTAACCTTATACAGATCATAGGGAACCTGGTTGCTTGGATAATAATAGCTCCTGTTTTGGATATTGTTATCTATGCAGAGCCTGTAAATCTTGTATTCACCCAAGGCGCCATTGCTGCAGTTATGAACATAATAAGTGCCGGAGTAATAGGAACCCTCTTCCTGGTCGCCTATGCTGCTACCAGGACAAAAAAGGGAAGTATAACAAAGAACCAATAGAGGGTTGATACCCATAAGTAAAATAAAATTAATTATAAATAAACAAACGGATGTGGGAGACATACATGGAGAAAAACCCAATCATAGAATTTAAGGACTTTACATTTAAATATTATAGTCAGGCAGAACCTACACTGCATAATATTAACCTAAAAATCTACCCTGGGGAAAAA
>JAAYSJ010000171.1 GCA_012518395.1 Clostridiales bacterium
GAATATGAACCTGTAAAGGCAGAGATTACAGCCCTTGCCAGAAAGGTTTCCAGCCGTCTTAATATTAAAAATAATAGCGATAAAAAAATTGTTAAACTAAATAAACAGGTTTATTTAGATCCCGAATTTAAAGACTTGTGGGATAGGATAAAATATAAGACTACCTATTCAGTAGACTTTGATACTGAGGAACTGATTGATAAATGTTGTAGGGAAATGCAAATTAGCCTATCTGTAAGTTCTGCGAAACTTATATATACAAAAGCAGGGCTTGATATTAGTGCAGGGGGTATATCACCACTAGAATCAGAAAGGTATGCCGTAGGCTTAAATCACCTAAAAGAAAATATACCAGATATTATTGCCTACCTACAGAATGAAACCAACTTGACTAGAAAAACCATTGTAGAGATATTGCTTAGAAGCAAGACTATCCATCTATTTAAGAAGAACCCTCAAAGGTATATGGAACAGGTAGCCCAGATTATATCAGCTAAAATGAAATTGATGATCGTTGACGGCATTAAATACACCAAGATAGGTGATGATGAATATTACGCTCAGGAACTCTTTGAAACAGAGGAGCTGACAGGTTACCTATCTAAGAATATGATAAAGAGTAAAAAATCAGTATATGAATATGTGATATATGACAGTGCTAATGAAGAAAGCTTCGCAACTAGCTTTGAAAACAATAAAAGAATTAGGCTGTATGCGAAACTGCCGGATTGGTTTACTATATCTACTCCACTCGGCATTTATAACCCCGACTGGGTTGTACTAATTGATGTAGACGGCAAAGACAAACTTTACTTTGTATTAGAAACTAAGGGGGATACGATGTTTGATGCCCTAAGACCAACTGAAGGTGCTAAGATAAAATGCGGTAGAAAACATTTTGAAGCCTTGGGAAATGAAGTGGCCTTTAAAGATATAGATAGCTTTAGTGATTTTATAGAGGAGGAAGTAGTTTTATAATATGAATGATGGACAAATATAGTGGAAGGTAAATAATAAAGGGCAAATATGTAAGGGGCATGATTATGAAAACTGAAACGATCATGTGCCAGACTGAAGATGATTTAACTAAGATAGAGACAATCTTATAGAAAAGGAAAGGAACAAGCCCAAATGATAGATAAGGATATTCTGGTATTGAAAGATCAGGTTATTACCCATAGAAGATGGCTTCATAAAAACCCCGAGATCAGATTTGAAGTATATGATACAAGGAATTATATATTAGAAGAACTTAAAAGAATAGGTTTTACAGAAATCAAGGTATTGGCTAAGACCGGGATAAAAGCTGTATTGAGGGGCAGAACAGGGGATCGGACTCTGGCTTTTAGAGCTGATATGGATGCTCTGGCCATAGAGGAAAAGACTGGCCTTCCCTTTGCCTCTCTGAGAAAAGGGTATATGCATGCCTGCGGCCACGATGGGCATATGTCAATTCTCTTAGGATTTGCAAAGTGGATTTTCAATAATAAGGATAAAATCGACGATAATATCGTGCTGGTGTTTCAGCCCGATGAAGAATTAGAAGGCGGAGCACAGCCTATGATAGAGGAAGGGCTGCTGGAGGATCCAAAAGTGGATGCCATCTTTGGCCTTCATATAATGCCTGATCTTCCCCAGGGCAAGATAGGGCTAAGGAAAGGTCCATTAATGGCACAAACCAGTGAGGTGGACATAGAGATTATGGGGAAAAGCGCCCATGGTGCCATGCCCTATAAGGGGGTAGACGCTATAGTGGCGGCGGCCCACTTTGTCACCGCTATACAATCTATGCTTACAAGAACCTTTGACCCTGCCGAGGAAATTGTCTTCTCCATAGGGAAGATCCAGGGCGGGAGTTCGAGAAATATTATTGCTGGGAAAGTATCTATGGAATGTACTGTTAGAACCTTTAGCGAAGAATTGTATCAGGCCGTTAAAGAAAAGACTGTAGATTTACTGGCCGGAATGGAGAAATCCCATAGAATTAAGAGTACATATAAGGATGGCATATATTATCCGCCGGTTATCAACGACGAGGAATTAACACAAAAGATTATAGATATATTACCCAAAGAACAATACATTAGAATAGACCCAGTTATGATCTCCGAGGATTTTTCCAATTACCAGAAGGTAGTCCCCGGAGTATTCTCGTTTTTGGGAAGCGGGAACCCGGAGGAGGGGCACATTCATCCCTTGCATAGCAATCTTTTTGATTTTGACGAAGAAGTTTTGTTATACGGTATCCAATATTATAAGAACATCTTAATGGGCTAATAGCCGGGCGGTCGAAGACCGCCCCTACAAAGGCATATTTTGAAAGCGGACAACAATCCAGCGGCCGAAGATCGCC
>JAAYSJ010000172.1 GCA_012518395.1 Clostridiales bacterium
AATATCTCTATTATTCCAAACTTGTCCATAAACTTTAGCCTCCTTAGGCCTTCATTAAAAAACAGGCCAAGCATTTGCCCGGCCTGCCTAACTTTACTCTTCCATAACCTGCCTTATCTTATTCTTGGCCTCTTCCACAGAGTCTTCATTGGGTATGGCTACATAGAGGGGTCTCTTTTTGTAGGTATATGTTGTCTTCATAGCACCCTTACCTGTCACGGCATTGGATTCTATCTTCCAGGGCGACATATTGTCTATCTGCATCTTTACCAAGCCGGTAATATCGTTTGATCCCATATTGGTCTCAAAACTGCCTGCAATACCGTCCATAATCCCATTATAGTTGGTTATGATAGCCGGTGACATAGCCTTATCTATCATTCCCTTTATTACCGCCATTTGGTTTTTGCCCCGCTGGTTATCACCTGCGGCAAAGGATTTGCGTTCTCTGGAAAAGGCCAAGGCTTTTTCACCATCCAATTTATTTACGCCTTTATCAAAATTGTAGCCACCTGCTTTAAAAGCATGGGCGGAAACCACTTCGATTCCCCCTAAGGCATCTACCATCTTTATCAAAGAATCAAAATTTACCCTTGCATAGTAATCTATATCTATACCATACAGATCCTCTATTGCCCCTATGGAAACATCTATTCCGTAAACGCCTGCATGGGTTAGTTTATCCCGCATCCCGCCGCTATTAGGAAAGGGCACATAATAGTCCCGGGGGGTGGTAGTCAAAAGTATGTGTTTTGTATTTGGATTCACGGTGGCAACAATGTTTACGTCACTTCTGCTGGTTGTTCTGATAGAGCCATAGGTATCTATGCCGCTTATATAGACATTAAAAGATTCTTTAACTACATTTTTGCTGCTGGCTTCTATATCCACCGGGGTTTCGATTTTATAGCCGCTTAGAACCCTGGTTTCTTTGTCAAAATCGTTGTGGATCTCCTTTATGGTCTCCCTATATGCTTCGTTTAATATGATGGCGCCTACACCACCATCATAGAGAGCCTCTATCTGCGAATCCATATCGTCAAAGGCCTGCACTTTGATTGTGCTATCCAATTCGCTGTTTATCTTTTCTATAGTCTTATCAGTATTCTCCCTGTCCATGTCTTCAGAAATACCAAAAGTATAGTCTGCTGCATCGGCTATGGTCTGAGCCGGATCGTCTGCTAGTACGATAATAGAAACATCGTCTATCCTGGTATTGACACCGGAAATATCGTCTAGAACCGATTGAGCCTTGATTAAGTAAAAACACCCTAACCCTAAGAGCAGACACATGATTATGGCCAGGACTCTGCCTGTCTTTAAACCCTTAGCGGAGAACTGGGTATAAAACGTTATGCCGAGCAAGGACAATAGAATTATGATTATAGGGATGAGAAATTTTCCTGGGAGCACATTGAGATAAAGAGAAAACCCTAAAAAAGTAAAAGTTAATACTGCTTGTACTATTGCCAGAATAACCCCAAACTTTTTGCCGGGTAGCTTTCGGCCTGAAAGGATCATGTTGTCGGATCCTGACATATAAATCCCCCACCTTTACCTTATTATATTCAATATTTTTATATGCTTAGCGCCTAACATATAATATCATTATATGGGGGTTGCGGCAATAGTAAAGATACAGCATAGATATTGGTCTTTTCTATTATCTTTCTTATTTCATTTACATATCTTTGGACTCGCAACAAAAAGTTCACCACCTTGGGGTTTTTTTGCTGCATTTTTATGGGGATTATACTTTAAGGTATTGGCTTCTTCACTTCCCTTGGGATGGGACTATCCCGACATGGCCGCTCCCTTCGATATCGTCTTGATACAAGCGAAGACATGGCTTAGAAGATCCACACAAACATTTGCCGTAGCATCCCCTTTATCAATCAAGGGATCGAGCTCTGCAAAATCCATTGAAACCATCATACCGGATCTGGCAATGGCACCTAACAGGATCTTAGCCTCTTCTATGCTGCCTCCTCCCGAAACAGGAGTACCTGTACCCGGCACTAATTCTGCATCAAGAAAATCTATGTCAAAGCTGACATGGATCCCATCTACCCTGCCCCTGAGGTAAGAGAGGGCTCTTTTGGCAACCGATTTGATACCGATTTTTCTAATTACGTCCATATTATATGTCTTAATTTTTGAATTATTTAAAAGATTGATCTCCCCGTCGTCCAGGGCTCTGGTACCAATTAAAACGATATTTTTGTCTTCTATCTTTTTCCTGTGGTCAAATAAATTTACCAGCCTTTCGGCTCCAAGACCCATAGAGGCAGCAAGGGACATGCCATGGATATTGCCTGATGGGGTGGTGCTCTCTGTGTTCAAATCACCATGGGCATCTATCCATATTACACCAAGCCTTTTGATTTGCTTGCTCAAACCCGCGATGCTTCCCAAACCCAAGCTATGGTCTCCACCCAATATCAGGGGAAAATTACCCCCAGATATGGACTCGTATACCCTATAGGCAAGGCGTGTATTGGCATCTGCCACAACATCTATATGTTTTAGCCTGTTGTCGAAAGCACACGCCTTGATCCTTCCATTCTCTGATGTTTCTATATCCCCGGTGTCATAAATATCAAAGCCCATCCACCTTATGGCCTGTTCCAGACCCAATGTTCTGAGCTTTCCCGGCCCATATTCGGCGCCCTGCACCCCTGCCCCATATCCTAAGGGCATACCTATTATTTGAATCGCCACTTACCTTCGCCCCGCAATCGTCAATAAGTTTCTTTAAAGAAACCTTACAACATACAACTTCCTAAAGTTATATTGCAAATCAGCAAAAACATGGCCAAATCAAAACAAACTGCAATATTAATATCAATATAGCACCCTGGTTGGCACTAATCAATACTGATATTTTGCCCTATATAAGGGTAGGTAGCCAATAGACGCCGTTATTGTGATACCTGTTCCTCCGGCTTGGGCTCAGCCTCTACTTCTGCTTCTTTTATTATGGAGCTCTGTCCTACAAAGACACCACCCTCATCGATTACGATAGAATCACATGTGATATCCCCGTTGACCCTGCCACTTTTGTGGATATGTACCTGGTTCACTGCTTGTACGTTACCTTCTACCTTACCTGCAATAATAATGTTTTCGCACTGGATGTTGCCGTCCACTCCGCCTTCGCTCCCTATTATCAGGGCACCTTTACTGTTTATTTCTCCCTTGAACTGACCGTCAATACGCAGAGTTTGCTGGGCATAGATGATTCCGTCTTTTATAACGACATCCTCACCTAGCATTGATGTAACCTTAGAATACTGTGCTTTCTGTTTCCTCGTTAACATTATCCTTCCCCCTTGTTTCAATTAATTGCAATGCTCAGTGGATCCACTGGGTTGTCCTCTATTCGTACCTCGTAATGCACATGAGGTCCGGTGCTCCTGCCTGTGCTGCCGGAGTGGGCGATGGTATCGCCCCTTTCTACTATATCACCTACATTTACCAAAAGCTTTGAATTATGGGCATAATAGGTCTTCATCCCAAAACCATGATCGATGGCTACCAGATAGCCATAGCCCCCGCTATATTCAGACCGGATCACCTTACCCCTTCCCGTAGCCTTCACGGCTGTACCACTAGCAACAGCGATATCCAGACCCTTATGAAATTCGGTCGAAGTTCCCCCGAAAGGGTTGTTCCGCTTACCAAAATTACATGATATACGCCCGTTTACAGGGATGGTAGAGGGATAAGCTAATAAATAATCCTCTCTTTCCGATACCTTGTCCAATAATCGCAGACTGGATTGTTCGATAGCCTTGGCCTTGCCCTTTTCCATATGTAGCTCGTCCATGGCAAAGGCATAATTTTGTTCTAATGAGGCCTGGGATGTATCGATTTTTGGCCTGGTGGCAGATCGGGAGGGCAATTGGTCGGTGTCCCCTGCGGATGGGGCTTCTTGGACAGAATCGCCTTCGATGGTGATACCCAATAGCTCCCCTACCTTATTAATAGCCTCGCTATTGTTGAAAGCAGCGGCTGCCGTTTTCTCTTCTATGTAGGAGGTCGCCTCAATTAGTGATTGTAGTTTTTCTGTATAATAATCTGTTTCTTCCTTAAGCTCTGAAATTTGGTCTTCGAGCTTTAAAACTACATCTGCGTTTTCTTTAAGCTGCAGGGAATAACCATCGATGGCCGTATCGTAGTTTGAGATCTTACCCTTCAGTCCGTTAATATGTAATGACATACCCGCGTATAACAGACAGATACCCAGTAATACAGCTGCAACAGGATAGACCAGCCACTTTGCTATTCTAATAGACTTTGGCCTATTGTTGGCATCGGGGATTATCATTATGGATAGGTAGGGGCTACTCTTTACTTTTGTCCCATTCTTCATATATGGTTCACCTAACTTTTAAAAGAGTTTTCCAATGCTGAATATGCATAGTATACTAAACAAAGCGGTTAGATATACTGTGGCTCTTGCCCTGTTTATGGCTTTTATTCTAGCATTATTTACCCTAATTGGCAATGATTATAGTTTCAGAGTATCCTGACTGAATAGTTCTTTGGTTTCCTTTACCAAGGAGATTGTTCCCATAATGCATATTATATCATCAGCTTCCGCAAAGGACATAGCCATATCCATTGCTTCATCTATCGTTTGTGTAGAGTGTATATTTTCATCCATCACCCGGCGAATCTCACCATATTGATTATCAGTGAATTTCAGGTTCCGATTCTTGGTTTTCGTCAGAATTATTTTTTTAGAAATCGAACTGATTCTTTGTATAACACCAATATAATCCTTATCATCAGGTATACCCACTATTGATATTATGGGTTTGTCGGTGATTTCCTTTACAACCTCAGTTACATACCGGGAACATTCCTTATTTATGCATCCATCCAAAATTACTGTGGGAGTGCGGCTAATAATTTCTAATCTTCCCGGCCAGGTTATCTTTCTTAATGATTTTGCTATAGTGTCACTATTGAGTTTCCCTAATATCCGTTCTGCAGCACTTATAGCCAATGCGGCGTTGTAGGCTTGATGCCTCCCCAAAAGCCTTATGGATAGATCCCCATATTTATGCTTTTCTGTGGCGATATTAAAATGTGTCCCCCTTGGGGTGACTTTTATATCAGAGCATTCAAAATCCCTGCCATAATGATACAGCTTAACGCTGTTGTCCCTAGTTTCTTTTATAATAATATTTAATACTTCGGGATTTTGGTGTGCAGAAAAGGTAAAATCCTGGGTTGATTTGATAACGCCTGCCTTACTATCCGCGATTTCTAATAAGTTATTTCCTAGTTGGGGTATGTGCTCCTCAAAAACACTGTTAATAATTGATGCCCTGCTAAAAATCATATTAACATCGTCGTATCTGGCACCCCTGCCACATTCAATAATGTTATATCGGGTTTTTTTGTCCAAATAATACAACATTGCTATGGCAGCGCTGATACCTACAGGTCCGATATACTTATCTGCAGGCAAGGCTTGTTGTATATCGTGTATGTACGGTTCTATATGATTTGTATATTTTACAAAGTTTCTTTCAGATATTGGCGTACCGCTGACCCTTATCCTTTCTCTAAAATTCATAAGGTGGGGTCCTGTGAATAACCCAGTCTTATAACCATGGCTCTCAAGAATGGCAGAAAGAATCCTGCTGACTGACCCTTTCCCCTTACTTCCTGTAACCAGGATATTGTATTGCTTATAATCCGGCTTTCCCAATCTATCCAATAGCGTTCTTGTGAACACCGGATTTCTTGTCAGGCTGTCAGGCTGATCCGGCGGTATATTTGGCAGAGCCTTCATATATGATTCATAGATAAAATTTTCTGCCTCTCGGGCTGTTGTTATTATAGTGGCCACCCTCTATATACCGATTTCTTCCCCTACGATTCTATCCAATATTTCAGCAGCTTTAAGAATTACGAGCTTGCATTTTAACGCCTCGGTTCTATGTTCTTTCTTAAGGGGCGCACAGTCAATAGAGCCCATATCCTTTTTATATTCATCGAATAATCTTTGGGTCAATATTTTGATTTTATCGCCCTCATGGGCACTTTTCCCTACAAACAATTTTCCCAATACCATAATGGCCGCCGTCAGGGCTCCACACTTATCTTCAATGGCCATACCGCCACCAAACCCAGCAGCCATCTTTAGTGATTCTTTATCCAAGCCAAGGCTATAGGCGATATTTGCCCCGTATAATATTTTTTCAGCACAATTCAAATCTTCTTTATCGCCGAAATCTTTGTCTATAAGTTCTGCTAATGATGTAATATTGATTTCCCTTTCTA
>JAAYSJ010000173.1 GCA_012518395.1 Clostridiales bacterium
CGAACATACAAACAATGTCACAAATTATTATGTTGCAGAAATCGGCATAACAGTCTGTAATCTGCCAAATATCATAGAAAACCGGATCAATGCGTTTGAGTGTATCGAATCAACACCATGTTTTCTGAGAAATACTGTGTATGATGGCAGCTATGGGGAGCAATGGTCTTTGAAAAAAGTGTTACGTCGTTTTATATGGCATGATCGGATTCACGCCAAGGCAATGTATAGGGTAGCCACTAACATATGGGGGAAACAGGACATCAGAAACCCATACTTTTTTGACTAATTGAAATTTATTTGGAATACCAGTTTAAAGTCTATGGCAAGGGAAAGTAGGTAATACCAAACGTTATACACGATATCAACTGGGGCAGAGCTCCGGATTTTTTCCGTTTAAAGCACATAAGATAGGGAGATTATCAATGGAAAATTCAATAGCATTAGGGGTCAACGCCCAATATATACAACAAACGGAAGAGTATAACAAAATAGATGCTCTTTTGGCATTTATCCTGTATATTTTTGTGACACTTGGATGTCTTTTATTGGGAAAACTATTTGTCTGGAACAATTTAATTTTAACGGAAACATATATATTTTATACAACGGGTGCCTTTTCGTTATCATGCATTGGCATTGCTTTCCTATTTTGCCTATTCCGAAAGCAGAAGTTAGCAACTATGGGTTTTAATATGGATCAGGCAAAAAAGTCATTAGTAATGGGAATGTTTTTGTTTGCTGTGACTGTTGTTTTAGGTGGAATATGGGCTGTTTTGACAGGTTCAACAATCCAAACAGATATCAAAGTTATCGCTATGCGAATTATTTATTTTCAAATTTTTATTGGATTTTACGAGGAACTTGTATTTAGAGGATATATAGGAACAAGGTTATATGGTTATTTTTCTAATAAGCAGATATCAATAGTCATAACGGGTATAATGTTTTCATTAATGCATGTCCCCTTCCATATGACAGTTGCCCAAATGGGTTTTATAGAATACATACTTATGCATTGGATTAACTTGGTTTTCCTTGTCATCTTCCATTGTGGTTTTCAGTGGCTCTACTCAAAGTATAACAGTATTATAGCCCCAACTATTCTGCATTTTATAATAGATTTTATTCAATGGTTCATTATTGCCTGATACTGGGTATAATAACGTATTTACGCAAGGGTGCGAAATGCAAAGCTCTGGAGCGTGCGTATCACACCGCTTCACCAGGTGTGAAGCACCGCTATAAAGGAATCCTTTGGGATCCGATTTAGCGGCATCAAGCAAGCCGTTATACTAAATCAGATGTATCCGATGCAAGCCCATCGGAGGACATAGGGAAGTTAATATTAAAATACTGCGGCAATTCATATAAATGGTATAATGACCTTGTAAATATATGGTGAGGATGTAATAAAGGAATTTTTATTTATTTAATTTTCCTGTTACAAACCAGAATTTCTGGGTTCAACTGAAACGCAACTAATATTTGCGTAGTAGTTGGTAGCAGTAACCGCTTCGTATCGATAGACTATAGCCAAAGAAATAGGAGGTAGTTAAAAATGAAAAATATAATAATATCACTCATACATTTGGCTTTTATTGGCTTCTTTGTTTGGCTCCTAACTATCGTTATTCGAGCCCTTTTAAAATACTTAAAATCAAGCGATGTACGGCAGGAAAAATCGGTGGTGCGAAGATCCCTTGGCGAATTATTAAAGCAACATCGTATTCGTTGTAAAGTAACGCAGGAATTTGTGGCAGAGACAATAGGTGTAAGCAGACAAGCAGTATCAAAATGGGAAAATGGAATGTCAGATCCAAGCACATCGAATTTGTTAGCGCTTGCAAAGTTATATGGCATATCTGCTGAGGATTTGTTAAGGGAGGTTAAGTAAAAGATGGTATACAGTCAGTGCAATATTTCCCGGTACCCACGGCTGCCTGAACCATTTATCGGCTCCCAACTATATGTTTAGCATTAAACATTTTACATTCGGATACTATAATGCAAAACATTTTCTTTGATTCATATGTCGCGAATAATACATTACTTTTGTTCAAAATCAGACGATCCTTCTGATTTTGGAATGATAAATCTTTTTCGCGACATATATATAATTGATTGTATCATTTATATAATGCGAAATAAACAGGTGTGAAAAGTAATGTGATTTTAACCTATATATAGGGAACCATCGCTGGCTCAAGAATAATACGTTAAGGGATTTTATCTTTACTGCATGGACTGGCAATGATTAGGGAAGGATTTTGGTTGATTATCCCTGTAAAAATATTCGGGAAGGATAACAAGGTTTTGAGCTAGGTTCTGCAAAAACAAGATGGCAAATACCTATTGACAAATTAAATTCTTTGGCATAGCATATGAGTGCAAACGAATATAATCATATGAAGGTGATAAATTGAAAATCATACAGGTGATGAAAGCATTATCTGACGAGACTAGATTGCGCATTCTTAATTTGTTATTTCAGGGGGAACTATGTGTATGTGAATTGGAGGCACTACTAGATATAAACCAATCAAACGCATCAAGACATCTAAGCAGACTGGTAAATGCTAAGATAATTCATTATGAGAAAAGGGCGCAATATGTGTATTACAGAATCGAAGGTGATATTCTGATTAAATATCCATTTATAAGAGAAATATTGGATAAAGAGCTAACTAAAGAAGGGCGATGTAAGGCTGATCTAGGTAGGCTAAATCAATATCTGGAAAGCGGCATCTCTTGCGATGATTTAAAGGATGGGAAATTGCGTTTCAATTTTTAACGGGCATTATAAATTTCCCTATAAAGGAGAAGAGAATGAAACCTAAAGTAGCGTTTATTTGTGTACACAATTCATGTAGGTCTCAGATGGCAGAAGCCTTGGGGAAGCTCTTTGCATCGGATATTTTTGATTCCTACTCTGCCGGTACCGAAATAAAGTCCGAGATCAACCAGGATGCGGTAAAGACCATAAAGGATCTTTATGGCGTAGATATGAATAAAACCCAACAGTCCAAATTGATTGGGGATATACCGGGGGTTGATATAGTCATAACTATGGGCTGCAACGTTGTCTGTCCCAATTTGCCTACTAAATATAAGGAAGATTGGGGATTGGATGATCCTACCGGGAAGGATAAGAGGGAATTTAGGAAAACTGCTTTAATAATTGAAGAGAAAGTTAAAGATCTAGCTGAAAGAATTAGAACCAATAAAATAGATTTACGGGAGGCAAAGCAGATATGACACAAGCAAAAAACAAAGGCAGCCAAGGGATAGGCTTTTTTCAAAAATATCTTACCTTGTGGGTGCTACCAAAAAACCAAAAGGACTTATTGTTACCTGTGTTACTAATTGGCTGTTGCCGTTGCCATATCTTTATTCGGACTAAAATCAGGTGCGGCCTTGGCCACGGTGGTTGGTGTGCTGACGGAAGTACCTATTATGTTGGCTCTAGTCAAAATAGCGAACAGTACCAAAGGGTGGTTCCCTGCAGAAAAAGGCCAGTTAATGAATTAAAATACGGGATTTTCAGATTTTCTACAGCAGATAAATCCTTAATATAGAGAATCATAAAGTGGGTGGTTTGGTGAGCGCAGTACTTGGAATTTTAAATGATCAGCTTCTCAAAATGAGATGGCTTTGGGATCTGGTAGTATTATTGATCGAGAAGGTTTTTGGCCTGTCTATGGAGACTAGAATAGGTGAAAGTATTCATTTCTTTATCTATGATACTATCAAGATCTTCATACTTTTAGGGGTAATGATCTATATAATATCGTATATTCAAAGCTATTTTCCACCGGAGAGGACCAGGAAACTTCTTGGCGGGATTAAAGGTATCAAAGGAAATATACTAGGGGCAATATTAGGTATATTAACCCCGTTTTGTTCCTGTTCGAGTATACCAATCTTTATAGGGTTCGTCTCTGCGGGACTGCCTTTGGGAGCAACATTTTCTTTTCTAATATCTTCGCCTATGGTGGATCTGGCTGCATTTATGCTGCTTATGACTACTTTTGGAGTAAAAATCGGGATAGTATACGTAGCGGCAGGTGTTATCATTGCTATAATAGGCGGAGTGGTAATTCAGAAAATGAATATGGAAAAGTATGTGCAATCTTATGTCTGGGCAGCAGAGAACATGGATACAGAATTGGAGAAAATGACCCGAAAGGATCGGATGTCCTTTGCAAAGAATCAGGTAAAGGATATTATACTGAGGGTATGGCCTTATATCCTAATAGGAGTTGGTATAGGGGCAGGGATTCACAACTGGATTCCCCAATCGATAATTGAAAAAACTATAGGCAGCGGCAATCCCTTTTCGGTTTTGATAGCAACATTTATCGGGGTGCCAATTTACGCTGATATCTTCGGGACTATTCCCATAGCAGGGGCTTTAGTCGCTAAAGGTGTAGGACTGGGTACAGTGATATCCTTTATGATGGGTGTTACTACAATGTCATTGCCCTCTATGGTTATGCTGAGCAAAGTAATAAAGCCAAAGTTATTAGCTACTTTTATAGCAATAGCCACAATAGGAATAATAATCATGGGCTATGGACTCAATGCTATTTCGGGACTTATAATTTAATGGGGGTGAAAAGGAAGATGACAATTAAGATTCTAGGATCAGGGTGCAGAAACTGCAAAAGGTTGGAAGCCAATGTAAGAAAAGCTATGAAGGAATTGGGAACTGAAGCTACAATAGAGAAGGTAACTGATTTTAAAGACATTACAGCCTATGGGATAATGTCTACTCCTGGGTTAGTTGTAGACGACGAGGTAAGAGTATCGGGAAGGGTTGCATCGGTAGAAGAAATTAAAAAGCTTTTATAGACATCTGAGGCAGAAGGGCTGAACAATATTAAGAGGACTAGGATTTAACAAATCTTTATTTATTTTTGAAAAAGGTTTGTTTTGATTGCACAGATTTGCCCCCCACAAATAAAGTTCTATTAAAAGTAACGGGCGGCCAAAGGTGCGCCCCTACATATTGACGTAACAATTGTAATAATGGGCAACCAAAGGTACGCCCCTACATATTGACGTAACACCCGTAGGGGCGATTTTTAATCGTCCGGTTAATACGGATTATTTACATTTAACGTCGTGGCAATAAGCATGACACGAAAATAAGTTGGTTTACTATCCCATTATGGGAATTTTGGGAAGGTTCTCTGCTAATCTTTTATAATAAGTAGGATGCCGAATTGCGCTAGTACCGTATATTGGATACAATAAACGTACCAATATAAGAGGTGGACACATGAAAATAGATAAGACAATTTACAACGAATTAAATAGTCTGTAGTTAAAACCCATATATGGGATGGAAATAAAGAAAATTAGGGATAAGGGGTAATATTCTTGAGAATTGGTCTGGTGTCAGAAGAATTTCGAGATGGCGATATAGAATATAACTTTAATCAAATAAAGAGGCATCTTATAAAAAGTAGTGAGAAGAAATTAGATTTGATTTGTTTTGGGGAATCGTTCCTGCAGGGCTTTAGGGGGCTTTCATGGGAATATCATAAGGATTTGGCAAGGGCATATTCCCAAGATGATGGAATTATACGCTCATTAATGGAATTGACAAAGAAGCTGAATGTTGCCGTTTCATTCGGGTACATTGAACGCAATGGAGGAACAATCTATAGCAGCAATTTATTCATTTCGGAAGATGGCGAAATTATAGATAACTATCGTAGAATCTCACCCGGATGGAAAGTGGCCAGAGCAGATAAAAGGTATTACAGGGAAGGTGATAGTTTTTCGACCTTTAAGTACAAAGGCAAAATATTTGCAACAGCTATATGCGGTGATTTATGGTATAGCCATAATATGGATTCCATGAAACAACTGAAAGTGGATTGTGTTATATGGCCATTATATGTTGATTATACGATAGACAAATGGGAAAATGGCGAAAGAGAGGAATATGCTTATCAAGTGGAACCGATCAAAGCGCCTGTGCTAATGATAAACAGTTATGTAGAGGGTGAAGATAGAGCCAAAGGAGGATGTTGTATATTCCAAAATGGTCAGGTGTTGAAGGAGCTTCCAATGGGTGAACTTGGTATCTTGGAATACGATATATGATACAAGACAATAAAATACAAAGATAATTTGCTTCAACTCTATATGTAGGGAGTGGGGGATTTGAAAAAGGGGAAGATTTATTTAAAAGGAACAATTTATTTATTCGGAATAATTTTTTTATGGTTTCTAATACATATATTAATCATTACTTTTGATGGTCTAAATGACAATGTTGGCACTTCTGATATCGCTGTAGTATTAGGTAATAAAGTGGAATTGGATGGAAAACCTTCTGGGAGATTGAAGGCTAGGTTGGATAGAGCTGTAGAGCTTTATAAGGAAGAATATTTTAAATATATTCTGGTAAGCGGTGGGACAGGGAAAGAAGGATTTGATGAGGCAACTGTAATGAAGGACTACCTAGTAGAAAAAGGAGTCTCAGAAGAGGATATTATATTAGACCACGAAGGATACAATTCATTTATGACAGCACAAAACGCAAAAACCATAATGAGGGAAATGGATCTAAATTCGGTCACGATAATCTCCCAATACTATCATATAACAAGGACAAAGTTGGCATTTAAAAAAGCAGGTTTCGATAAAGTCTATACAGCTCATGCGAAGTATTTTGAGATAAGAGATATTTATTCTCTTTTTAGAGAATTTTTTGCTTACTATAGGTATCTGATTATGTAAGACTGATATTCATAACATCAAAAATTGGCTGTATAATGTGATTGCAGAAGACCACTGTGAAACTTGTAGGAACACCTGAAAAGGGGGCAGTATCTATGGGTTTGTTAAAGGATAGGGCAATAAGAATAAAAACCACTGATAATGCAGTTATTGAATGTTTGCATATAGAAGGGAAGGGCACACCGATAATCCTTATCCCCGGATCAGGTGATGGGATCAATACCGTTGGCGGATTCCCTAATTCGTATATGCTTGCTAGAATGTACAAGAAATATTCAAGGACACATGATATTTTTGTTATAAGCAGGAGAGAACCCATTCCGGAGGGATTCACACCCAGGGATTTTGCAATGGATTACGTTATGGTTATGGATAAATTGGAAATAGATAAGGCCCATATAGAGACAAATTCCGCCGGTGGACCAATAGGACAATGGATAGCAATTGATTTTCCTGACAGGGTAATAAGTCTTGTATTGGGCTCAACCATGGTTTATATTGATAACAGGTTAAATGAGATTTTAATACAATGGCTGGATTGGATTGAGAAGGATCAATGGTTTAAATTATACATAGACAGTGTAATAAAATCTTACACACCAAGGTATTGTCGCAAATACAGGTGGGTCTTTCCTATTCTACGCCTTCTAAAAAAGCCTAAAAATCCGGATAGAATAAAAAGGTTATTTAAAGGGCTTTTAGAATTCAACAATATGGATTTGATAAATAAGATTAGTTGTCCAGCTCTCGTTATTGGCGGGGATATGGATGAAATAACTAATCTAGGGATGCAAACAGATATGGCCAATGCAATCTCGGGGGCAAAACAAATTGTATTACAAGGTGTCGGGCATGGTGCATATCAGGAGGCAAAGAAGGAATATGAATCAAATATATTATCATTCTATGATGATGTGAACGGGGGAAATTATGAGGATTGAAAAAGATAATATTGTAATCAGAAGTGCTACCATAGAGGATGCCGTACAATTAAACAAATGGTGGAATGACGGCAAGGTTATGGAATATGTCGGTTTTCCTAACGGAACTGGGGAATCGTTAGCTGATACAGAGGCTAATATAAAAAGCTGGGAAGGGAAGTTAAGCCAGCTTTGTGTAATAGAAATAGACGGCAAGGCTGTAGGGGAATTGAATTACGGGATCAAAGGTGATGGGACTGCATATCCGGGGTGGAAAATTTGTGATTTTGATTATCAAAACAAAGGATATGGTACGGAGATTATTAAGATGCTGTTTGAATTTATATTTACTGATGAAGAGATCAACTCATTACATCCAATAGAGAAAATTGTATGGGATACGATGATTGAAAACAAAAGGGCTCAGCATGTTTATGAAAAGAAAATAGGCGCAAAAAGGACAGGCGTACTTAAAGATGCATGGATAGACCAGTTGGGAAACCCCAGAAGCGGCATCCTTTATGAGATAGGAAAGGAAGAGTTTTTCGCCTCATGTAGAAGGACATAATCCATTGAAGCATATATACGAAAACAATTATGGGTTCCCAGTTCTTATTTTTAACTGAACATCAGGTTAGAATTGTGATTGCAGTTTGGGGAAAAGGAAAAGCAATTAATTATGGCAAAGGCAACAGGAAATTTTAAACGCGGTAATGAAAAAAAACAATAGAAAATGGAAAATGTTGATTTAAACAGGATTTCTGCGCTTGCTTTAGAAGATAATATTGCTTCATGGCGGCTTATGGAAAAAGTAGGTATGAAGTATGAAGGGATCCTGAGGCAGTATGCTATCAAAAATGGTATCCCAATGGATTTGAAGGGCTATTCGATACTTAAAGATGAAAGATAAACTTACGATAATATTTACTGTAGGAAATACGGGATCCGGAGACGGCTTTGCATCATGTGCAAAAGGGACAAGAAACTTGTTAGCAAAGTACTGGATAGATAACCTATAAGAGTTACGGGGAAATTGGATGGAATTAGTTGCAGAAATCGTGTCGCTAATGGCCAAGCTGCACATAGATTCAGATATTGTTTGACGCAGGTTCATGTATTGTATATTTGAGATAACCCCATCGGATTGATTATGCAAAGGGACTATGTCTCCGAAGAAGGCATAGCCTGTGTGCTGGATCAAATGATGATTGATAAAAGCTATCAAGGCCGGGGCTATGGTAAAAAGGCTCTGAAAATGTGGATCTCCGGAATCCAGAACGAAGATAAGTATAGTCATATAAAACTCTGTTATATAAAAGGGGATTCTATTGCAGAAAAATTGTATAGGGGTGTTGGTTTCGTTAGAAAATGCAAAGATGATGATGGCAATGAATTGGTAATGGTATATGAATTGTAATTCTAACCAACAAACTTATTCAGCAGATGTAAATGCTGCCGGGGAATCAGGGCATGCTAGTCAGATTCAGCCACGTTATATAAGCATGAATGTAACAGACATAGCTATATCGGGTTTATACTTGAGAGTTATAAATAAAAACAGTATTTGGGGGGTCAGGGCTTGTTAGATAAAACGGGTTTTGATTTATGGGCAGACGGGTATGATATGGATGTTCAATTGAGTGAAGAGAGCGGGGAATATCCCTTCGCAGGCTATAGGGAAGTACTTGGCACGGTTTACAAAACTGTAAGAGAAAAAATGGGGACTGTCCTGGATATTGGGTTTGGAACCGGGGTTTTAACCAGGAAATTATATGATGACGGGTATTTGATTACCGGAATTGACTTTTCAGAGCGCATGATTAAAATAGCTGCGGAGAAAATGCCCGGAGCAAATCTAATTCAATATGATTTTGCCCAGGGTCTACCTGCTGCCTTGGGGGATACTAAATTCGATTGGATTATTAGTACTTATGCAATCCATCATCTCACTGATGAAAAAAAGGCATCGTTTATCAGGGATCTATTAGGACATTTGGCAGAAGACGGCACAATTATTTTTGGAGATGTTGCTTTTCAGAATACACGGGATCTGGAGTATGCAATGGAAAGAGACCGACCCATATGGGACGATGAAGAAGACTACCTTGTTGCCGATAGGATCAAAGGGATGTTCCCGGATTTGTGGATTGATTTCAAGAAAATATCGTATTGCTCAGGGGTATTAACTATTAAAAGAGAAGATAATAGGGGCGCATTGAACAGACAAGAATATAATTTATCCCGTTTAGCGAAACTGATCGAAGAGAAAAATAAAATAGATGCGGAAATAACGTCAATTACTGAAAGACCGGCTATTCTTGGCCATGTAGGCGAGTATATTGCATCCCAGATATTTAGGATTTCTCTTGAAGAGTCCGCATCGCAAAAAAGTTACGATGGGCAATTTATTGATGGACCCTTAGCTGGTAAAAGCGTTAATATAAAATGGTATACTAGGCGTACTGGGTTATTGGATATAAATCCGGAAGCCTGCCCCGATTTTTATTTGGTTTTATCAGGACCGCGGGCTAATGCAGGGTCATCAAGAGGTATGACTCTGCCCTGGGTTATTAGCGAAGTATTTTTGTTTGATTCATTGGAATTGATGAGGAACCTTGAAAAACGGGGTGTTAAATTAGGGATAGCTACAAGTTTGACTCTAGAAATATGGGATAAGGCCAAAATTTATCCCAATGGTACCAATAGACAGCTGGCTCTAACTGATAATCAAATAAAGGCACTTTCATTGTTCAAGTAGTCCTATGTAATTGCGAGCAGATAATGTGGGATACATTGATTATAAAAGTTACCTTAGGATTTTATGGGATATAAATGCGCATTTAATTTCAGTAAGCATACCCAAACTGCGAAGAAACGGCATCTATTTAAAAAATATGCAGAATATATTGCTTGATATCAGAAGAGTTGATAAAATAATCCTATTATTTAATTTATTAGAATAGTTTATTAGAAGACCTGCTACCCCCTACGGTAATCTGAGGTTATGCTTGGAAAATTGATTCTTTCATTATTTAATAAATAAAGGGCGTAACGTGTTAGTAGAAAAAGGCGAAAACGTAGGGAACGACCCCTGTGTCGTTCCGGGTTCCAGTATCGTTTATATTGGCGGAACGACAC
>JAAYSJ010000174.1 GCA_012518395.1 Clostridiales bacterium
AAATCCACCATGGCAAAGCATATGAATGCCTTGTTGAAGCCAGGCAAGGGGGCTGTTTGGGTGAAGGGCATTGACACCACTGATGAGGAACAGGTATGGGAGATACGCCAATCAGCGGGAATGGTCTTTCAAAATCCCGATAATCAATTAGTAGCAACCATTGTTGAAGAGGATGTAGCCTTTGGACCTGAAAACCTGGGCATACCCCCTGAGGAGATACGGCAGCGTGTGGACGAATCCCTTATGAAAGTGGGTATGGAAGGTTTTGCTGAATCAGCTCCCCATTTTCTATCAGGTGGTCAGAAACAAAGAGTGGCCATCGCCGGGATCATTGCTATGAGACCTGAAATAATAATCCTCGATGAGCCTACTGCCATGCTTGATCCGGCGGGAAGGCGAGAGGTCATGGATACTATACGGTACCTGAACAAAGAGGAAGGCATAACCATAGTCCATATAACTCACTTTATGGAGGAGGCTATAAATGCCGATAGGGTCATAGTAATGGAGGAAGGGAAGATAGCATTGGAAGGCAGCCCCAGAAAGGTATTTTCTAAGGTAGAGGAACTAAAGGAACTGGGACTGAGAGTGCCCCAGATAACAGAGTTGGGCTATCAGCTCAGGAAAGAAGGGGTGGATATCCCCTTAGGATTGTTGACAGCGGAAGAGATGGTGAAAGCCCTATGTCCATAATTATTGAAAATTTAAGCCACATTTATATGGAAGGCGGCCCTTTTGAATTCGAGGCTTTGGACGGTATAAATCTTAGAATTGAGGACGGAGAATTTGTAGGCCTTATCGGGCATACAGGATCAGGTAAATCTACTCTTATTCAGCATCTAAACGGATTGTTGAAGCCCACTTCGGGCAGTGTAGAGGTAGATGGGATAAAGATCGAAGCAAAATCAAAGAACCTCAGAGAATTAAGGCGACGGGTAGGGCTGGTGTTTCAGTATCCGGAACACCAACTTTTCGAGGAGACTATTTATAAGGATATAGCCTTTGGACCTAAAAACTTGGGATATTCCGAAAAAGAGATAGAAAAAAGGGTAATAGAGGCCATGGGGCTTGTGGGGCTTGATTATGAGGAGCTTAAATCCAGATCTCCCTTTGGACTCAGTGGAGGGCAGAGAAGGAGGGTGGCAATAGCCGGGGTGTTGGCTATGAAGCCAAAGACCCTGATCCTGGATGAACCTACCGCAGGGCTTGATCCCAAGGGCAGAGACGAGATATTAGGTCAGGTAGCTGATCTGCACAAAAAGAATAATTTGACTACGATTTTGGTATCCCATAGCATGGAGGATATTGCGAGGCTTGTAGACAGAATTATAGTCTTAAATAAAGGCAAGATTGCCCTTGACGGAACCCCTAGCCAGGTCTTTGCCCATTCCCGGGAAATAGAAGCTATGGGCTTGGCAATACCGGGTATTTCTTCTCTTATGGGAGACCTTAGGGAAGCGGGCATGGATGTACCAGAGGATATTTTTACAGTGGAGGCCGCTACAGATGCCATACTTAAGGCCTTAAGGGGGAATTTGGATGCTTAAGGACATAACTATAGGACAATACTTCCCCGGCAGGTCTGTTATCCACCGTCTGGATGCCAGGATTAAAATTCTGATAAGCTTTATATTTATAATCACTATATTTTTTGTAAAAAGTTTTTGGGGATACGGCTTTGTGTTCTTTTTTCTTGCAGTGATAGTGGGGCTTTCTGCCATACCGGTCAAATACGTGGTCAAGGGATTAAGGCCGCTGATCTTTATAATCTTGTTGACCTTCTCTTTGAATACCTTCTTTACATCGGGGGGAACAGTACTATGGAGCGTCGGGTTTTTAGTTCTTACGAAGGAAGGTTTGCTTCAAGGGGTGTTTATGGCTCTTCGCCTTATATTTCTGGTATCAGGTACTTCACTATTGACTTTGACCACCTCACCTATAGCCCTAACCGATGGTATAGAGAACCTTCTTAAGCCCTTAAGGGTGATAAAGTTTCCTGCCCATGAACTGGCTATGATGATGACTATCGCATTAAGGTTTATTCCCACTCTATTGGAGGAAACCGATAAGATAATGAAAGCCCAGACAGCCAGGGGGGCTGATTTTGAAAGCGGCAATATATTGCAGAGGGCAAAGGCCTTGGTTCCATTATTGGTACCCCTATTTATCAGTGCTTTCAGAAGGGCTGACGAGTTGGCACTGGCCATGGAATCAAGGTGCTACAGAGGCGGGGACAACCGTACCAGGATGAAAATATTGAAACTTGATAAGAGTGATTACTTTGCTCTTTTATACACCGTTGGTTTTGTATTTTTAATTATGTGGGATAGTTATATAAGGTAATTGGACTAAAACCATGAAGAGAAACATAAAGATTACAATAGAATATGACGGTACCAATTATGGTGGCTGGCAACGCCAGGCCAATAGCCCTTCGATACAGCAGGAACTGGAAGAGGGGCTTTTTAAGCTGACAGGAAAAGAAACTATTATCTATGGAGCAGGGAGAACCGATGCCGGAGTTCATGCCAGGGGGCAGACTGGAAATTTTTTTACTGAATCCTCCATTCCTGCCGAAAGATTTGGTTTTGCTTTAAACAGCGTTTTACCGCCTGATAT
>JAAYSJ010000175.1 GCA_012518395.1 Clostridiales bacterium
AAATTCACCCTTTTGAACTTCCAGGGTGACAGCATCCAGAGCCTTTATCTCTTCTTCTTCATAATTTACATAGGAAAAACTAACATCAAAAATTTCTATTATAGGCCTCAAAAGCGCCCTCACCCCTTTCCAACTTCTAACTTCCAACCTCTAACTTCTAAAACGGTACGGATCGGCAAATGGTTTATTCCACAAAAAAAGATGGATTAAGCCTTTCAACTTAATCCTTCCCTAAAAACTATTTCTCTTAAGTTAAACAAGCTCAATAATAACTTCTTCAGCACCATCGCCCCGACGGGGTCCAAGTTTCAATGTCCTGGTATAGCCTCCACCGGAATTCTGGTTTTCGTTTCTTTCCCTGTATTTAGGGCCATATTCATCAAACATTTTCTCGATCAAAGGATAGTTTATTTCCTTGGTTCTATCTTTATAATCTTCCTTGCTCTCATCTTTACCTTTTACTTCCTGATAATTATAAAGATATTCCATCATTTTTCTTCTTGCATTGAGTTTTGCGGGAAGATCATTGACTACCTCTCTGGTTACGGTCTGTCCCTTTTCATTGTTCATCTCTTTGGTTACTTTAATAGATTTATCAAAATCATTCACAGCTAGGGTAATGAGTTTTTCAGCGATGCTTCTGACCTCTTTGGCTCGAGCCGCGGTGGTCTTAATCTTTCCATGCCACAGTAGTTCAGTTACCTGATTCCTGAGCAGGGCTTTTCGCTGATCACCGGTTCTTCCCAATTTTCTATATCCTGGCATATGAACAACCCTCCTTCACTTAAGCCTTTCCTTTTGAAATACACAATAGGAGCCTAAAATTATTCGTCGCTTTTCCTCAAGCTAAGATTCAAATTAGCAAGTTTCTGCTGTACTTCCTCCAGGGATTTCTTACCCAGGTTCCGTACCTTCATCATATCCTCTTCCGTCTTTTGTATGAGTTCATCAACGGTATTTATAGCAGCCCGCTTCAGACAATTGTAGGAACGTACCGAAAGATCCAATTCTTCAATGGTCATCTCCAATACCTTTTCCTTCTTGTCCTCATCTTTTTCAACCATGATCTCTACATCGCCAACATGCTCTGTCAGATCGATAAAAAGAATCAAGTGATCATTCATTATCTTTGCGGCCAAGCTGGTAGCCTCATCGGCTTTTATGCTTCCGTTGGTCCATACTTCCAGAGTCAGCTTGTCAAAGTCTGTGGTTTGACCTACACGGGTATCTTCGACCTTGAAATTCACCTTTCTGATAGGGGTGAATATGGAGTCCACAGGGATAAGGCCGATAGGCTGACCCGGCTTTTTATTCTTCTCTGCAGGAACATATCCCCTGCCCCGTTCAATGGTAATTTCCATATAGAGCCGAGCATCCTCATTAAGTGTGGCAATATGCTTATCGCCGTTTAAAATCTCGACACTAGCATCTGTCAATATATCAGCACCGGTAAAATCCATTGGCCCCTCAAGGTTTATAGTAACCACTTTTGGTTCGTCCTGATCTAATTTTATGGCCAAATCCTTTAAGTTAAGGATGATTTCCACCAAGTCCTCCTTGATGCCGGGTATGGTAGAAAACTCATGCAAAACGCCTTCTACCTTAATGGATGTCACAGCGGCTCCGGGCAAGGATGATAACAATACCCTTCTCAGGGAATTACCTAAAGTAGTTCCAAACCCTCTTTCCAAAGGTTCTACTACAAACTTTCCATAACTGCCGTCTTCTTCTAATTCCACCAATTCAATCTTTGGTTTATCTATTTCTATCATTAACACGAACCCTCCTTAAAACTTATTAGTCCGCTTGTTTCGAGGGCAGACAATTCAGGATTGTTCATATTATCTTGAATATAATTCAACTATTAGGTGCTCCTGAATTGGGACGTCTATGTCTTCCCTGGCGGGTAGGGCAGATACTGTCCCTTCCAATTTCTCATAGTCTACTTGAAGCCATGGCACGACTACCTTACTGCTGCCTTCTCTCAAGGTCTTAAATTGTTCAACCTTCGAGGCTGATTTCTCTTTTATTGCTATCACTTGTCCTGTATCAACGATATAGGAAGGGATATTTACCCTTTTCCCGTCTACGGTTATATGACCGTGAAGTACAAACTGCCTGGCCTGGGCTCTGGAACTTGCAAATCCCAACCTGTAAACTACGTTATCCAATCTTCTTTCCAGAAGCTGGAGAAGGTTTTCACCGGCAATTCCTTTCATGCGCTCTGCCTCAAGGTAATAGAGCCTAAATTGTTTTTCTAAGACCCCGTAGGTTCTTCTGGCCTTCTGTTTTTCACGAAGCTGAATCCCGTATTCCGATGCCTTTCTTCTCCGGGGCGCATTCTGACCCGGCGGTGTGGGCCTTCTGGTAAAGGCGCACTTATCGGTATAGCAACGGTCACCCTTTAGATATAGCTTAGTGCCTTCCCGGCGACAAAGCCGGCAAACCGAATCTGTATATTTCGCCATTCTCTAGTACACCTCCATCAAACTCTTCGTCTCTTAGGCGGCCTGCACCCGTTATGGGGTATAGGCGTAACGTCTTTTATCATACTAACTTCTAATCCTGTAGCCTGCAATGACCGGATTGCAGCTTCTCTTCCCGCGCCGGGACCCTTTACATAGACTTCAACAGTTCTAAGCCCATGTTCCATGGCAGCCTTGGCCGCTGTTTCTGCAGCCATCTGTGCAGCAAAGGGGGTACTCTTTCTTGAGCCTCTAAAGCCCAGTCCACCCGCGCTGGCCCATGAAAGCGCATTTCCTGCCGTATCGGTCAATGTAACTATGGTATTATTAAAGGTGGAGCGGATATGTGCCGCACCCCGTTCAATATTCTTTTTCTCACGGCGCCTTCTGGTTCTGCGCACTTGCTTTTTAGCCATTCATTACCCTCCTTATTTCTTTTTCCGAATGCCAATGACCCTCTTCGGCCCCTTACGGGTTCTGGCATTTTGTTTAGTGCTCTGTCCACGGACCGGCAAGCCCCTGCGATGTCTAATACCCCTGTAACAGCCAATCTCTACAAGACGCTTTATATTAAGGGATACTTCACGCCTGGCGTCACCCTCTACTTGGACATTTTTATCAATATAGTCTCTTAACTTATTTACCTCTGTTTCAGATAGATCCCTTATTCTTACTTCGGGATTTACCCCTGTTTGGGCCAAAATTTCTTTGGATTTGGATCTGCCTATACCAAAGATATAAGTCAACCCTATCTCCACCCGTTTATCTCTGGGCAGATCAATGCCGGCAATACGCGCCATCGTTACACCTCCATAATAATGATTATTCCATATTTTTCATAATTTTAAACAATGGAATACAAGAAGAAATATTTTCAGGATTTATCCTTGTCTTTGTTTATGTCTGGGATTCTCACAAATAATCATGACCTTCCCTTTTCGTCTGATTACTTTACACTTTTCACATATAGGCTTGACAGACGGTCTTACTTTCATTTTATTACCTCCTTATTACTTACCTCTCCAGGTAATACGCCCACGGGTCAAATCGTAGGGCGATAGTTCTACCGTCACCTTATCCCCCGGTAATATCCTGATAAAATTCATTCGAAGCTTACCAGATATATGGGCTAATACCTTATGGCCGTTTTCCAATTCAACTTGAAACATAGCATTAGGCAATGCTTCTACAACAGTACCTTCAACTTCGATTGCTTCTTCCTTGGACAAACAATCCACCCTCCCTTTTTTCTTAACTATAATATTCCAAGCCCCCGGGGCAGTGTGGATAATGCCCCTAAAGCAATGATTCCAAACTTTTTCTAATTTCAGCATCGAATACCTTTTGCCCCTTCAAAATCTTGTCCCGTATGATAGTCAGAACCTCGGGCTTAAATTCCAGATGCTTTAGCTTCTTCTTTTTGGGTTTATCCATAGATCTGTTGGTGCCGTTGGCAATCAACACATAATCCTCATCTATCTGATCAATTACAGTGAAAATTGAACCCTTGTCTCTTCCTGCCCTGGCCAATACTACCTTCCCTATAAGGGGATTGTATTCTTCAGTCACCTTTATCTACTCCTCCTGTGTCAGTATCAAAGGCAAACCATCAGTTATGGCAATGGTAT
>JAAYSJ010000176.1 GCA_012518395.1 Clostridiales bacterium
TGACTATAGCTGGGCGTATAATGACGAAAAGAGTAATGGGCAGAGCCAGCTTCGCTCATATTCTAGATAGTCTGGGTCAAATCCAAATCTACGTCCAAGTAAATCAGCTAGGCAAGGAAGAATACGAAGATTTCAAATCATTGGATATCGGGGATATAGTTGGGGTCAGGGGAAACGTGTTTAGAACCAAAAAAGGGGAGATTTCTATTAAGACCGAAGAAATTACTCTTCTGGCCAAATCCTTAAGACCCCTGCCGGAAAAATGGCATGGCCTTAGGGATACCGATCTCAGGTATAGGCAAAGGCACTTGGATCTTATTGTGAACCCGGAAGTAAGGGAAACATTTGTTATTCGTTCTAAGGTCATTCAGGCTATACGTAGGTATCTGGATGAAAGAGGTTTTCTAGAGGTTGATACCCCTATACTACATAACACTGCTGGGGGTGCATCGGCCAGACCTTTTATTACTCACCACAATACTCTCGATATAGATATGTATATGCGAATTGCTCTGGAACTGCACTTAAAACGTTTGATAATTGGTGGTTTTGATAAGGTATATGAGATGGGACGGATCTTTAGGAACGAAGGAATGTCCGTTAAGCATAATCCTGAATTTACTATGATCGAGTTATATCAGGCCTATGCGGATTACAATGATATAATGGATCTGACGGAGGATATGATTTATACGGTGGCCATGGATGTGCTAGGCTCAGCTGAGGTCCAATATGAAGGCCAGACTATTGATCTTACGCCTGCTTGGAAACGTATGACGATGATTGAAGCCGTTAAGGAACATACAGGACTAGACTTTAATCAGATTGATAGCAATGAAGATATAGTAAAAGCCTTAAAAGGAATTGGTATAGAGGATCACAAGACCGTTACCTGGGGTGAAGCTTTAAATTTGGTATTTGAAGAAAGGGTTGAAGAAAAATTAATTCAGCCTACCTTTATTACTGAATATCCTGTAGAAATTTCTCCTTTGGCTAAAAAAATGGCTACAGATCCCCGACTGACCTATAGATTTGAACTTTTTATTGTAAGCCGTGAATTGGCTAATGCGTTTTCGGAGCTTAATGATCCTATAGATCAAAGGGAGAGATTTATAGCCCAATCAAGAAAAAGGACTGCCGGAGATGAGGAAGCCCATATGATGGACGAGGACTTTATTAATGCCTTAGAAATAGGGATGCCCCCTACAGGAGGATTAGGAATTGGTGTGGATCGCCTGATTATGTTATTGACTAATTCCCACTCGATCCGAGACATTATACTATTTCCGACCATGAAACCAAGGGATTAGGAAAAGAATATTAAAACCATATAAAAATCTCGGCGAAAAAGGTGACCACCGTATGTACCATATCAAAATAAACAAAGAACGGCTTAAAAATCATATACAATATGATTGGTGGAAATATATTGTGGCAATTCTTGCCACCGTTCTCCTCTGGAACTTGGCAACCACCGTTTTAAAGCCCAGGATTCCCGATAATAAAAAAATCCATATCTTTTTTGTAGGGGAATTTGTGGACGAAGAGAAGTCAGAGTATCTCAGTAACAGTATTTTAGAGGACTTCCCTGAATTATTAAAGGTGGATATCGATTTCATTCCCCTGGGCGGGCCGGGAGGGTTGGAATATGCCGGACAGCAAAAATTGATGGTTATGCTGGGTAGCCAAACAGGCGATATGTTTATTATGGACAAGGAAGATTTTAATCAAATTGCCCAACAAGGCGCCTTTTTCCCATTGGATAGTTTTGTGAATGAAAATAAAGGGTTGCTGGATATCAAAGATTTGGAAAGTTACAGGCTGTCCGTTCAGGATGGGGACGGAGAAGCGCATTATTATGGGATACCCATGGACTATTTAGTGTTACCGTTTATTACTGAATATAACACATCAGATAAGGCCATGGGTATCACCGCATATAGCAAGAATCTATCTACAGCGCTGGATGTATTAGAATGGATGATGAAGGATACTGCCATAAAATAGGTTGCTTTGTATAAGGGCTTCTATTTATGGTCTTGAGCCCTGATTTCGACCCTGCGGATTTTCCCGCTAATGGTCTTTGGGAGCTCCTTCACAAATTCAATAATCCTTGGATATTTATATGGAGCTGTTACTCTCTTAACATGTTCTTGAAGTTCGACCTTCAATTCCTCATTAGGCTGATAGCCCCTGGCTAGAACAACTGTAGCTTTGACCACCTGACCCCTTATATCGTCGGGAACCGCAGTGATCGCGCATTCTAAAACTGCCGGGTGCTCGATAAGCGCACTCTCTACTTCGAAGGGACCTATTCTGTAACCTGAACTTTTTATAACATCATCGGATCTCCCTACAAACCAAAAATAGCCATCTTCATCACGCCATGCCATATCACCGGTATAATAGATACCATCTTTCCATACCTCTTCGGTTCTTTTTCTATCTTTGTAATACCCATCAAACATACCCACAGGTTTTTGGTCTTGTGTATGGATTATTATCTGGCCTTCTTCACCAATGCCGCAAGAGTTCCCATTATCATCTATTATATCTATATCGTAGCCTGGGGAAGGCTTTCCCATAGAACCGGGCTTAGGATCCATCCAGGGATAGGTTGCCAGGGCAACGGTAACCTCTGTTTGCCCGTAGCCTTCCATAAGTTTGATGCCTGTCATGGCATAAAACTGGTGATAAATTTCGGGGCTAAGGGGTTCGCCGGCCACTACACAATATTTAAGAGAAGACAGGTCAAATTCTGAGAAATCCTCCTTAATAAGAAACCGATAAATAGTTGGTGGAGCGCAAAAGGTGGTGATTTGAAACCTTTCTATTACCTTAAGCATGTTTTTCGGGACAAATTTATCGAAGTCATATACAAATATAGCACTGCCACTTATCCATTGACCATATAATTTGCCCCACATGGCCTTTGCCCATCCCGTATCTGCAACGGTGAAATGAAGCCCGTTATTCTTGACACTTTGCCAATATTTCGCTGTAAGGATATGACCTAAGGGATAAGTAAAATTGTGTTGTACCATTTTTGGATAGCCGGTAGTCCCTGAAGTGAAGTACAGAAGGGAAATGTCACTATTGGAAGTTCCTGAGGCTCCTGAGGGCCTTTCGAAGGTTTCCTTTGCCCTTTCCATGGCTGAATCATAATCAGCCCAGCCCCTCCTGGAACCCCCTACCAAGACTTTTTGGACAAGGGTAGGAGATGTAGCTTCGGCTTCTTCAATGTGAGCCACTACCTCATCCTCATTAATCGATACTATCATCTTTATATCGGCTGCGTTATTCCGATAAACGATATCCTGGGCTGTTAGAAGGTGTGTTGCGGGGATAGCAATAGCACCCAATTTATGAAGAGCCAAAAAACAAAACCAAAACTCATATCGTCTCTTTAAGATGAGCATAACAGGGTCGCCCTTTTTTATACCCAAATCCCTAAAGAAGTTAGCCGCTTTATTGCTATAGTATTCCAGGTCTTTAAAATTAAATGTCTTTGCTTCATTCTTATCGTTAGACCATACTATAGCAATTTTATCGGGATTCTCCCGGGCTAGGCGATCTACTATATCAAAAGCAAAATTAAAATTCTCGGGAATTTCTATTTTGAAGTTTTGACAAAAATCCTCATAAGAATCAAAATCCTTGTCTATAAAATCCATTAGCATAAAATATTGTCCCCCTTACATGATTACCGCAAGAAACTTAGCCGGCTGGTTATTTAGTGCTTTCATACCATGTTTGTTTCCAGAATCGTAGAAGATGGAGTCTCCTTCTTCTAAAATCACCTCATGTCCGCCGATCTGTATTTTTAAGGTCCCCTCAAGGACATAGTTAAACTCCTGACCAGTATGGGAGTTTTGGGCGATAGGGCTGTCTGACATATCAGGTTCAACGGTAACTAAGAAAGGTTCCGCTTTTTTATGGATGAAGTTATATGCCAGGCTTTTATATTTGTATTCCTTTCTTCTATCCACACCAATGCCTTCACCTTTGCGGACCAAAGAATATAGACTGAGCTTTGGTTCATCTCCTGTTAGAATGGCGGTAAGCTCTACATTAAATCTATTTGCTATACTGTAAAGCACGCTTACTGGTATGTCAGTGTTTCCCTCTTCATATGTACGATATTTCTGGGGTGAAATGTTTATTTCCTTTGCCAGTTCTTCCACCGTCAGATTATAAATCTCCCTAAGCTCTTTTATACGCATAGCAATTTGTTTAATCTGCTCCGACATATTTTCCTCCCCCTTCAAAACTAATTCTTATAACAAATATTCCTGTTTGCACAGGGCGTTACCCATGGATGAATAATGATTTTAGTATAGTTAAATGCAATAGAAAATGCAAGGGCTATAACCCCTTGCATTTAAAAAGCTTTGTGGCTACCTTATTCTCCGTTTCTGTAAGACTCATAAATCCTTAAAAGAAGTTCATCGATCTCCTCTTGCAGATTATCTATCTGTACATTAAGATTTTTTCCAGCCCTCCTTAGTTCCTCGAGATATTCTTCTCGTTCTTCAAGGACGGCTTCCAGCAGGCTTACACTTATACTTTTCATAATCAACTGCCCCCCTTTTTGTTAGCTATTTATACCCCCTGAGGTGGCAACTAAACAGTTTTTGCGATCCGAATGGGTCTTTATGGCACTGTATTGAAAGGAAACGAATAAGATGATAATATTTAGTATGGGTGACTAAACAGGAGGATTTATGAAGAAAAAAAAATGGACGTTGCTATATATAGCTTTAAACATTGTAGTTATTACCTTGGTCGGGTTATTGGATCCAGACCTTAAAGATTTGGGTGGTATCTTCAATAATGTAAGACCCTTGTGGGTTATAAGTGCTGTTATTTCTATGTTTTTTTTCTGGTTGATAGATGGGGTGATATTAAACTATTCTGTTGGTGTTGTTCATAAGCCCAGGAGCTTTTGGCCCTGTCTTCGGGTTTCGATTATAGGTCATTATTATAACGCTGTTACCCCCTTTGCCAGTGGCGGGCAACCTGCCCAAATATATTATATGGGGAAAATAGGGGTGCCAGGTGGCTCCGCCAGTTCTGTATTGATGTTTAAATTTTTAGTTTATCAGGTAATATTGTCTTTGTTTTCTGTCGCTGCCTTTGTTTGGAAGGGGTCTCTTATTTATAATCAAAGTCCTTGGGTGTTTTGGTTTTCTGTAGGGGGTTTTATTATAAATGCAGGAGCAGTAGGACTTTTACTATCGTTGTCCATAAAGAAGGGTTTTATTAGAGCCCTGGTGTTTAAGACTATTGATTTTCTTAAAGCAATCCGACTGGTTAAAGATCCGGATAAGGTTAAGGGGAAACTAGATTCTCATGTGGATGATTTCCTTATCGGCATCAAGCTTATAAAGAAAAATACAAAGGCTTTGGTTAATATGGGATTGATGACGACCCTGCAATTGATCTGCTATTTTAGTGTCACGTTCTTTATTTATAGATCATTTGGGTTGCAGAATGAGAAATGGATCAATATTATTTTTATTCAATCTCTCCTTTATCTGGCCCTTACCTTTGTTCCGACTCCCGGATCAACAGGAGCGTCGGAAACAGGATTTATATTTTTCTTTAGGCTTTTCTTCCCAAGCAATCTAATTTTTGTGTCCATGGTCTTGTGGAGAATTATCAGCTATTATTTAAATATTTTGGCAGGGCTAGTGATTATACTTTATGATAGCTTAAGACAGATTGTTTCCCATGAGGTTAGCCGATAGAGCAGGGTTTAAATTGGCCTCTTATGGGTATAAAACATATGATGCCTTTTTTGGCTTTAAGGATATTATTTATATGTTGTAAAAAGTATATCTTTCAAATAAAATCAGATGATTTAACAAATTTTGCATGGGTAAGTCCTTTTTGCGAAGTGTTTAGAAGGAGGAGATTGCTATAAAGGCTCTGATGGTAGTATTTGGCGGAACCGGGGATTTAGCGTTTAGAAAGCTGTATCCAGCCATATACAACTTGAACCTGACAGGATTATTGCCCGAAGATTTTGCTTTGGTTTCAGTAGGCAGACGAGATAAAACCACCTCAGAATTACGTGTTGAAGCAGAAGAATCCATTTTGAAATTTGCCGGGGAACAAATAAGAGATCAGAAAATTATCAAAGAAACCATTGACAGATTTTATTACTTTAAAAATGATTTTTATGATAACGAGGGATATAAAAAACTTGGTACCTTTTTGAGTGAATTAGATAAAAAATATGGTACTTTGGGTAATAGGATATTCTATTTAGCTGTTGCCCCTGAACATTTTGGACCGGTAGTGGAACGAATAGATGGTGCCGGTTTGATATCCCATGGGGAGGGGTCCTGGCAGAGGGTAGTGATAGAAAAACCTTTTGGCAGGGATTTAGAATCTGCTAAGCAACTTAATAAGGCCATAACCAGGGTATTTGACGAAGACCATATATACAGGATAGATCATTACCTGGGAAAAGAAATGTTGCAAAATATTATGGTAATACGTTTTGCTAATACCCTCTTTGAAGCATTGTGGAATAATAAGTATATAGATCACATTCAGATAACTTCCAGCGAAATGGTAGGAGTAGAAAACAGAGGTGGATACTATGAGGGATCGGGGGCATTGAGGGATATGGTGCAGAATCATATGTTGCAGCTTCTTATGCTTACAGCTATGGAGCCCCCGGTAAACTTGGATACCCAATCAGTACGGGATGAGAAGGTAAAGGTATTAAAGGCTCTAACTCCTATGACCCCTGATGAGGTGGCCCGGAATGTGGTAAGGGGTCAGTATGGCCCGGGACATGATCCTATTGACCATAAGGAGGTTCTCGGATATCGCAGTGAAGCGAGGGTATCAAAAGATTCAGATACTGAAACTTATGTAGCTATGAAGGTAATGGTAAACAATATTCGTTGGGCAGGGGTTCCGTTTTATCTTAGGACAGGAAAGCGCATGCCCTGCAGAACCACTGAAATTGCCATACAGTTTTCCAAACCGCCGGAGATCCTGTATTTTAAAGAATTCCAAAATCTCCAATCTGATTTATTGGTTATAAAAATACAGCCCAGGGAGGGTGCATTTCTTCAGTTTAATGCAAAAAGACCCGGCACCCGGGGTGAAATTGTTCCCGTGGCTATGGATTTCTGCCAGAATTGTGAGATAGGCTCAGTATCCGCCGATGCTTACGAGCGGTTATTATATGATGTTTTAAGAGGGGATTCAACTTTGTTTACCAGATGGGACGAAGTGGAGCATTCTTGGAAATTTATCGACGGGATAGCCGATGCCTGGGCAATGGAACAACCCGATTTTCCTAACTACAGGGCAGGGGATTGGGGACCCGAAAGGGCGAGGGAACTAATAGAAAATGATAAAAGGATATGGAGGGATGTTTGTGACTATTATTGATATATCAATGCCAATGGAATTAGATATGCCTGTTTATAAAAACAGGGAGGCAAAACGACCAAAGATTAAGGTTACACAGGATTTTAAGAGCGGAAGCGTGTTTGAAAGCAGGATGGATATAGATCTGCATACTGGAACCCATATGGATGCACCTTTGCATATGATAGAAGATGGGGAAGACATTACAGTTTATCCAATAAATCAATTTATATCGCCCTGCAGGGTTCTGGATCTTAGCCATGTAAAAGATCATATAACCCGGGAACACCTAATAGAGAAACAGGTTTTACCCGGTGAATTTGTTCTTTTAAAGACTAGAAATTCTTTTGATGATGAGTTTAACCCAGAGTTTGTTTTTCTTGAAAAAAGCGGAGCAGAGTATCTAGCAGGCAAAGACATAGAGGGTGTCGGTATAGATAGTTTAGGAATTGAGCGAAGCCAGCCTGGACACGAAACCCATAAGGCATTGCTTAGCAAAAGAATAAAGATCCTTGAGGGTTTAAGGTTGGAAACCGTTGAGGAAGGCCCATATGTGCTCGTTGCTACACCGCACAATATACCCGGTGCAGAAGCTTCACCTGTAAGGGCACTTTTGGCGGACAGGAAGTATTTTAACCTATGAGAGTGTTGTTAACCACGTTGAATTCTAAGTTCATCCATAGTAACCTTGCTTTAAGATATTTAAGGGACAGTCTGGGGAGTTTGCCGGTTAAGGTGATAATCGACGAGTTTACTATAAATGATAATCTTGAACCGGTTATAGGCAATATATATAGGAGCAAGCCAGATATTTTGGCCTTTTCCTGCTATATATGGAATATAGAGAAGACACTTGTGATTGCTAAAACTTTAAAAAGGGTTCGTACGGATTTGATCATTATTCTGGGCGGACCCGAGGTCTCCTATGGTAGTTCTTCTATTATGGAAGAAAACCCTTATATTGATTATATCGTAAAGGGCGAAGGTGAGATAACCTTCCCCCTTCTAATCGACTGTATTATTTCAGAAAAACACCCAAATAGGATAGACGGCATTACATACAGGTTGAAAGGGAAGATTATAGACAATAGGGAAAGGGAACCTGTAAAAGATTTAGATATTATACCTTTTCCCTATGAGGAAGGTTTTGACAAGCTTAAAAACAAGATCATTTATTATGAGACTATCAGGGGATGCCCTTTTGAATGCCAGTACTGTCTATCTTCTTTAAGCCGGGGGGTCAGATATTTACCTTTAGATAGGGTAAGGAGGGAATTAAAAACTTTTGTCGATAGTGGTATTCCCCAGGTAAAGTTAGTGGATAGGACCTTTAATTGCAACCCGGAAAGGGCAAGAAAAATATTTCAGACAATTATTGAGATGGGTGGCAATACAAATTTCCATTTTGAAATATGCGGGGATCTCCTTGATGAAGATACTTTAGATCTCTTAAAAAGTGCTCCGCCGGGGCTATTGCAATTTGAAATAGGTGTTCAATCCACATATGGAAAAACCTTAGAATCTATAAGAAGGAGGACGGATTTTACCAGGCTTTCAGCAAGGGTTAAGAAGCTTCGGGACTATAAAAATATCCATTTGCATCTTGATCTGATTGCGGGACTGCCTAAAGAGGATTATCATACTTTTAAAGAATCCTTCAATGATGTGTATAGACTCAGTCCTGATAGACTTCAGCTGGGTTTTTTAAAGCTTCTGAAAGGTTCCGGGCTAAGAAAGAATGCCCAAAAATGGGGTTATGTTTTTACGCCCTATACCCCTTATGAGGTGCTGGAAAATCAAGATATAACCTATGACGAAATTCTAAAACTGAAAGATATAGAGGATTTGGTAGAAAAATATTATAACTCACACCGTTTTGAGAACAGTTTGCTCTATTTAGGTAATATATTTGGGAACGATTATTTTTCCCTATATGAAGAATTTGCCGACTATTGGCGACGGATGGGTCTTACTGGAGTATCCCACAGCCTGTTTAGTCTTTATAAGATAATATTCCAATTTGGTCTGGGTATTAAAAATATCGATCAAGAATATTTTAAGGAATTAATCAGGCTTGATTACGTATCATGGCAGAGACCCTCATCTTACCCTGAAGGGATAGAGGGAGAACAGGGGAAGGACTCCAAGGGCAAAATTCGCAGATTCTTTAATGATCCTGACAATATTGCCAGATATTTGCCGGATTTAATTAAATATACACCTAAACAAATTTCACGAAGGGCGCATATAGAATTTTTTGCCTACGATGTAACTATAGATCCGACCCGGGGGAAAAGGGTGAAAAAGCCTACGCAGATACTCTTTAATTATGATACCCGGGGGCAAATTGATAGTAAAGCTAAGATAACCAAGCTAATCAATTTGTGTTGACATATATTTCCTAAGACTGTATACTTTAGCGAGAAAGGCAACTGGCATTATATACATATACTTCATTTATTACTCCGGGAAGGGTGAAAAGAATGAAGAAATATATATTCATAATAATTGGGGCAATAGTGCTCTCGATAATTGGCTATGGGGTGTATACGTATTATCAGATCAATAATCCCAAAGGTTTATTTGATGAGGCTGTAAAGCCCCCGCAAAAAGAGATTATTGCCGATAAGAATGAAGACAAGACTGAGACACCGGTGGTTGCTGAAGTGGATCCGCTTTTAGAGGATCCTTTTGAATTTACTGATCGTGTTAATTTCCTTTTCCTCGGGCTGGATGCTAGCGTAGAACGCTATGGGATCATGGATACATTTCGTACTGATACAATAATGCTCATATCCGCAGATTTTGAAAATAATAAGGTAGATATAATATCCATACCCAGGGACAGCTATGTAGAAATTCCCGGAAGGGAGAAAAGGGAAAAGATAAATGCGGCTTTTACCCGAGGTGGAGGACTTAAAGGCAAAGGGTTCGAAAAGTCTATAGAGACAGTCAGTCACTTTTTAGGGGGAATACCCGTTCACCATTATATAGGCGTAGATATGAATGTTGTCAAAGACGTTGTAAATATCATGGGGGGTATAGACTATGATGTGGACATTAGGGTACAGATAGGGGAAAGGGTAGTAGAGAAGGGATTCCAACACTTGGACGGGCAACAGGTGCTGGATTATTCAAGGACCCGGCGTACAGGGAGAGGAGATATCGATAGAATAGATAGACAACAAAGAATCGTCATGGCCATTTTTAAAGAGTTAAAATCCACAAAACAACTGCTTAAACTACCTCGGTATTATAGGATGGTAATGGAAAGGGTACATACAGACTTGGATATAAAGCAAATAGCAGGGTTGGCCCTTTTCGCCGTTAGAATGGAGCAGGATAATATAGGTAGGCATATGATCCCCGGAGGGTTTCTCAATATGGATAAGATAAGCTATTGGGGAATTGATGAAAGGGGAAAAAAGAACCTTATAAGAGAAGTGTTTGGCGTTGATATCGAGATAGACCCCAAAAATGATATCAAATTTATTAAAAATGAGTTAAAAGAGAAGGAAAAGGTCTTTAGGGGGTTGGCAGCCGAGAGCAGACAATTGGCTGAAGGCGGAAACAGGCTTATTTCAGGTTATGATAAAGTTATCAAGGAAGATGAAATAGAAAGAATAAAATATCATATATCAAAGGCCGATCATGCTGTGGAAGGCGGGGATCTTGATTCAGTGAAGAAGGAGAACGCTGAATTCAGAACCTATATATCAGATTTAAAAACCGTTCTCAGCCAGAGAAGCGACGCTATCAATAAAGCGGAAACCTTATTGTCCGATATAGCAGGGAAGATGAAAAAATATCAGGATTATATGAAGGCCGAAGAAAGGGACACCCTTGATATAAAGATAGGAGCTGCTAACAAAGCCATAGCAAAAAGGGATACTAAATCCATAGAAAAAATCACGAATGATTTGGAGGAATATAGTATCAAGGTCTTTAAGGATTGTCAAAAGCGGAAAGAAGCTAAGGAAAAGGAAGATAAGGAGAAAGAAGATAGGGCTGCGGCAGAATTAAAAGTAGCTAAAGAGAAAGCCAACAAGATAATTAAAAGTGTTGAGAGTAATATAGAGGCCTATAAAAACTTTATTCAGCTTAAAGAAAAAGACAATCTAAAAAAAGGAATTGCTTCACTAAAAACTACAATAGATTCTAAGGATATCAAGAGAATAAATAAAGAGGCTGATGAACTGGAAAAGGCAGGTAAGGATATATTTAAAAAGTGTGAAGAGCGCAAGAAGGATGAAGAAAAAGAACCACCCGAGGAGAACGACCCGGAATCTAACGAAGGGTAGCCCCGAATTTCCTATATGAACACAAGAGACTACTAAACGGGGGAAGAATAAATAGAAAGATTAGAAAAACCTATTTGGATACTTCATATAAAACGGGGAATAATGTAGTAGGCGAGGAAAATAAATCTATTCTCTCGGGAGGTATCCATTGAACAGATTGCGACTCTATTCTATTCTGGCGGGATTGTGTCTTTTGATCCTGCTGCCACACAATTCTTTTGCATTATCTGATAATAAGGACAATATAAGCCCGGATAATAATCAAGGTAAAGCAATCCTTATTATTATTGACCGGATTGGATGGAAGGATATCCAAGATGCAGAAACCCCTAATCTGGACAGGTTAACTAGAACCGGGGCTGTAGGGTTGATGACTACCAATACAGGGGGGGTTCTGTCACAAAATAATTCCTATTTGACCTTGGGTACCGGGGCCAGAGTTGTTGGTCTGCCTGGATCTTGGTCAGCTGTTCCATATGGGCAGTTCTATAAGGGTGAAAGAATTGAAAACCTTATTTTTCAGATTACAGGCAAAACAATGAACAAAGGGTCTATAGGCAATCCCTCCATAGCGAAGATCCACAGGGTCAATGCCGATAAGCCCTATAGGGTAAACATAGGGGCATTGGGGACCGCCCTAAAAGAGGGTGGGATAAGAATATCTGTTTTAGGTAATTGTGATAACTATAAGGATCAGAGCATCGAAGGCAACGGTAAAAACTATGCAATAGCTATGATGATGGACGATAATGGGATCGTACCTATGGGGGATATAGGCTCTAATCTCATTTCTGAAGATCCCGGCTGGCCCATGGGCATCAGGACAGATTACGATGAACTCATGAGATCATTTAATTTTTATTCCAACCATGCCCGGCTTATAGCAGTAGAGTTGGGTGACACGTCAAGGGCCGAGGATTTTCGTCATCAAGTCATGGATTCGAGGATCGAATATTACAAAACAAAGGCTCTGGAAGAAACGGATAAGTTCTTGGGCAGGCTTCTAAACCATTTTGATGATGAGAAAGATTTCCTGATAGTATTGACCCCTGTAGGTCCAGCTAAGGATATAGGCGATAACAACAGATTGACCCCTATAATAGCAGCAGGGAAAGGCATAGAAAGGGGATTTCTCACTTCAGGATCTACCCATAGAGAGGGGGTAGTCACCAACCTGGATGTAGGCGCCAGCATAATTAACTATTTTAATTTGCGGCCCTTGGCCGGTCAGGCAGGAACACCAATTTATTCTGTAAAAAACAATAGTGGCATGGAGGGGATATCAGGGCTTAATGAAAGGCTGGTAGCTATCTACAATCAAAGGCCTTTTCTTATAAAAGGGTATGTCTATACTCTTATTCCAATTTTGGCTCTTGCTGCTGCATTTCTCATTTTTAAAAGGAATTATATAAGATGGATAAAAACGGTATTATTATTTGTTATGATAATACCCTTTGTATATCTGATATTACCTTTGGTACAGGCACCCCATCCCTACGCAGGGGCTATAACAGCTCTTTCCATAGGTATCGTTATGACGGCTATAATCATAAGGCTTTTTAGAACAACAATTGATAGGGTAATGGTGGTATCAGGCATTACCGTGTTGACCCTTATACTAGATCAGGGCTTGGGCATGCGGCTTATTCAGGCATCGCCTTTAGGGTACGATGTTATAGCAGGTGCTCGATTTTATGGCATGGGGAACGAATATATGGGTGTGCTTATAGGGGCGGTATGCTGCGCAGGTGCATCCATTATGGAGAGATTATCCCATCATAAGCCAATGGCAAGGTGGATCTTTATAATAATAGGCCTGATTTGTCTATTCTGTCTTGCGTCACCAAGGCTGGGAGCCAATGTTGGAGGAACGATTGCTATCTTTGTTGCTCTTTTTGCTATCCTTGCTATTACTGGGGATAAAAGAATCCATTTTAGAAATTTGACCATCGCTGGGATACTTATGGTGGCTATGATTGCAGGAGTCTTCTATTTGGATTCACTGCAGGCCATAGGCAGCCAAAGCCATATGGGCCAAACTGCCATGGCTATAAGGGAAAACGGCATGGGGGAACTAATCGATATATTTTATAGAAAGCTATCTATGAATTTTAGGCTTCTTAAGACTACAGTTTGGACGAGGGTTTTTTTGACCTCATTTGGAGTGATTGTACTACTCTTATATCGACCTGTCGGCATTTTTTATGACGTATATAAGAGATACAGTTTGTTTATAAAGGGGCTGACCGGGGGAGCCATAGGTGCAATTGCAGCCCTTTTAGCCAATGATTCCGGCATTGTGGCTGCGGCAACGGCCATGATCTTTGTGGCCTCACCTTTTATATTATTGATAATGGACGAGGCAGAAAGAAAAGTTGCGGAAGGAATTTGGGAAGATGGTATCCAATTTAAAACCACGGGTAGGTGAGTTCATAAGAACTGCCCAAGGGGGTATGAAAAAGCACTATCTTGTTTTGGCAGAAGGGCTTTTGGATATGGGGATGGATGTAATAGCCTTATGCGGTTTTTCTACCAAGGATAAAGTGCAGCTTAAGGATCGGGGAGCTTTAGTTGTGCCTTTTCCAATGAAAGATACTTTTAATCCTGTAGGGGAAATACGGTCTATAATGAAACTGGCTTGGCTTATTAGAAAGCATGGAATTCAAATACTCCATTGTCATGGGTTCAGGGCTGGCTTCACCGGCCGGATAGCTTCATTACTTGCAGGGTGCAACAGCGTTTATACAATGCATAATTATTTTCCCGAGGGATTTGGCAAAAGGGCGAAGGTGATAATAGCCTGGGTAGAAAAACTTTTGGCACGGAAAACAAAAAGAATAATTACAGTATCATATGCACTGAAAAAAGAGGCTGACGAAAATATGGGGATCGATACCGATAAAATGAAAGTTATATACAATGGTATAGCATCGCCCGTTTCAACAATACAGTCACAGTCTATACGTGACAAATGGGGAGTAAATGAGGGTGAAGTTGTCATCGGGACTGTGGCCAGGCTTATACCTTCAAAGGGAATAGAGGTCTTGATAGATGCGATACCGCAGATCATTAGGGAATATCCAGGGGCAAAATTTATGATTATAGGCGATGGACCTATTATGCCTGATCTTAAAAGGAAAGCAGCCGGATTGAAATGCAGTGATAGGGTTATATTTTCAGGATATATTAAGGATATATGGTCTTATTATGAAACCTTTGACATTTTTGTTCTGCCTACTCTCTCAGAAGGTTTGGGTCTTTCGATTATTGAAGCCATGTCCCTTGGAAAACCCGTTATATCCACTAAAATAGGGGGAATCCAGGAGGTCATTGAACATAATTATAATGGGTACCTGGTAACTCCAGGCGATAGCGAAGAACTAGCAGATGCCATTTTATATTTTCTATCACACCCCAGTCTGGTAAAGGAGTATGGCGAAAAGGGGAGGGCGATGGCAAACAAGAAATTTAATCCCAAAACCATGATCCAAGAGACATCGCAAGTTATCTATGACGCAATAACAGAGGGCTGTAAGATAATGTAAGATAAAAGGAATAAATATCCCTGCCCAATATTAAAAGTTTGGGAAGGGACATTTTCCTTAATTCATATGCTGTGAAAAATACATTATTTTTGTCCAAAATCAGATGGTTCTACTGATTTTAAGATGATAGATATTTTTCGCAACTTATATAAATAGCCTGGGGCAATCCCCGGGATTAAGGAATTATAGTAGCCCAATGGCATGATAACCTGCATCAACATGGATATTTTCTCCCGTAATACCCCTGGACATCCGGCTCAGTAAAAACACAGCAGTGTCTCCTACTTCTCGTTGGGTGACTGTTCTTTTTAAGGGTACTTTGTCTTCATAAATATGCAAGATATCGTTGAACCCTTTGACACCCTGAGCCGCTAGGGTTTTTATGGGTCCTGCTGAGATAGAATTGACCCTTATAGCATCAACTCCCAGGTCGGCTGCCAAATATCTAACCGACGATTCCAGAGCAGATTTGGCCACTCCCATAACATTATAATTGGGAACAGCTTTTTCCCCGCCAAAATAAGTTAATGTAACAATGCTGCCACCGTCTGTCAGCACTTTCCGGGCATGGTTAGCTACTGCGACCAAGGAATATACACTTATATCCTGGGCAAGATGATAACCCTGACGAGATGTATTGTAGTAGGCACCTTCTAGTTCTTCCCGTTTTGCGAAGGCAATGCTGTGGACGATACCGTTAATGATTCCAAAGTTTTCTTTTATCTGACCAAAAAGATCAATAATTTCTTCGTCGGATGTAACATCACATTTATATAGGTGAACAGATCGCATATTGGACGTTAATTTTTCGAGAGCCTGCCGGTTTCTCTCGCCTTGATAGGAAAATATGATATTTGCTCCAGCCTCGAAACAGGATTCTGCAATGCCCCAGGCAATACTCCATTTATTTGCTACTCCCATAATGAGTATAGTTTTGTCCTTAAGTATAGATTTCAACGGAATCATTCCTTTCTTCAGAGATATTTAGTATAGTATTTTTAAAACAAGATTCAGATTTTGTAAATTGTTTATATCAAATTATAGTGCAATAAATCTATGGCTGCAAGGGCGGTATAAAATTTGGAAAATGTAAGGTAGGTTTACTTGCAAAATGTTAGCTTTCTACTCTATAATAATGGTGGACATATATGAACGATGTGTTATAATATTAAACATTGTAAAGCTATGTAGAAACTAAGGAGGACTTTTCTGTGATAGTAAACGTGGAAGAACTTGGGGATAATAAGGTTAAACTGGAAATACAAATAGACTCGGAACGCTTTGATTTGGCTATGCAAAACGCCTATCTTAAAAATAGAGGTCGTATATCTATAGACGGTTTTAGGAAAGGAAAGGCACCGCGTCAAGTTATAGAGCGCTTTTATGGTGAGGGTATTTTTTATGAGGATGCAATAAACGAGGCATGCCCTGCTGCATATGATGAGGCTATAATAGAAAAGGGATTAGAACCCGTTAGCCAGCCGGAGATAGATATAGTAGAGATAGGCGGGGATCAGGGTCTCATCTTTACAGCTGAAGTCACAGTAAAGCCTGAAGTGGAGTTAGGACAGTATAAAGGAATAGAAATTAAACGAGTTGAGTATAATGTTACAGAACTTGATATAGATAAGGACATAGAAAGAGCCCGTGAAAACAATGCAAGGTGGATAACCGTCTCAGACAGACCTGTAAAGGAAGGTGACCGGTTAACCTTGGATTATACAGGTTCTATCGATGGGGAAAAGTTTGAAGGTGGCACAGCTGAGAATCAAACCCTGGAGATAGGATCAGGCAGTTTTATACCTGGCTTTGAAGAACAAATTGTAGGTATGAACATAGGCGATGAAAGGGATATTCAGGTTACTTTTCCCGAGGAATACCATTCCGAGAATCTTAAGGGCAAGGAAGCTACCTTTACTGTCAAAGTTCATGAGATTAAAGAAAAAGAGTTGCCGGAACTGGACGATGAATTTATTAAGGATATCAGTGAATTCGATACCATAGATGAATACAAGACGGATATAAGACAAAAGATGGAAGAGGATTCAAAGAAGAGAGAAAAAAGGGAAATGGAAAACCAACTCCTGAGTAAAGTTGCGGAGAATGCTAAGATTAACATCCCAGAGGTGATGGTGGAAGCTGAGATAGATTCTTCCGTTATGGAAATGGATATGAACATGAGATACCAGGGTATGGATCTTGAAACTTATCTCCAAGCGACCAACTCTTCAATGGAAGATTTTAGAGCCCAATTTAGAGATAGGGCATATAATAGGATTAAGTTACAACTGACTTTAGAGAAAATTGCCGAAGAAGTGGGCATTGAAGTTACCGACCAGGATCTGGAAGACGAATATTCTAGGATTTCAAAGGATTTTAATATAGATATAGAGCAGGTTAAAAAAGAGGGTATGGGGCATGAAGAAAGCCGTAAAAAGAATCTAAAGATCCAAAAAGCCGTCGATTACCTTATGGAACAAGCGATAATTCTTGATTCAGAGGATCCTGTAGCAGAGGAACCTGAACAGGGAACAGGGGATACAGAAGAATAAGGAGGGATACTAAGGTGAATTTAGTACCTATAGTTGTTGAACAGACCAGTCGCGGGGAAAGATCCTATGATATATATTCCCGGCTATTGGAAGATCGGATAATTTTTTTGGGGGGAACAGTCAGTGATACAACCGCTGATCTGGTAGTAGCCCAATTATTATTTTTAGAGGCTAAAGAGCCAGATAAAGATGTTACTATCTATATAAACAGCCCTGGCGGTTCAGTTACCGCAGGAATGGCTATATATGATACCATGCAGTATATAAAATGCGATGTATCTACTATTTGTGTGGGAATGGCAGCTTCCATGGGAGCCTTCCTTTTGGCAGCGGGCACGGAGGGCAAACGTCTTGCTCTACCCAATAGTGAGATCATGATCCATCAGCCTATGGGCGGTGCACAGGGGCAGGCATCGGATATCGCTATCCAAGCTGAACAGATCCTAAAGCTGAAAAAGAAATTAAATGAGATTCTCGCTGATAGGACAAAACAGCCCTTGGAAAGGATCGAAAGGGATACAGACAGAGATTTCTTTATGTCTGCCGAAGAGGCGAAGGAATATGGTATAATAGATGATGTCATTGCATTTCGCAAATGATAAAAAAGGCATCTATTAATTTAATGGATAGCATGCCAAAATATAATCTGGTTATCTGTTGCGAAGCCAGTAGAAGATAAGACTATATGGTAAATATATAGTTGAAGAAGAGGTGAAACCATGGCAAGATATGATGACAGAAAGCAGCTTAAATGTTCGTTTTGCAGTAAAACTCAGGAGCAGGTAAGGCGTCTTGTGGCTGGCCCGGGGGTTTATATCTGTGACGAATGTATTGAGTTGTGCCAAGAGATAATCGAGGAAGAATGTGATGATGCTTCTGATTTAGATATAAAAGATATACCCAAGCCTATGGATATAAGGGATACCTTGGATCAGTATGTCATAGGCCAGGAGGCTGCGAAGAAAACCCTTTCTGTAGCGGTCTATAATCATTATAAGCGAATAAATAGTGACGCTGTAAGAGACGAAGTAGAGCTTTATAAAAGTAATATAGTTATGCTCGGACCTACAGGCTCGGGTAAAACCTTGCTGGCCCAAACTCTGGCCAGAATACTAAATGTACCCTTTGCTGTCGCAGATGCGACTTCCCTGACTGAGGCTGGATATGTGGGCGAAGATGTTGAAAACATCCTGTTAAAACTTATACAGGCTGCGGATTATGATGTGGAACGAGCAGAGAGGGGTATAATATATATAGATGAGATCGATAAGGTGGCAAGAAAATCTGAGAATCCTTCCATAACAAGGGATGTATCCGGGGAGGGAGTTCAGCAGGCTCTGCTTAAGATTTTAGAAGGGACTGTTGCCAGTGTGCCCCCCCAAGGCGGCAGAAAGCATCCCCATCAGGAGTTCATCCAGATAGACACTACGGATATCCTGTTTATATGCGGGGGCGCCTTTGATGGCATCGATAAGATTATTCAGAATAGAATAGGCAAGAAAACTATGGGATTTGGTGCTGAGATACGCAGCGAAGCCTCCCTGAATATTGGAGAAGTCTTGTCTCAAATACTTCCTGAGGATTTATTGAGATACGGCCTTATTCCTGAATTTGTCGGGCGTGTTCCAGTGGTTGTTACCTTAAATCATTTAGATGAAGGAGCCCTTGTACAAATCCTGAAGGAACCTAAAAATGCTTTGATAAAACAATATCAAAAACTGCTGGAAATGGACGGCGTGGCTTTGGAATTCGAAGAGGAAGCCTTGAAAATCATAGCGAACAAAGCAGTTGAGAGAAAAACCGGTGCCCGGGGGCTTAGGGCTATTTTAGAAGGGATTATGTTAAATGTAATGTATGACATACCTTCCAGGGACGATGTAGAGAAATGCATAATCACAAGGGATACCGTTAATAATAACAGTGATCCAATCCTCATATTATCTGAGGGACAAAAAGGCAGGAAAAATATAAAAAGAACCAAGGAAAAGAGAGAATCAGTATCTTAAAAAGAAGCCCCTAGGGCTTCTTTTTATATAGGAATCTATCTTGGAAAAAGTACCCGGCAGAATAGTTGGATAAAAATCACTTATTTTCAGCATAATATGGTTGTTATCTAAATGTATTGAAACCGCTGCTGAACAAAGGAGGACATATCTTGCTGGGAAATATACTTGCTGCAATAAATCTCTTTTTTGCTATAATCATAGGCCTTTACTTCTTAAATCTATTGAAAGGTCAGCAAGGCAATAAGACTGCTGTGGAAAAGGAATCACGAAAAGAGTTGGAAAGGCTGCACAGACTCCGGAGCATACACCTTAGTGAACCCCTTTCTGAACGGACTAGACCCGCCTCATTTGAGGAAATAATCGGTCAAGAAAATGGGATTAAGGCTCTGAAGGCAGCCTTATGCGGTCCAAACCCCCAGCATATATTGATATACGGACCCCCTGGCGTTGGTAAAACCTGTGCCGCTAGGGTTGTCCTCAATGAAGCGAAGAAAAACCCCCTGTCACCTTTTAGACATGATGCCAAATTTATAGAAATGGATGCTACTTCTATCAGATTCGATGAACGTAGTATTGCAGATCCTTTAATAGGATCTGTCCATGACCCAATATATCAGGGGGCAGGACCTTTGGGTGTGGCGGGCATTCCCCAGCCAAAACCCGGAGCTGTAACAAAGGCTCATGGGGGTGTCTTGTTTTTAGATGAAATAGGTGAATTGCACCCTATACAAATGAATAAGCTTTTAAAGGTATTGGAAGATAGGAAAGTTTTCCTTGAAAGTGCCTATTATAATTCCGAAGACAGAAATATCCCCCTTCATATCCATGAAATCTTTAAAAGAGGATTGCCGGCGGATTTTAGGCTGGTAGGTGCTACAACCAAGAGCCCGGAGGAGATCTCCCCAGCAATTAGATCCAGGTGCATGGAGATATTTTTCCGGGGACTAACACCTGGTGAGAATATGCTAATTGCACGCAATACAGCAAAAAAGGCGGCATTTGGTATTGAAGATAAGGCTATAGGAATAATCGGAAGGTATGCAAATAACGGCCGGGATACTGTTAATATTATTCAGTTGGCCGGGGGGTTGGCGTTGACAGAAAAGCGGAATGATATTCTGGCTAAGGATATAGAATGGGTAATAGCTAATGGACATTATTCACCTCGGCCGGAAAAAAAGATATTAGATTCACCCCAAGTTGGTTATGTGAATGGGTTGGCTGTTTACGGCGCCCACTTAGGTACTCTTATAGAAATAGAGGCTTCAGCCTTGCCCACAGTTAAGGGTAAGGGTATAATCACTGTGACCGGTATTATTGACGAAGAAGAAATAGGTACAATCGGTAAAAAGGGCAGACGAAGAAGCAATGCAAAAACCTCAGTGGATAATTGTCTAACAGTTATAAGAAAATTTTTGGGTGTAGATCCCAAGGATTATGATATCCATTTGAATTTCCCTGGCGGAATTCCCATAGATGGGCCATCCGCCGGCATAAGCATGGTAATCGTCATCTATTCTGCTATAATGGGTCTACCAGTTGATAATAACGTGGCGTTGACCGGTGAGATCTCCATCCGCGGTGGAGTGAAGGCTGTAGGTGGTGTAGATGCAAAATTGCATGCAGCAATGGAGTCCGGGGTCAAGAAAACCTTAATACCTAAGGAAAATTGGAATGAGCAATATAAGGAATTACCAATTGAAGTCATCCCTATATCCAGAATAGAAGATGCGGTAAATCAGGTGATTTGCAGTGAACAAAGCGAGATAAGACCTGATGTCTCATTAAAAAACGCTAACCTAATAAGTGCCTCGGGGACAGGACAGTTGCGCACTAACCTGTAAGTTTCAGATAAATAACGTCTTCTATACTGCAGAGGCTGCAAAATATCTTGGTTTAATAATGAAATAATGCTGGGCAATTAGCCGGCATTTTTGGCTTGATTAGGTATCTTATAGAAGATATAATGTTTATGCTACAAACAAAAATTTAATTAGACGGGTGTAGCATAGTCATTGTTTAATGCAAAGTATATGAATTAGCGCTAGATAAAGGAGCGAGTATAGATGGCTAGGGGAAAAATTGATCTTAAGGCATTGCCTCTGTTGCCCCTGAGGGGTCTGACAGTTTTTCCGTATATGGTATTGCATTTTGATGTAGGCAGGCAAAAATCCATTCTTGCGTTGGAAAGTGCCATGGTAAATAATCAAGAAATATTTTTGGTAACTCAGAAAGATGAAGAGGATGAAGAACCAGGAGAAGAAAATTTATATTCGGTAGGCACTGTATCCAAAATAAAGCAATTATTGAAATTACCCGGTGATACCATAAGGGTTTTAGTTGAAGGTATCAACAGGGGAAGAGTTATAGAGTTTATTGAAAATGATAAGTTTTTTAAAGTCAAAGTCGATGAAGATTTAATAATTGAAGAAGGCGATAATCTAAAGGAAGAAGCTCTTATGCGGATAGTAATGGGCGCCTTTGAAGACTATATAAAGCTCAGTAACAAGGTATCACCTGATACCCTGGTTTCAGTTAATGCTGTGGATGATATTGGGCAATTCGCGGATATAGTGGCTGCTAACATATTAGTAAAGAATTCTGATAAGCAAAGGGTTTTAGAGGCTTTTAACCCAATAGAAAGGCTTGAAATACTCTATGAATTTCTAGAAAAGGAAATTCAAATATTAAAGATCGAAAAGAAAATAAACTTAAGGGTAAAAAAGCAAATCGATAAAGTCCAAAGGGAATATTACCTTAGGGAGCAAATGAAGGCGATTCAAACCGAACTAGGTGAGAGCGATAGTATATCCGCAGATGTGGAAGAATACAAAGACAGGATAAAGGAAGCGGAGCTCCCGGAAGAAGTTCATGAAAAGGCTACAAAGGAACTAGATCGGTTCTCCAGAATCCCCTTATCTTCTCCGGAAAGTTCAATTATCCGTACCTATCTGGATTGGATACTGGACTTGCCTTGGAATACGGAGACTATCGATAATAAAAACTTGAAGACTGCGGCTCGTATCCTGGATGAAGATCATTATGGTCTTGAGAAGGTCAAAGAAAGGGTGATCGAGTATTTAGCGGTTTTGCAGCTTACCCAGAATATGAAGGGACCCATATTATGTTTTGTTGGACCACCCGGGGTGGGGAAAACCTCTGTGGCAAAATCTATAGCCCGGGCTCTGGGACGAAACTTTGTTCGGATGTCTTTAGGCGGGGTGAGGGACGAGGCCGAAATAAGGGGTCATAGGCGTACCTATGTTGGGGCTATTCCGGGAACTATTATCTCTACTATCAAACAGGCCGGATCCAAGAACCCGGTATTCCTCTTAGATGAGATTGATAAAATGAGCAGTGATTTCAGGGGTGACCCTGCATCTGCTATGCTGGAGGTATTGGATCCTGAACAGAACTTTTCATTCCGTGATCACTATATGGAATTGCCTTTTGATTTATCAAAGGTAATGTTTTTGACTACTGCAAATACATTGGACAATATCCCCCGCCCCCTTCTTGACAGGATGGAGGTAATACGGATATCAGGTTATACAGAGGACGAAAAAACCAATATAGCGATTAAATATCTTGTTAAGAAGCAGTTAGAGGCCCATGGTCTTAAAAGAGGAAATATTATCATACCCGAAAAAACAATTCGGGATATTGTTAACCATTATACCAGGGAGGCTGGAGTAAGGAACCTGGAAAGACAGATAGCAGCCATTTGTAGAAAAGGGGCAAGGATTATCTTAGAAAGCGATAGAAAACGGCTTAGGGTAACCCAAAAGAATCTTCATAAATACTTGGGTATCCCAAGATTCAGCTTTAAAAAGGCGGAATTGAAGGAAGAAATAGGGATGGTAACTGGTCTTGCGTGGACGGCAGTAGGTGGAGATACTCTTAATATCGAGGTAACCCCAATGGCAGGCTCGGGAAAACTGGTTTTGACCGGCCAGCTGGGTGATGTTATGAAGGAATCAGCCAGGGCTGGGCTCAGTTTTATAAGGTCAAAAGCTAAGGAATTAGGAATTGACCCGGGATTTCATAAAGAAACTGATCTTCATATTCATATTCCGGAAGGAGCCATACCAAAAGACGGGCCATCTGCGGGGGTAACCATTGCAACTGCTGTTATATCAGCCCTGAGCAAGACGCCTGTTAGGGGGGATATCGCTATGACCGGGGAAATTACTCTTAGGGGCAGAGTGCTCCCTGTGGGGGGGCTGAAGGAAAAAATATTAGCTGCACACCGGGCCGGAATAGCCAAGGTGATAGTTCCCGACGAAAATCAAAAAGATTTGGAGGAGATTCCCGATAACATTAGAGATGAGGTCCAAATAGTGACCGCTGAATATATAGATGATGTTCTAGAACATGCCCTTGTAAGGGGGGGGACAAATGGAGATAAAAAAAGCTGAATTTGTAACCAGCGCGGTAAAACCCATGCAGTATCCGGCGGACAACCTACCCTGTTTGGCTTTAGCGGGGAAATCCAATGTAGGTAAATCATCGATGGTAAACACCTTGACTAATCGGACAAAACTAGCAAAGACCAGTGGTCAGCCAGGTAAAACCCGCCTTATAAACTTTTATAGGATAAACGATACCTTTTATATTGTGGATTTGCCGGGATATGGGTTTGCCAGGGTATCCCATCAGGAAAAGAAAAATTGGGGTTATATGATAGAGAATTTCTTAAAATCATATTCTAATATCCACGGCATAATACACCTGGTAGATATAAGACACCACCCTACAGCCGACGATAAGACCATGACTCATTGGTTTCGAGAATTTAATATGCCCTATTTCGTCTTGGCAACAAAGGCAGATAAACTGGGTAAGACCAGGATTATGCCCAGAATAAAGGAAATTAGGGATGAATTGGGCTTACCCCTGGATGTGCAAGTCATTCCATTCTCTTCCCAGACAGGATATGGTAAGGGAGCATTGATTCAGGCTTTAGATACCCTAATTAACCCGTAGGCATCGCATCCTATTCAATAGCTTTTGGGTTTATCGGAGTTTATGAGTATAACGGTATTGTCTAAATATATTCTTTCCTCCGTGTTTTCATCCTCCACATCGAATATTGTTTTATCCACCGGCTGTTCGCTCTCAGCCGGTTTGTTCTCTTCATTCTTCCCGGGTATTGCATTATTAACCCCAGATTCAATGGCTGTTATATCGGTATTTTCCCCATGAACCTTGGATAAATCCTCATCTATAGTTTTATCTATGACAGCACCTGTATCCTTATCAGCTATATAATCCTTTTCGGTTTTTACTTCCTCCCCCTCGGCTTTTTCTTCCTCCCCATTGGTTCTGACTGTGTTCTCTGTCTCGTATTTGACTTTTTTATCAAAGATATCGGAATGCGCAATGATTTTGCCATCCTCGTCCAACCGGATGGGGGCTGATTTAAATTTTGTGCTTTGGGTATCAGGTATCCCAGACGCCCCGGATCCAGGTGTCTGGCGCAGTTGCTTCATCTGAAAATCCAGTTGCTTTAGGGAGGCATTAATATTAAAGAATGATTTTTCGTTTGAAAGGATTTGATCCCGAAGATTATAAAACGCAGAATTAAGATTATTCACTTGTGAGGATAGATTATCAATCTCTGCTTTAAGGTTTTTGTTTTCCTTTCTAAGTGAGGCTATAGTCCCGCCAGCATCTGCTGATCCTATGGCGTTCCCTGTTGGAATATGCTGATAAGCGGGTATTGAACCTTGCTCTGTCTCCATAGAAGGAAAGGACTTATCAAAGACGGGATAGCTGTCTATACCTGCTAATTCTATATATGGGTATGCCATTCCCCATATTCTCATAGATCTGGGCACTTCTTTATCAACAAATACATAGTTAAAAGGTATAGAGGTGTAATCAGAATGATATTTTAAAAATTCTGGTTTAGACCAAGTGCGGCCAAAGTCTTGCGAACTTTTTCGATAAAGAAAATCTTCTTCTTTCCAGAAGCAGTGGAGGCCATGACCCTCTATCATAATGGGTAATTTAATCCTGCTAGTACTCTTATGGATTATGGATTCCCTAAAAACTTGATCATTGTCTGTGGTAGATCCTGTCAAATATTTTATTGTATATCCTTCAGGCGTCATTTCCTCCCAAAGTATATGTATACCTCCTTGATTGTCGACAATAATTCTAAAGCTTTGGGGATCAAAAAAAGAATATATAGGGTAGGGTTCAACCCAGGTTTGGCCTAGGGGGTCGTAGGAGCAATAGTATAGGTACAATTTCTCCCTCCATTGTTGTGTAAATATCATATGGAGGTTGCCATGAAAGTCAATACAGACGTTCTGGAATGAAGTGATCTGATCTGACAGGAACTTCCATAGCTTGCCGCCGTGCCATTTGCTTCCTGAAACAAAATAATGGGTGAGCGTTTCTCCGCTCCTCTTAAGGGAATGATCTATGTAGAATAGAATATGAATCCCCAAAGCTGAGGATGAGATAGAATAGTAAGGAATGTCCTGGTACCTGGAACTAATCTCCTCAAGGACTTGACTGGACCAATGGCCATGAGAAAACTCAAAAAACATCAGCTTTCGATTAGTAGTAAAAGCTAAAACATATAAAATCCCTCGGCTGTCAATAGTGGCAGAAAAGCCCACTATGGCTGGGGAATCAATGGATTCATGGGGTGACCATGGATGATTATATCTTTTATTACAGTAGAATATCTTTTTATCTGACAAATAGAAATACCACCGGACACTGTCTTTATCTTGCAGGACATAATTTATACTACTATTTATGGGGTTATTCATGTTTGATCCTCCTCAAAAAAGGTATGGGAGTATATTTTATAGTGATGTTCACAAAAAATGCTTCCCTTACATACTATGCAATATAAGGAGAGCGCATGCTCCCGGATGTGAGACCACTTATTTGAGGAGGTTATAAGATGTCTTTTTATTCTCAGCAAAATCACGGGAACGAACAAAGTCCCTCGTTAATTGGTTTCGATGGGTTAAAAAGGATCAAAGAACGGGTTTGTATTCAGGTCAATAAGGTTTATGATTCTTGCTTACAACAGGAGACCCTGGATGATGTAAGGGTTAAACTTACCCATGTAAGCGGAAGTGGATTTGAACCACCTCTAACATTCATAGGCTGCAGGAGCACCTCGGTCAAAGGCAAATTGATCGGGACTATGATTGAAAGATTGGAAGAAAGGCCCAACTTTGCAAGAGTTAGAACTAAGGTTGAAATACCCATCGAAGTTTTATTTGAAGACTGCAGGGGAAGACAGGGATCGGGCAAGGCTGTCATCGTAATACCTAAAGACGTAATAATGTTTGTACCAGACGAATCAGTCGTTCCCTTCCAGTTGGAAAGTGTTGTAAATGCTATATGCGTTTCAGGGATGTTTATTCCCGGCGAAGCATACAGATTCAACTTGGACGTATGTATTACTATTATACTAAAAATAGTTGCGACTGTTGAACTCCTGATACCGGCATTCGGATTCTGTGATATTCCCCCATGTGAAGAGTTTGCCGCAAACGTCTGTGACGAATTCTTTAGACTGCCTCTATTCCCGCCTCAGCTAGAGGATATGCCCCATCATCCAAAACCCTGCCCCAGACCCAGGCTAATGGTTGAGGAAGAGGAAATAGAATTATAGCAACGGATTAATTAGAAAAATCCTATAGGCCAAAGTGGCTTATAGGATTTTTTATTGGTGCCGGTGGTCGGAGTCGAACCGACACGGTATTGCTACCACGGGATTTTGAATCCCGCACGTCTGCCAATTCCATCACACCGGCATAAATAAAAACATATTACAGTTCCTGATTTGTAATAA
>JAAYSJ010000177.1 GCA_012518395.1 Clostridiales bacterium
AGTTCGCCACTTTTAATTTGTAGTTCTCCCTATATCCACGGCGTATTCGAAAACCTGTGTACATTTATCTGGTCTATCATTGCATTACCCCTGTGGGTTAGAATAAACATTATTATATCGGAAATTTCCTTTGGTTTTATTAGTTCAGAAGTATCCAGATCGGGTCTCATTTTGGAAACCATATCGGTAAAAACCCCGCCTGGGGCGATAGTATATACGCGGATATCATCCTGATGTACTTCTTGTGCTAAGACTTTGGTTATTCCCATTAGGGCATGCTTGGATGCGGTATAAGCACCTTGATTAATATATCCCTTATAACCGACGACAGAGGAAATATTTATGATGGTTGCAGCATCCGATTTTTTCAGATAAGGGATAGCCCCGCGACTCAGAAGAAAAGGTGCCCTAGCATTGACAGCCATATGCAGATCCCATTCTTCTATGGATGTCTCCACAATAGGCTTTGGAATGGCGACCCCTGCATTATTTATAAGGATATCAATACCGCCAAAATGCCCAACTACCCGATCTATTAAGACTTCGGGTGTTCCTGAATCTGCAAGATCACCCGGGCAAGACAGAATTTCTGCGCCCAGTTTGACTAATTCACGCCGAGTTTCCTCGATACTTTTTTCTGTACTGCTGTTCAAGGCTAACCTGATGCCTGCCTTCGCTAAATCCGTTGCAATTGCCTTACCTATTCCTCTACTGGCTCCAGTAATTAGGGCTACCTTTCCTTCGAGCGATATCATTATTTATCCCTCCAAAACTAATAATGTTGAAAACAGGGTATTTTGCTAATGACTGTGGCTTTGATCCTCTGTCCATTATACTACAATTCGTTAATCAAATGCCAAAAATAGAATTTGGTTTGGATCATTTAAATGGCATTTATGTAGCGTATAAAAATTGCGGCAATAAGGATCCGGCAATTATCTCCGATAATCCCCCAAATAGATATCCGAGAATTCAATATTCTGTCTTTCTATCAAGTTATGTTGCATGTAAGTGAAGGGATCACTATATGAGGCTTCATGATCGACTTTTTTTATAGGCAATTTGATAACAAATTCGCTGCCATGGCCTATTTGGCTATGGACAGATACCTCACCTCCATGCATCTCCACAAAGATCTTAACCATAGAAAGGCCAATACCACTGCCTTCATGGGATTTTATCAGGGTATCTTCCAGCTGGACAAATCTATCGAATATCTGCCTTATTTTATCCTCAGGTATACCGATTCCAGTATCTTTTACGGATATAAAAACTTGATCGCCATCTTGTGATACAGTGGTAAGAATCGTGCCTCCATTGGGCGTAAATTTTATAGCGTTGGAAAATAAATTATAGAATATCCTTTCTACCTTTTCGACATCTACCGCCATACTAATATCTTCTTCTGTGGTATCAAATATAACAGACAACCCTTTTCCCTTTGCATATTCAGCTACAGATTGAGATATCTCTTCTACTATGTTTACAATGTTCACGTTCGTAAGACGCAGGTTCGTATAATTGGCCTCAGCCCTTGTGATATCTATCAGGTTATTTACCAGCCTCATCAGACGGAAGCAATTTCGTTTCATCGGGGGCAAATATTTTTTACTTGTGGACTGATATTCGTTGGGGCTTGATTCTGCAGCCATCTCGAGAACTTGGATGGTGTTGAATATGATATTTATTGGGGTTCTCAGCTCATGGGATACATTTACAAAGAATGCTTCTTTGGCTATGCTTTCCTGCTCCAGCTCTGCCCTGGACAGTATAAGGTCATGAAAGGCTTCCATATTGGAAATCCTTTCAGAACACATTTTAAAAATTTTGATACCCAATTCTGTATATTCCTGTATGCGTTGGATCATAGCGATATTATCAACGTGTAAATAATCAAAGGTGTTATCTTCTGCCTTAACTCCGAGCAAGAACCCATTACCGAATTTTTTGATCACAACACCACGGAAATTGCTTGTCAGATCCTGATCCAGTAGCTTGCCGTTATAGTCCTTCCCCTGGTATGTAAAAACCTTGTCTTTTATATCGTTCCTGACCCTTAAATAAGCCACTTCAGTGGCGCCAGTAATCATAACAAATAGCTTGAGCATTTTTGAAACAACACCCTCAATTTCTGTTTCGCTATTAATCTTGGAGACCATATCAGACATAAAGGATAGCTCTGCTACAAGCTTTGATTGCTTGTCATATACAATCTCGTCTTTTTTACGTTTCCATTTCAAATAGACGTTTACCAGCGAATTACTGAAATATTCCATACCCACAGGGATTATTGAGTGGTCTAAAGCAACGAATTTGGAAAATTGCTTCAAACGGGTTTCGATATTTTCATATATGCCGCTATCCAAAAGGATTAGGCCTTTCATGTTTTCATTAAAAAAGGATTTAGCGGTGGCTGCATCAAACTGCCACATATCTTTGATATACACTTCCCAGTTTTGAAGCCATCCCGGGGTTAATATATAAAATCCCTGCTTATGATAATGATCGATTAACGATTGGCTGGCCAGGATGGAATAGCAGGTTCTGAACATGGGACAGTTTTTTCCCTCAGGAGCACTATTTTTGTCTTTTTGTATTAAATCCGGAATTTCTTTTGTACGTACGTCAGCTAAGTCCGTATCCTTTTTTATATTACCCGGATCGACTCCGTTGCTTAGCGCACATCTCATACAATCAGAGGAAATAAAAACTGGATCAATATCCACAAGGCCTTCCGATCGAATAACGTATTCAGTTTCTTTTAAATAGCTTTCACAAAGGATTAATTTTAGTTTATCTCCCATTTAATGAACCTCCGTCCATGTTAAGGGATATCTCCCCCATTTATTGACGGCTTCGCCTACAGCCATAAGCGTTTCTTCGCTTACCTGCAGCGGGATTTCACCATGGTTATCAGATATGATGAGCCCGCCGCCAGCCCCCGCTTTTTTTATTATACTTTTCACAGCGGCTTCACTATCTTGCCTTGTCCAACTGCACATCTCTATTCCGTTCAGATTGCCTAATAATGTAACTCTATCCCTACAGATACTTTTTAACTGGCCGATATCCTCATGACAGCTTATACCGACAACATCTGGTCCGCTGTCTATTATCCCCTCAATAATTGGTATACAGCTTCCGGAGGCCAAATGAAATGCAATGGGTTCCCTTATCCTTTGCAGGGTTTCCTTTGCAATGTTATGCAACATCTTATTGTACATATCCTTGGTTACCATAGACGTGGAAGAGAAGGGGTCGAAATAGGTAATTGCGGTCGCACCAGCATTGAGCTGGGCATTGGCCCATTGGATGCAAAATTCCTGGTTGGCTCTTATCAGACTTTTAAAAAAATCAGGCCTTTCCAAAATGGTATCAAAATAATTATCGAACCCCATCTGCATAATGGGCAAGGATGTTGGGGAAATCACGACACCGATTATGGGCGCCGAATTTCCTATTCTCTCCTTAAGCCCTTGTATAGTTTCCAAAACCCTTAAAAGGCTCTTTGAATCACCGACGTCAGGCGGCTTGATGGTTCCTGGAACAGCATTCCTTTTTAAAACAGGTTCACCTGCGGTTGGGGGACTATCTTTTGGGAAAATAATTTCTCCACCCCAGGCACTAAATTCGATTGCAGCGTAAAAGAACCCGTAATAGCAGTCGTTATTATATTTTTTAGTCATTCTAATCTGTGCTTCAATGACATTTTTAGGGTCACTGAAATATTTTTTTATATCCATCCCAAGCTCTTTAGCGCCATAGACAGATAACGGTAGAAAAAGAGGTACCTTATCAGGCTCCCTGTGGTTCAGCGTAGTCAATACCCTATCCATAGAGGTTGTTGCATTAATCATCCTGGTTACCTTCTTCAACCCATATGTTAATAATGCTAACGGCATCTGATGCGCAGCCCCCCATTGCATCTGCCCCAACCTGTCTCCATAGGGACTTGTCGAACCGAAAAGGCGCACCGCCCACCAATATTCTTATTTTATACCCCGCCTTATCCAACGAATCCCTTATGCTTTTTACCTTTAATGCTGTGGGGTATAAAAAGGTTGAGATTAGAAGAATATCGATTTTGTCCTGTTGTACTTTTTCTATTATTGTCTCTTCGTCAATTCCGCATCCATAATCAATAAATGTATATCCGCTGGCCTTTAGGAAAGAGGCCACTAATCTTTTGCCTAAGGAATGGTAATCCAAAAGAGTGGCTATTGCAATCCTTTGTTTATAACTTTTCAGTCCATGACCTGGGGGAATGATTTCATCAACAATTTGTTCGCAAATCTTTCCGCATATATAAATCTGTGCCAAAGAAACGGTACCTTGCTCCCATCTTATGCCTATATCCTCCAGGACATCAACTAAAACATACCCTACAAAATCTTGCAAAGGGCAGGTGCTAAGGATTTTACGGGCTAGATGCAACGCTTCATCTTTATTCATATCCAATAGGGCTTTTTTAAATCTGCCCTTGTATAATTCAATTTTCATATGGCACCTTTATAATGTTATATGAAGGGCATTAAATCTATATATATCTGAATCACATCTTTTTGTTCATATGTTATATTTACTATAATTCAGCAAATACATACAATATCCTTCTTTTTCGACAAAATAGTTTAATTATACGCTATTCTAAGTGACGCATTTTGAAATGTCACAGAAACGTATATGTGAAAGGCCTTCTTGAACATTTGTAGGGTAACTTTTGGATAAAAATAGAGCCTGTAAAGATAACAGCCCCTTTATTTATTGGCGGAGAGAGGGGGATTCGAACCCCCGTTACGCTTGTGACGTAAACACGATTTCCAGTCGTGCACCTTCAGCCATCTCGGTCATCTCTCCAAATTTGATGCCGGATAACCAGTTATCCGGCATGTATTATAACATAACCTTAGTGTGCCAACAAGGCAAATATTATGTTACTATGTTTAGTCACCGTTGTCAATATCAGTTTTAGGAAAAAAAGCGGGGCTATGGGGTCTTTAAGTCCCATACATAAGCGGGACTATGAGGAAATTTGATGATTATGCGACCTTGCCCAGGGATCACGACTGTAGTAGAATAAAAGGAGATATAATCCAAAAGTGTTAGGATCTATGGGAATCCAAGGGGGTTAGGTTATGGCTCATGAAAGGTTTGATTTTACCGCCAGGGATGGCGCGATAATCAACGTAAATAGGTGGGGTCTGGATCCAAATGGCTCTGCTAAAGGGGTGGTACAGATAGCCCATGGTATGGCAGAGTGGGCATTTAGATATGACTATTTTGCCCAAGCTTTGAATAAGGCAGGATATGCAGTGTATGCCAATGACCACAGAGGCCATGGGTTGACAGCCCTCAGTGAGAAAGATATCGGATATATATCCGACAATGATGGATTTTCAGATATGGTTGAGGATATGTATGAACTAAATCAGTTTATAAATGAGAAACACCCTGATCTTCCTGTTATATTATTTGGTCATAGTATGGGTTCCTTTCTTGGGCAAAGGTTTGTCCAGCTCTATGGTGAAGACATTCAAGGTGCGATCTTTTCGGGTAGCAATGGAAAGCAAAAACCCATTGTAAACATAGGCATTGGAATTGCTTATCTGGAAATGAAGCTAAAGGGCAGAAAAAACAAAAGCAAACTTCTGGATAGGATGTCTTTTGGAGGCTATAACAAAGCATTTGCCCCTAACCGAACCAAATTTGACTGGCTTTCCAGAGATGAAAAACAGGTGGATAAATATATAGAAGATCCATATTGTGGCGGTATTTTTACTTCTTCATTCTTCTATGACTTTTTAAGGGGTTTAAAACTCATAACCCGGAAAGAGAACTTAAGGGTAATTCCCAAAGATCTTCCTATGTATATATTCGGTGGCTCCATGGATCCTGTGGGCGAATTTGGCAGGGGATTGGAGAATTTGGCGAACATGTACAAGGATTTAGGTATGTATCAAATATCTTTTAGACTCTACCAGGGTGGCAGACATGAAATGCTGAATGAAATTAACAGGGATGAAGTGATGGAGAATATTATTGGATGGTTGGATAAATATATTTACGAGCCGGACAATTAAAATGGAAGAATAGGCTAATAAACCCGAATAGAATTTAGAAATTTTAAACAATTGGCAAGTTGTAATTGACATTAGTCATGCTACTCCATATAATATTTCAGAGAATGATGGTTATGACAGATTTTCATGTTAGTAATGATAGTTATATTAGTGCTCCATATAATCAACCGTGGATCAAATCATAGAAACGGGTGATTTTTTTTGAATGAGGGTGACCGACTGGTCAGTCGGGAAAAGAGATGTATTGTATTAAAGTTTAAATGGACTAAAATTGTTGTTTAAAGTGATAGATAGAAAAATGCGATGAAAGAAGGACTCGAATGTTATCAAGACTAAGTGTAAAAAGACCCTATACAGTAGTAGTGGCCGTAATCATGGTACTTATATTGGGTACAATATCCTTTATTAATTTAAAGACTGATCTGTTGCCTAACATAGATTTGCCTTATTTACTGATAATGACAAACTACCCCGGGGCTAGCCCCGAAGAAGTGGAGATGGCGGTAACAAAGCCTATTGAACAGGTAGTCGCCACCACAAGCAATATAAAAAATATTAGTTCAATATCCAGTGAAAATTCTTCAACAGTTATATTGGAATTTAATAATGACGTGAATATGGATTCATCAGTTATTGAAATAAACGGGATGCTGGACTTGATAAAACCTGCATGGAACGATTCGATTGGCTCTCCCATGCTTATGCGGTTGAACCCCGATATGATGCCTATTATGATAGCGTCTGTGGATGTTAAAGATACCGATATAATTGACATTTCCCAGTTGGTAAGCCAGAGCATAATCCCTGAACTGGAGAGCGTCAATGGAGTTGCCTCTGTATCGGGGGCGGGTTTAATTGAGGAAAAGATTGAGGTACTTATAGACAATAGTAAAATTGACGATTTGAATAAGCGTGTCTTGGATGCAGTGGACTCAGAACTGTTGGAGGCAGAGGATAAGCTGGCTGATGCAAAAAAGGAGATTGAGGATGGAAAATCTAAACTAAAGTCTGAAGAAAAAAAGCAAAATGCCAGATTATTAGAGGGGGAAAAAGCCCTGACCGCTGCTAAACAGCAGATGACTGAAGCCGAGATGCAAATGGATGCCGGCAGAAGAGAGCTTGAAAGGGCTCAATCGGAACTGCGGGGAAAGCTAGACGAAGTCACTAAACAGGAAAAGGAACTTAATGCCCTTAAGAGCCGACTGGAAGGCCTGTCAAGTATGATTCCTGAAATGGGCGAGGATGAGATAAAAGCCATTATAGGGGGTATTTTGGCAGGGCTTCCAAAAGAGATAAAGGATAGAATGGGCTCGGATTTATTGGCTATTCGTAAGAGACTTGAAGAGGGCGGATTAGTAATGCCTGATGAGGCTGGCTCTCTAATAACAGAGATATCTAATAGATTAAACGAAAGCCTGGAGATGATTTCGGCAGGGAAAACCGAGCTTGAAAAAGGCCTTGAGGAAATTTCAAAGAAAATAGAAGAATTAGACGACAGTAAGGCACTGTTAGCATCCAAAAAGGAAGAGATGGGAAAGAAGGAACAGGAACTCACAGTCGGAAAACTCATGCTCACTATTGAGATGGATAAAGCAAAGGACAAACTAGAAATTGGTGAGGCCACCTTAGAGGAAAAGATGGAAGAGTTTGAAACTGCCAGGGATCAGGCTTTTAAAAAGGCCTCCTTAGACGGTGTTATAACCTCTGATATGATTGCCGGAATACTGGTAGCACAAAACTTTTCTATGCCTGCCGGTTCAGTATCTGAAGAAGGTACCGATTACCTTGTCAAAGTGGGGGATAAGTTTAAGGACATAGACGAATTACAGAGGTTGATGCTCTTTGATACCGGTGACAAAGGTATCGGCAAGATATATTTAGAAGATGTAGCCGATGTATCTAAAATAGACAACTCTGATGAGACTTACGCAAAGGTCAACGGAAACAACGCCGTAATGCTCACCTTTCAAAAACAGAGCGGGTTTGCCACAGCTGAGGTAGCCGAAAGTTTAAGGGAGAGATTTGAAAAGATATCCGAAGAAAATAAGGGTTTAAACATCACGCCCCTCATGGATCAAGGCGTATATATCGATATAGTAGTAGATTCGGTATTGAGTAACGTGATATACGGTGGAATTTTAGCTATCCTTATACTGTTATTATTCTTAAAGGATATAAAGCCTACCTTTATCATAGCGGTATCCATACCGATAAGCCTAATCTTTGCCATTGCTATGATGTATTTCACCGGGGTAAATATAAATATAATATCCTTGGCGGGCTTGGCCCTTGGGGTCGGGATGCTGGTGGATAATTCAATAGTAGCAATTGAAAATATCTACAGGCTGAGAAACGAAGGTAAATCTGCAATAGAGGCATCCATAGAGGGAGCTGGGGAAATAGCTGGTGCTATTATTGCCTCTACCCTTACTACCGTCTGTGTATTCCTGCCTATAGTATTCGTAAAAGGAATATCCAGACAACTTTTTGTGGATATGGGCCTGACTATCGCATATTCTTTGATTGCAAGCCTCATAGTAGCCCTTACTTTGGTGCCCACCATGGCTTCGAGAATGCTCAAAAAGACCAATGAAAAGCGAAATAAGACTTTTGACTGGTTTTCAAAACGATACCTTGGGGTTCTGAAGTGGTCCCTAAAACATGGGGTTATCGTTGTCGTTTCTGTGGTAATCCTGTTAGGGCTTAGTATATACCTTGGATTATCCATGGGCACCGCTTTTATCCCAACAATGGAGGCTCCTCAGATGTCGGTTTCCATTAAAATACCCGATGAGGATCCCACGGGAGATATAGTTGCCCTGTCCGATACTGTTATCGACCGAATTATGGGGATTGAGGGGATAGAGACTATCGGTGCATTTCAAGGGGGTGGCTCTGGGGGATCCATGGCAGGCGCTCTTGGGGCAGGTATGTTTGGGGGCGGCTCAGGGAGGACTTCCAACTTAGACTCTATGAACCTATATCTGCTTTTGGATGAAAATAAAAGGATCACCAATGCCGAAATTGAAAATCAGATATATGGGCTCACTAGGGATTTGGATTGTGAAATCAATGTTAGAGCCTCCGATATGAATATTTCTGCATTGGCCGGTTCCGGGATAGAAGTTATAGTCAAAGGGAAGGACTTGGATACTCTCCAGGATATAGCCGGCGATGTTGCTGGTATTCTAAGGGATACCGAGGGAGCGGTTGAGGTTTCTGAAGGTTCTGATAATGCACTGACGGAGGTCAGAATCGTGGTGGATAAGGAAAAGGCCATGGAAAACGGGCTGACAATAGCCCAAGTATTTTCCAATATTAACTCCGCCATTTCGAAAGGCAAATCTGCCACTGCGCTCTCTGGCCTTGATAAGGATTATCCCATTATAGTTATAGACAAGGCCGGACAGGATATGAACAGGA
>JAAYSJ010000178.1 GCA_012518395.1 Clostridiales bacterium
CCCCTAATGGGTAGGGGCGACCTGTGGTCGCCCGGGCAAATACGCATTATTTATATATTATGTCACTGCAGTAGTTAGTATCGCGCAATAACAAAATGATAAAAACCACTATAATGCCAATCTTTATAAAAGGAAAGGATGTGTGTATATGAAAAAAGGTTTTAAAACCCAAGTGAAATCTGTCATTCTTGTGATTTTATTGCTGGTTGTATGTTCTATACCCTTATATCTGTTAAACAGAAATATTCGCATGAAAAACAATGATCTACTCACAACTTATGAAACTTTAGAACCAATAACGATTGAAAAATTTAAGGTGAGCGATATTGAATACACGGAGTTCTTTTACGGCGAAGATGCAGGACGGGTTACTGTAAGAGATGATGGTTCCGAAGTGTTGATACGGGATCTTAAGCATGATTTTCTCAAGTCTTATAGTTACAATGTATTACATTCTGTAAACGATTTTAGAAAGGAAAGATTATTTGCCGAAATAAAATCATATTTTAATCCCAAATTTTGGTTTGGGAAGGGATGTAATACTTGAAGGTGATAAAATCATAAGAACGGATGAAGAATGCCGGCAAATAGGCCACTTATTAAAAGAAAAGAACTATGAAAAGATAAAAGAAAACAAAAGAAGTAAACTCATCCAAACTAACGATGGGACTTATTTTGTAAATTGATCCAGGGGATAAATGATGGATCGTTCTCCATCATTTGGATAAATACAATCGCGATTTTGGAGGGGTAATTTGTTATGTATAATACAAAAAAATGCCCATATTGTGAAGGCTCTCTAGAGAGCCCTTTTGAAGTTGCATTTCCCTTGAATTTGGGGTTTTCTTATATTATAATGGTAAAGTAAGACAGAGAAGAACATATGTTCATTCGAATTGGGAGGACTGACAATGGGAGAGGCTTATGGAGCCAACGACATTAAGGTATTAAAGGGTCTGGATGCTGTAAGGATGCGCCCGGGAATGTATATAGGCACGACAGGGTCAAGGGGGCTTCACCATCTATTATGGGAAATAGTAGATAATGCTATTGACGAAGCTGCTAATGGTTATGCATCAAAAGTGGAAGTAACTCTTTTGGACGATGGCAGCATAATGGTTGAAGATGATGGCAGGGGTATACCTGTTGATATGAACGAGACCGCGAAACTACCCGGTGTGGAAGTAGTATTTACCCAGCTTCATGCAGGGGGGAAATTTGATACTAAAAGCTACGGTTATTCCGGGGGTCTCCACGGTGTAGGGGCTTCAGTGGTCAATGCCTTGTCCCGGTGGTTGGAGGTAGAAATTAAAAGGGACGGTAAGGTATACCGGCAGCGTTTCGAAAGTTTGTATGATGAAAAAACGGAAAAGGTGCTTGCAGGCATACCAGTTACAGGCCTTAGAGAGGTAGGCAAGGCAAAAGGTACCGGGTCTATGGTAAGATTTTTGCCCGATGACAGGATTTTTGAAGACATAAGGTTCAGCGGGAAAACTATAGCCAAAAGACTAAGGGAGTTGGCCTTTCTGACCAAAGGGATTGAATTGGTTCTAAATGATCAAAGAAAAGATAGAGAGCCAGATACGGAATCAAGGAGGGTTTTTTCATATAATAACGGCCTTATGGATTTCGTTCGATATATAAATGAGGATAAGACCTCTATTCATCCTGAAATAATCTCTTTAAATGGGTCGAAGGATGGGATAGCAGCCGAGGTCGCTATACAATATACAAATTCTTATACGGAAAGTATTATTTCTTATGTTAATAATATACCCACTAGCGAGGGAGGAACCCATGAAACCGGGTTCAAAACTGCTATAACGAAGGTTTTAAATGATTATGCACGAAGGTTTAATTATCTTAAGGAAAAGGATAACAATCTAAATGGAGAAGATTACCGAGAGGGAATTACAGCGATTATCTCCGTAAAAATGAATGATATTCAATTTGAAGGCCAGACCAAAACAAAGCTAGGGAACCCGGAAGCTCGTACCGCTTTAGAGGCTATTGTGACGGATCAGCTTGTGGGTTTTGTTGAGGATACAGCCAATGATCAGGTTATCAAGATTATAATGGAAAAGGCTATAAAGGCTGCCAAGGTAAGGGAAGCGGCGCGAAAAGCTCGGGATATAACCCGTAAGAAAAATAGTCTTGAGGGCGCCCCTTTGGTAGGAAAATTGGCCAGCTGCACCGGGAAAAAAGCTTCTATCAACGAACTATTTATAGTAGAGGGAGACTCTGCGGGGGGTTCCGCAAAACAGGGGCGGGATAGGCGGTTTCAGGCTATATTACCTTTAAGAGGGAAACCCTTGAACGTTGAAAAAAAACGCTTGGATCAGGTATTGGCTAACGAAGAGTTCCGCACTATTATATCAGCTTTGGGAACAGGTATCGATGAGGATTTTAAGCTTCAAAACCTTAAATACCATAAAATAATCATACTCTCGGACGCAGACCAGGATGGAGCCCATATACGGGCAATTCTATTAACTTTCTTTTATAGATATATGAAAGAATTAGTTACAGAAGGCCATGTATATATAGGACTTTCACCCTTATATAAGATATCAAAGGGCAAGGCTATAGAATATGCCTATAATGAAGAGGAACTACAGCAGAAGACTAAAAAAATGGGGAAGGGATATGTAATTCAAAGATATAAGGGGCTTGGGGAAATGGATCCTGAACAGTTGTGGGAAACCACCATGAACCCTCAAAACCGATCTATTATACAGGTTAATATAGACGATGCGGCTCAAGCAGACCGGTTGGTAACTATTCTCATGGGGGATAAGGTCGACCCTCGGCGGCAGTATATAAGTGCCCACGCAAATTTTAACAAAGAAGATATTTTTCAGAAGATGGGGGTTTAGAATATGGCTAAAAATAAGAATGCTATGGCTGAATTTATTCAGAACAAAAGTTTAATAATAAAAAAGCCCTTGGAAGAGGTAATGCATGAGTCCATTATGCCTTATGCAGAATATGTAATACTTGAGCGGGCCTTACCCAGGGTAGAGGACGGGCTTAAACCAGTCCAAAGAAGAATCCTCTATACCATGCACGAATTAGGTGTAACCCCTGAAAAGCCCCACAGAAAATCTGCCAGAATAGTAGGGGACGCATTGGGCAAATATCATCCTCACGGGGATACCTCAGTCTATGACGCAATGGTGAGAATGGCCCAGAATTTTGTTATGAGAGCCCCCTTGGTAGATGGACAGGGTAACTTTGGCTCCATGGACGGGGACTCAGCTGCAGCTATGCGTTATACCGAGGTGAGGATGACTCCTTTGGCTACCGAGCTTTTAAAGGATATAGGGAAAGATACTGTAAACTTTAGTCTTAATTTTGATGATACTCTAAAGGAACCCGATGTATTGCCGGGACGTTTCCCCAATCTTCTTGTAAATGGTGCCTCCGGTATAGCTATAGGGTTGGCTACCAATATTCCACCTCATAACCTGGGTGAGGTTATCGATGGCGCAGTACTCCGAATGGAGAAACCAGGCGTATCTTTGGAAGAATTGTTAACTATCATAAAAGGTCCCGATTTTCCTACTGGCGGCATCATAATTGGCCAGGAAGAAATTATTAACTCCTATGATTCTGGCAAAGGCAGAATAATTGTTAGGGCAAAAGTGGATATTGAAAAAGCGCCGGGGGGCAAAAAACTTTTGGTCATTACAGAACTCCCCTATCAGGTAAATAAAGCCAGCTTATTGGAGAAAATCCTCAGACTCAGTGAAGAAAATAAGGGAGTCTTGACTGGGATAGCGGATATTAGAGACGAATCGGATCGTAATGGTATCAGGGCTGTAATCGAGGTAAAGAAGGATGGAGACGCGGAAAAAATTCTGAATTATCTATATAAATATTCTGATCTGCAAGTAACCTTTGGCTCTAACATGGTGGCCATAGCTGATGGTAGGCCTCAACAGTTGGGATTAAAGGAAATATTGGATTATTATATAAAACACCAGCGGGATGTGGTTACTCGCAGGATAAAATATGACCTTGACAAGGCTAGAGCCAGAGAGCATATTTTAGAAGGGCTTATAATAGCCATCGAAAATATTGATCGTGTTATAGCTATAATTCGCGAATCTAAGAGCCCTGGGGTTGCCAGACAAAACCTGATGAAAGCCTTTGGACTTACTGAAGTCCAAAGCCAGGCTATCCTAGACATGCGACTTCAGAGATTGACTGGCTTGGAGGTTATTTCTCTTGAAAAGGAGTTTAAGGAAATTAAGAAGGTTATAGCAAAGCTGGAATCTATATTGGGCTCAGAAAAGCTCTTGATCAACCAAATAAAAAAGGAGCTCATAGAAATTAAAAATAAATATGCTAGCCCGAGGAGGACCCAAATTATAAAAGACGTCTCAGAAGCTGAAATAAAAACGGAAGATTTAATAAACGTCGAAGATTGTATAATCACCCTTACCCGCAATCAGGAAATAAAAAGGGTGCCCCAAAAATCCTTTGATCGTTCCAACAAAGATTTGGAAGCAGTGGATACTAGAGCCATGGATTATATAGAGTTCCTGGTTGATTCACAGACTGATCACAGGATACTTCTTTTAACGGATCAAGGGAATTCCTACAGTCTTGATGCTTTGGAAATTCCCGAGCTTAGATGGAGGGATAAGGGTGTTCAGCTGATGAGCCTGCCCATTGGCTTCGAGAGAACGGAAAGGGTAATAGCCCTTTTATCTATAAAAGATTTTTCCGAAGACTATTTTATCCAATTCTACACTCGAATGGGCCTTATCAAGAAAACCAATCTATCCGAATATGATACCCGCAGAGCCAAAATCCAAGCCTGCGGATTAAACAGCGGTGATTTTGTAGTAGATGCAGAACTAGTATCTGAAGATAAGGAAATAATGGTCGTAACGATGGATGGTATGAGTATAAGATTTAGGGGAGATGAAGTGAACTCTGTGGGCAGGGCAGCCAGAGGGGTTAGAGCTATTCAATTAAAAGGAGATGATAGGGTTATTTTTGGTAGCCAGGTTGAGGATGAAGGTCATATGATAGTGGTAACGGATAAGGGCATTAGTAAACGTACCGCAATGTCAAATTATCAATCCCAGGGGAGGGGAGGAGTAGGGTTTAAAACTTTAACTTTCTATAAAAACGGTGCTAACGGCAGACATTTGATAGGAGTTTTCTATACGAAAGCCCCCATTGAGATAGTATTACAACAGGAGGATGGAACGGTAGCAAAATTGAATACTAATGATTTACCCCTTGCACCAAGGGATGGCAGAGGCAGCTCTCAAGTTTTCAATCCTGCGATTACTGGAAAAGTGGAACTTGTTTATAAAAATTATACAGACCAGGAATAAAATATTTTGCTCATACAACACATGTCAATCCTAATCACTACATTAAAAGAAAATAATCATAAGCTAAATATATTGCGGTTCTATGGTCTATACGAAAATCCCTATTACAGGGGTTTTTTGTTATGGATTAATATCTGTCATAAGTGGCTGACTGGATAAATAAAGTAATAGAAAAGGAGATCATCCACGGATTTAAAGATGGGGGTTGTAAGAAATTGCGGATTATCTATATCACAAGGAGGAAGACGGCTAAGATACTATTAGTGTTTTGTCTTGTATTAATCTCTGTAGCTTATTTCTTAAACTTGAGGGATAGTTCCGTAGCGGTTTTTCTAAATAGTAAAAGGGAACTGCCCATATACTGTGTAGAAAGGGATGACAAAAAAATATCAATTTCCTTTGACGCAGCTTGGGGGACAGAATATACTGACGACATCCTTAAAATATTGGAAGAAAGAAAAATAAAATGTACATTTTTTTTAGTGGGGTTTTGGGTAGACGCCCATCCTGATAAGGTTCAACTTATAGCAAGGATGGGTCACGAGATAGGGAATCACTCAACCAATCATCCCCATATGAGTAATCTCAGCAGGGAAGATATAATCAGAGAGATAGAAACAACCCAAGAAAAAATTGTTGAGCTGGCTGCCAGTAAAGCTGTACAGCTCATCAGGCCGCCTTTCGGGGATTATAATAACTTGCTTATAAACACCTGTCGCGAAATAGATTTCTATCCTATCCAATGGGATGTTGATTCATTAGACTGGAAAGAGTTGGGGGTCGACCACATGTTTAAACAGGTGACGGAAAAGGTTAAGCCTGGTTCCATAGTATTATTCCATAATAACGCAAAATACATAGCCGATGCCCTCCCTATAATTCTGGATAGGCTCATTGATGAGGGTTATGAGTTCGTACCGATTTCGGAACTTATATACAAGGACAGCTATGACATTGACCATACGGGGATGCAAAGGAAAGCGGGCGTATAAGGTATAAAGTGGGTCCTTAAGGAATAGGAATAGAGCAATATAATATAGTGTTTTGATAAACTAGAGAAACAATAGGATCTTTTAACGGTCATTAGGTGCTACAGAGAAAGGAATGAGTGACTGGAAGATGGATAATATACTAGAAAATAATAAAGTGATATTAGCTGGCAGGGTGGATTCATATTTAGTATTCAGTCATGAGATGTTTGGGGAAAATTTTTATCAATTCAATTTGGCTGTACAGCGCCTTAGTGATTATATTGATCTGCTGCCTGTTACAGTTTCGGAGCGTTTGTTGGGCGGTTTAAGCCTAACCCAGGAATCCGAAATAATCGTTGAAGGGCAGCTAAGATCCTATAACAAATTTGTTAACGGCAGCAATAAGCTGATTCTCACAGTGTTTACAAGGGAGATATCCCTCAAGGATCAGGATATAAAAAATCCAAATCAGATTTATCTCAACGGCTTTATTTGCAAGGAACCTGTATATAGAACAACGCCGTTTAATAGGGAAATAACAGACCTCCTAATTGCCGTGAATAGGGCCTATGGTAAGTCGGATTATATTCCGGTTATAGCTTGGGGTCGAAACGCCAGATTCTCACAACATCTGGAAGTTGGCGATAACATAAGACTGTGGGGTAGAATCCAAAGCCGCATTTATCAGAAGAAATTATCAGAAAGTGAAGTCATTGAAAGGACGGCTTATGAGGTGTCCATTTCGAAAATGGAAGTTGTGGAATAAGAGAGCAAAATGCTTATTAAAACCTGGGAAACCAGGTTTTTTTATTGTACCATCCAATTTAGTATGTTAAAATGATAGCATCATAAAATGCAGAAGAAACGTTACTAAATTGATATAAATTATATAAATGGGGGATAAGAATGGCATACCAATCTAAACTGCAGAGCGAGCAAATTGATGTGCTTTTTGATGCAATTCTAAGTTTGCAGGACATGGAAGAATGTTATAGGTTCTTTGAGGATATCTGCACCATAAACGAGCTAAAATCCCTGTCACAAAGACTGGAAGTCGCCTGGATGTTGAGACAAAATAAGACATATCAGGATATTTCCGATGAAACTGGTGCCAGCACAGCTACCATTAGCAGGGTCAATAGGTCATTGACTTATGGTGCCAACGGATATAATATCGTATTGGACAGGCTATCACGTAAATGATTCTAGATACTCCCCGGGGTGTCTTTAATAAATCGGGAGGTTATAATGGGACTTGCAAGACAATTGAACCCTAGACAACGGGAAGCGGTATTTCATACAGAAGGCCCGATTTTGGTATTAGCCGGGGCAGGATCTGGCAAAACCAGGGTCCTAACCTACAGGGTCGCCCATTTGATTGGGGAAATAGGGGTGAGAGCAGAAAATATTTTGGCGATCACCTTTACAAACAAAGCATCAAAGGAAATGAAAGAACGGATAGATATTCTGGCGGGGGATAGTGCCAACGGTGCATGGGTGGGTACTTTTCATTCAATCTGCGTTAGAATATTAAGAAGGGAAATAGACAAGCTAGGCTTTACTCGCAATTTTGTTATTTATGATGCTGATGATCAATTGACTCTGATTAAAGAGTGTATAAGGGAACTTAACCTAAGTGATAAATATTATAATGCCAGGGATATGCGTTCCAGAATCAGTGGTTTAAAGGACCAGATTAAGGGGCCGGAAGACTTTAGAAAAGAAGTCCAAGGCCAATTTAGAGAAGAAAAGATTGCCGAGCTTTATAAGATGTATCAGGATAGGCTAACAAAGAACAATGCCCTAGATTTTGATGACCTTATTAATAAGACTTTGGAACTCTTTTACTTACGACCCGAGGTACTGGATTATTATGGGTCTAGATTTCAATATATATTGGTAGATGAATATCAAGACACCAACTATGCCCAGTACATGTTGGTTAAGTTATTATCTATGAAGCATCAAAACCTTTGTGTAGTAGGGGATGATGATCAGTCGATCTATGGTTGGAGGGGGGCTGATATACGCAATATTTTAGAGTTCGAAAAAGATTTTCCCAAGGCAAGGATTGTTAAACTTGAGGAGAACTACAGATCCTTTCAGACCATATTAGAGGCCGCAAATGGGGTCATAAAAAACAACAATGGTCGCAAAGAAAAGCGACTGTGGACCAAAAAAGGTCAGGGCGAAAGAATAAGCCTATACAAAACAGACGATGAAAAACATGAAGCGGATATAGTCTGCCGCAATATTATGAGTCTTATAAACAAAGAAAAACATGCGGCAAGCGATTTTGCTGTTCTTTATAGAACCAATGCCCAGTCCCGGGCTTTGGAGGATGCCTTTATGAAGTATGGCATTCCTTATCGTATGTATGGTGGACTGAGATTCTATGATCGCAGGGAAATAAAGGATATTATAGCTTATCTCAGAGTGGTATCAAACCCGGCGGACGACGTAAGCCTTAAAAGAATAATTAACGTTCCCAAGCGGGGGATAGGGAGCGTTACTGTGGCCAGACTGGAAGAAGAGGCATCAAAGGCTGAAGAAAGCATTTTTGGCATGATCCTGGAAAGGGACGAGTGGTCGGGAATAACCCCCAGAGCCAGGAAGAAAATTGCCGAATTCAAGGAAATCGTATCCAACCTGGTGGCAATGAAAGAAATTATGCCCTTAACGGAATTTATTCAAACTCTGATAGAACTTACTGGGTATGAGAAAGAGCTGGAGGCGGAAAAAACCACAGAGGCTGAGACAAGATTGGAAAATATCCGAGAATTTGTAACTGCAGCAGAGGATTTTGAAAGGAATAATCCCGGGTCTGATCTTACAGGCTTTTTAGAGAACGTTGCCTTAATAACGGATCTTGATACCTTAGGTGAGGGTCAATCTGCTGTAAACATGATGACCATGCATTCAGCAAAAGGTTTGGAATTTCCCATAGTTTTTATAACAGGTATGGAAGAGAATTTATTCCCCCATGTTAGGTCTATGGATTCCGATCACGATATGGAAGAGGAAAGAAGGCTGTGTTACGTTGGAATCACCAGGGCAAAACAGCGGCTCTATCTGACCTATTCGGCACAGCGTAATATATTTGGGAGTTCTACCCACAATATGCCCTCACGTTTTCTTAAAGAGATACCAGATACATTGATGGATTTTTCAGACTTGTCTACGGTCAGTACATGGAATGGCGCTGGCTATGGAACTGTCGAAACTCAATATAATCGCCATAGGAGTATTAACCCCGCAAATACTTCCAAGTCGGGAGCATTTTTAGGGGTGGGAAAGCTTAATGGGGTGTATAAAGAGAACATAGACCATAGGGATAAAACGGTAAGGAAATTTTCTCTAGGGCAAAAGGTCGTACACAAAAAATTTGGAAAGGGCACTGTCATTGCCATTAACGGTGCCGGAGAAGATAAGGAACTAAAAATCGCTTTTGAGCAGGGTGGCATTAGGAGCTTTATGGCTATCTATGCTCCCATAAAGGAAGTATAAACAGCTTTTATATGTAAAAAATAAGATTTGCTTAATCATAAGGCAAAAGGTTAGTCGTAAAAACATGTGTAAAAGCATAGCAAATGGATTATACGGAGGATCCCGATGGATAAGGACAAGGTACGAATACAAATTGAAAGCCTGCGTGAAGAAATAAGATATCATAATTACCGTTATTATGTTTTGGACGAGCCTGTTATAAGCGATTCCCGATATGACATACTTATACGCGAACTAGTAGAGCTGGAACAGAAATATCCAGAATTCTACGCTGCTGATTCTCCTACCCAAAGGGTTGGCGGAGCTCCGATTCAGGGTTTTGATACCGTGGTTCATTCTTCGCCTATGCAAAGTTTAGCTAATGCCTTTTCTGCAGAGGAGCTATGGGATTTTGATAAACGGGTCAAGAATTTGGTAGGCAATGATGTGGAATATGTTGTGGAATATAAGATAGACGGTTTATCGGTATCATTGCAATACGATGGGGGTCTTTTCGTAAAAGGCGCTACTCGTGGGGATGGCCGGGTGGGTGAGGATATAACTGAGAATTTAAAGACCATAAAATCCATACCCCTGCGTCTGATGAAACCCTATTCTGTAGAAGTCCGGGGCGAAGTTTTTATGTCCAAGGGTGATTTTGGAAGGCTTAACGAGCAACGAGAACTAGATGGTTTGCCTACCTTTGCCAATCCCAGAAATGCTGCTGCGGGCTCCTTAAGGCAATTGGATCCTCGCATAACGGCTTTGCGGCATCTGGATATATTCCTCTTTAATCTTGAATATATTGAAGACCAAACTATAGCGAATCATATGGATACAATGGAAAAGATGAAAGATTTGGGTTTAAAGATCAGCCCATTTCTTCATGTAACTAATTCCATAGAAGAGGTTATCAGTCTGTGCAGGAAGTGGACGGACAGGAGGCACGATCTGCCTTATGATATCGATGGTCTGGTGATAAAAGTAAATTCTTTGTCCCAAAGACGAACTTTAGGTTCAACTTCAAGGACGCCCAGGTGGGCTATTGCATATAAATTTCCTGCTCAACAGGAGGAAACTAAAGTTAGAGATATAGAAATTCAGGTAGGCAGAACCGGAGTGCTTACTCCTATAGCCTTAATGGATCCAATTTCGGTTGCTGGCTCAACTGTATCTCGTGCCAGTCTTCATAATGAGGATTATTTAAGGGACAAGGATATCCGGATAGGGGATTTTGTAATAATACAAAAGGCTGGGGATATTATTCCAGAAGTAGTTGAGGTTCTTACCGAAAGACGAACCGGGGATGAAATGGCATTTAATATGCCTAAAAGCTGTCCTGTTTGTGGCGCAAATGTCATACGGCTTGAGGGAGAAGCGGCTTTACGGTGTACAGGGAGCGCATGCCCAGCCCAACAGAGGCGGCTTATTATACATTTTGTTTCAAGGGATGCCATGGATATAGAGGGAGTGGGACCCGCCGTAGTGGATCAACTCATTGCTAACGGTCTAATAGGTGACGCTGGCGATCTCTATAATCTGGAATATGATCAATTGGTACACTTGGAACGGATGGGTCATAAATCAGCGGGCAATCTATTAAAGTCTATTGAGGAAAGCAAAACAAGAGAATTAGAGCATCTTCTGTTTGGATTGGGTATAAGGTTGGTTGGAGTAAGAACCGCCAGGCTCATTGCCCTCCAGTTTGGGCACCTTGACAAAATAATGGGAGCAAAGGAAGATGAACTACAAGCTATTGACGAGATTGGTCCGAAGATAGCCCAAAGTATAGTAGCTTATTTTAAAGAAGATCAGAATCTGAGACTTATAGAAAAATTGAAGAATGCGAAGATCAACCTATCCCAGCATCCGGATACGCTATTAGCCCAGACAGATTCCGATGCCCAGCGCTGGGATGACAAAACCTTTGTTCTCACTGGAACTTTATCGGGCTATACTCGTAGCCAAGCCAAAGACCTTATTGAGGGTCGGGGTGGAAGAGTAACGGGCAGCGTAAGTAAGAATACTGACTATGTATTGGTAGGTTCAGATCCGGGGGGTAAGTTGACTAAGGCCATGGAATTGGGGGTTACTGTAATAGATGAGGAAGAATTTAGATCTATGCTTGGGACATGGCAATAGACAATTTGTATGCCAGTATATACCTACAAAAAAGGGTAGTCATAAGTAGACATTTTTTTGCGTTTCTGATATTATTGTACACATAATTCCCTTGGAAAGGAATGGTGCGGCGCCATGACATTTCATGGCGTTTCCTGTGGTTTTACCACCCATAGTTTGTGAGGTAAATATATATGTGTGTAAGCAAAAGAAAAGTGAAGAAAAGATTTTATGTAATTCTCCTTATAATAATTATATTAATAACCGGGATCTTTTGTTTGAACAGAAAAGTACATTGGAAAGTAATTATGGAGGCGGGAGAAGGGGAACCCGATATATCCAGATTTTTGAGAAGGGATAGTTCCCAGGCATATTTTGAAACAGATGTTAGTTCCATAGACACAACAATGCCCGGGATCTACAAGGTCAAGATAAAAATAGGTAGCAGGACTTTTACTTCTAAATTAATTATTCAGGATACGATTCCTCCTTTGGCTGACACCGTTGATCTAACAATCCCATTGGGGGAAATAGTTAACGCCGATGCATTTGTTACAAATATTGAGGATGCTACTAAGGTAAAGGTATCATTTTTAGAAGAACCGGATTTTACATTGATTGGGGATCAAAGTGTCACCCTTGTATTGGAAGATCTAGGTAACAATAAAAATGAACTGGAAGCCAAACTTACTATTGCCGTGGTTCATGATAAAGTATCAGTAAATATCGGGGCTCCTATGCCTGGGATTGAAGAATTCATGATGAGCAGGGATCTGCAGGGGTCTTTGGTTACCGATATCTCCGTCATAAACATGGATTATCCAGGCGAGCATGATATAATAATCAATTTCAACGGCAAAGAATATATATCTCGTCTTATAATAATTGATAATGTACCTCCAACAGCAGATATTGTTAGCCAGGAGATTTGGCTTGGGGAAGAAATAGAAGCTGAAAAATTGGTAACGAATATCCAAGATCATACCAGTGTAGAGGTCTCATATAGGGATGAACCTGACTTCAATAAAGAGGGCGAGCAGATAGTCTTTGTAGTGTTGGAAGACACTAGCGGCAACAGGACAGAATTAGGGGTTCCCTTAATGGTAATTAGAGACACCGAACCGCCAGTTATCAAGGTAGAAGATACAAGAACAGTATATATAGGTGAAAACGTATCGTATAAAAAAGGCGTCACAGTCACTGATAATAGAGACGAAAATCCCGAACTTGCGATTGATAGCAGCGCTGTGAACTTGAAAAAGCCAGGCACTTATCAAGTTATTTATACTGCTACTGACTCAGCGGGCAACAGTGCAACAAAAACAGTTGACTATATAGTGAAGGAGAAGCCTGCTAATTATGTGAATCAAGAAGAAGTAGAGGGTTTAGCTGACCAAGTTTTGGCAACAATCATTACTGAAGATATGACCCCTAGAGAACAGGCAAGAGCAATATACGACTGGACTAAGGGACATATATACTATACCAGCGATTATAAAAACCACACCTACTGGGTCAGGGGCGCTTATGATGGTATAAAGGATGGCAGGGGCGATTGTTACGCTTTCTTTGCTACTGCTAAGATGCTTTTGACTAGGGCAGGTATTGAAAATATGGATGTAGTCAAGGTGAATGGCAGACATTTTTGGAGCTTGATAAACCTTGGTGAAGGGTGGTATCATTTTGATACGACCCCTAGAAGAAGAGGCGGGGAATTCTTTATGCTCACCGACGCTGAGCTACATTCTTATTCGGTGAATAATGGCAACAGCCATATATGGGATAGGGATAAATACCCCAAAACCCCTTCCAATTAAGGCTTAACCTAAAGGGGGATTGACATAAGGTATGGTATTGGGAGTAATTGGGGGCTTAGGCCCCAAAGCAACAGCGTATTTTATGGAACTTGTAATAGATATGACAGATGCCCAAAATGATCAGGATCATCTGGAAATGATAATATACAATTACCCCAAAATACCTGATAGAACTAAATATATTTTGGGGCAGAGTACGAACAATCCTGTTATTCCTATGGTTCAGATTGGACAAAGGTTGATGGCTCAAGGGGTAGATTGTATTGCCGTCCCCTGTATAACAGCCCATTATTTTTATGATAATCTGGTAAAACAGGTGGATCTTCCTATTATAAACGCCCTGGAAGAAACTGCTCTACATTTAAAAGAAAACGGTATCAAAGCTGCCGGGATAATGGCAACTACTGGTACAGTGGTTAGCGGTATTTTTCAGGACAGACTGTCTTCTTTAGATATCAGGTGTGTTCTTCCCTCAACTGGAACACAATCGGACATCATGGATATCATATATAACGATATAAAGGCTGGTCAGACTCCTGATATTAGAAGGTTTAGGAATATAGCTGATAAGCTGAGGGAAAAAGGCGCAGAGGTAGTTATATTAGGTTGTACGGAATTGTCTCTTATAAAAAGGGATTTTGATATTGGGACAGGATATATAGACGTAATGGAGGTTTTGGCTAAAGCCTCTGTCGTACAGTGTCAGTGTCCTTTAAAGGGAAAATATGAATGTTTAATTACTGGTAAGGGTGGGAACAATGCAATACAACATATTGGAATATCTTGATGATACTGTGAGGCGTGTACCAGAAAAGGTTGCTTATTCAAATGAAAAATCCAGCGTTACCTTTCAGCAGACCCATGATCGTGGAAGAGCCATAGGCACATTCCTTAGTAATAAGGGGATATACAAAGAGCCTGTAGTCGTATTTATGAGCAGAGGACCAGAGGCAATTACTGCTTTTTATGGGGCTGTTTATGGGGGAAATTATTATGTGCCTCTCGATGAGGAGATGCCCCGGTTTCGCATTGAACTCATAATGGAAAAATTAGACCCCAGGGTAATTATTTGTGACGATAGTACAAAAGGTATAGTCGACACCTTTGACTATAGTGGTTCTGTATACCTATATAACGATATAATTAAGACTCCCGTCAATGAAGATATGATTTTGGAAATAAGGAAAAGGGCCATAGATACAGATCCTATATATGTAGTATTTACATCAGGATCAACAGGTATCCCTAAAGGTGTCGTAGCCTGCCATCGCTCTGTTATAGATTATATAGAAACTCTCTCCGATGTACTGGAATTCAGCGAAAAAACAGTTTTTGGCAACCAAACACCACTGTATTTTGATGCGTGTCTAAAAGAATTGTACCCAACTTTAAAGTTTGGGGCTACTACCTATCTAATACCGAAAAATTTATTTATGTTTCCCATAAAGCTGGTGGAGTATCTAAATGATAAGAAGATAAATACAATTTGCTGGGTAGTATCAGCTCTCACTATGATCTCGGCTTTTGGAGTCTTAGACAAAGTCGTTCCCCAGTATCTGGAAACTATTGCCTTCGGAAGTGAAGTGTTCCCTATAAAGCAATTTAACCTATGGAGAAATGCTCTACCCGATACAAAATTCATAAATCTGTATGGGCCTACTGAGGCAACAGGGATGAGTTGTTACTACAAGATAGATCGGGATTTTAAGGAGGATGAAGCCATTCCAATAGGGGCACCTTTTAAGAATACTGAAATTATTCTTCTAGATGACAAAAATAGAATCCCCGATAAAGGTGATATGGGTGAAATTTGCATAAGGGGTACATCCCTTACATTGGGCTATTACAAGGATTTTGACAGAACAAATGAGGTCTTTGTGCAAAACCCACTCAATTCGGCGTACCCAGAGCTTATTTACCGCACTGGTGACCTGGGGAAATATAACGAAAGAGGGGAACTTGTATTTGTTTCCCGGAGGGATCAACAGATAAAACATATGGGGCACCGTATTGAATTGGGAGAAATTGAATTTAACGTTAATATGGTGGAAGGTGTTAAAGCCGCTTGTTGTATCTACAACAAGGATAATTCTAAGATTGAGTTGTTTTATGTTGGAGATATAAGTACAAGAGATTTATCAGCTGCATTAAAGAAAAGATTGCCCAGGTATATGGTGCCAAACTATATCAAAGCCCTGGATGAAATGCCATTGACTGCTAATAAAAAAATAGATAGATTATATATCAAGCAAAATTTAAGCAGAAATAAAAGGGGGAAATAACATGGAAGAATTACTGGAGATTTTAGAAGAACTGCATCCTGATATTGATTTTGAAGAATGTGATACTCTTATTGACGAAAATATATTGGATTCTTTTGATATAATAGCTTTAATTTCCGAAATTAACCTGGAATTTGGCATTTCTATACCTCCAGATGAGATAGTGCCCGAAAACTTTAATTCCGCACAAGCTTTGTATCAGTTAATTGAACGGTTATCAGATGAGGACTAGGTTCTTGAGTGGACATAAAGTGCCGTTTCTATTTGATTACCCTTTGGCCTAAAATGGTGGACAGGAGGATATAATGCTATTTGCATCCTATAATTTTATAGTTTTCATATCCGTTTTATTTATAATATATTATATAATCCCTAAAAAGTACCAATGGGTGCTGCTTCTTTTAGCAAGTTACCTCTTTTATTTTTTTGCGGGTCCCAGCTATCTAATCTATATAGCTGCAACGACGATATCGACTTATATAGCAGGGCGAATGATTGGAAATATAGCCCAAAGTCAGGCTCGATATTTATCAGAGCACAAAAAAGAATTGACTCGTGGGGAGAAAAGGGTCTATAGAGATAGACAAAAATCCAAAATGTGGCGCTGGCTTCTGGCCTGCCTCCTCTTTAATTTTGGAATTCTAGCTGTAGTAAAGTATTCAAATTTTGTTATAGCTAATATAAATCATATTTCTAAAGCCGTTGGTGGCACTGGCGGGTTTTCCTTTTGGAATATAGCCCTTCCTATGGGGATATCGTTTTATACCTTCCAGACTATGGGTTATATAATTGATGTCTACAGGGGCAAATACTCTCCAGAAAAGAATATTTTCAAACTTGCCCTGTTTGTATCTTTTTTCCCCCAGCTTGTACAAGGGCCTATTAGCAGATTTGACGATCTTTCCCAGACCCTATTTAAGGAACACCCTTTTGAATATAGAAATATAAGTTTCGGCCTTCAGAGGATAGTTTGGGGATATTTTAAGAAGGTAGTTATAGCTGATCGGATAATGGTGGCCGTCAACACATTGATCAAAGATCCAGAAACCTATCAGGGCGCCTTCGCCTTAGTTGGGATGTTATTCTATGCTTTTCAGCTTTATGCTGATTTTACAGGGGGTATAGATATAACGATCGGTATAGCCGAAGTATTGGGAATAAAGGTCAAGGAGAATTTTGACAGACCCTATTTTTCAAAATCCATTGCGGAATACTGGAGAAGATGGCATATCACTATGGGAACCTGGTTCAGGGATTATCTGTTTTATCCCCTTTCAACCTCTAAGGGCATGATGAAAATCTATAAGTTTACAAGGCAACATTTTAACCCTTATCTGGGAAAACGTATTCCTGTATATATTTCAACCATAATAGTCTGGTTTACTACCGGCCTATGGCATGGTTCTAGTTGGAACTTTATAGTTTGGGGGCTTATGAACTGTTTTGTTATTGTAATCTCCCAAGAGCTCGAGCCCCTTTATTCATGGTTTCATAGTAAAGTCAGGATAGGAAATACTATCGGTTTTCGTGTTTTTCAGGTTATACGAACCGTTCTTTTGCTAAGTGCTATAAGAATGTTCGATTGCTACAGGGATGTACCAACAACGTTCAGGATGTTTGGTTCTATGTTTACGGTATTCAATTACAGGGAATTATTTAATGGATCCATGTTAAATTTAGGGCTAAGTATGGCTGACTATGGTGTACTGTTGTTAGGGCTAGTTATTCTTTTGACTGTAAGCCTTGTACAAAGAAAAGGCAGCGTAAGAGCGCAACTTGCCAGTCGTCCCCATTTAATTCGGTATGCCATTTACTATGCTTTGCTTATTGCCATTTTAATATTCGGGGCTTATGGTGTTGGATATGATTCCAGTCAGTTTATCTACAATCAGTTCTAGGAGGGAGTTATGAATAAAAAGAAGTTCGGGCTTAGAGTTGCAGCAGTGTGTTTTTTATTTATAGCTATTTGGCTATTACAAAGGCTTTTAATGCCAAAGTATGTTAGTGCTATTGTAGAGGGCTCACTGATTGAAGAATACTACAGGGAGGAAACCAGCCACGATGTAATCTTCGTTGGAGATTGCGAGGTCTATGAGAACATTTCCCCAATAGCCTTATGGGATAATTATGGGATAACCAGTTTTATCCGAGGCGGAGCGCAGCAGCTTATCTGGCAGTCCTATTATCTATTGGAGGAAACTTTCAAGTATGAAAAACCGGAGGTTGCAGTATTCAATATATTGGCTATGCAATATGATGAACCCCAGAGTGAGGCTTATAATCGCCTGAACCTTGATGGCATGAGAATGTCTAAGGAAAAAATTAAGTCTATAAATGCATCCATGATGGAAGACGAACATTTGGCGGAATACCTCTTTCCACTCCTGCGATATCATTCCAGGTGGAATGAGCTTTCGTGGGAAGATTTTAAATACATTTTTAATAAGGACAAGATTTCCCATAATGGCTATTATATGCGGGTGGATATACAGCCCGTTAAGACTATTCCTAAGCCAAAGAAATTGCCCAGCTATGAATTTGGCGAAAAGGCTTGGGAATATCTTAACCGGATGGTTGAACTATGTAAAGAAAACGATGTTCAGCTGGTGCTGATAAAGGCTCCTAGTATATATCCACATTGGTATGATGAATGGGATGCACAGATTAAGGAATATTCAGAGGAACATGACCTTTTGTATATAAACCTATTGCAAAAAGCCGATGAAGTCGGTATCGATTATAATACGGATACCTATAACGGCGGCTTGCATTTAAATATATCTGGGGCAGAAAAAGTCGCCGTCTATCTGGGCAACATTCTAAAGGAAACTTATGGATTAAAGGATCATCGGGATGAGCCCGAGTTAAGCTCTGTATGGCAAGAAAAGTCTAGATTTTATAATGAAATGAGAGAAAAGCAATTAAGAGAGTTGGAAGAATACGGTTACTTAAAAAGTTTAGGAGTTGAAAAACGGGAAGATTAACTGGTATAATGTCGTTACCACAGATAAGGGAAATAACTCGATTTTATAACGATGGATTTCGGGAGGATATCATTATGAAGAGATTATCAATATTGCTTATTGCTTTATTGCTATTGGTTGCTTGTGCCGGTCCAAAAGAGGGGCTAGAGGAAGTAGTGGGCAATGATCAGCAAAAAGCTGTAGAAGATAATAAAAGTTCTAAACAGGGGAAAACTGATGGGGCTGTTGAGGACAATGACAATAATGGAGAAGAGGATAAAGGTTTTGAATTTGAAGCAAATGGGGTTGTCATTGCCATGAATGCCGAAATGGCTCCCATAATTGAGAAATTAGGCGATCCAATGGAGTATTTTGAAGCGGATAGTTGTGCTTTTGAGGGTAAAGAAAGGATGTACTATTATAGTGGATTTGAAATCCATACCTACGAAAAAGAAGAAATAGACCATGTTCAATCTGTAGTATTCAACGATGATAGTGTTTCTACTAAGGAGGGCATTAGCCTTTATTCGGATTTTAGCAGTGTTATTGATGCCTACGGTGAAGAATACACATTAACGGAAGGTCTATATATTTACGAAAGGGGCAAATCCCAGATAAAGTTTCTTGTTGAAGACGACGAGATAGTTTCCATTGAGTATGTAGCAATTGTTGAATAAGTCCCCCGTATTCCGGATAGTTGTGGTATGGCTATCCAGATATACATAAATAAATGGGGAATTAACATACCCATCTTCAATCCTAAAAATGGTGAATTTGGGTATTATTTTTTGTAAAAATTCGCAGATAAACTTGAATAACATCATAAAATATGTTTTAATTATGTTAAGTATACCATAAGTGGATTGAAACCCCACTTATTGTATAAAACAAAAAATGGAATGGGGGTGAAATGTGTTGGTGAGAAAGACAAATAGGATTTTGATATTGGTATTGGCAGTTTTGATTTTGTTTGGACAAGCTCAAATATTACATAGCCAATCTCACGCTAAGACCCCCGATGTTACCCAAACCCTCCGTAGGGGGAGTAAGGGAACCCAGGTAAAGTATCTGCAGCAGAAACTCAATGATTTGGGCTTCAATGTTGGGGCAGTTGACGGCTCATTTGGGCCTAAAACATTAACCGGTGTCCGTGCTTTTCAAAAGGCAAATGGTTTGGCGGTGGATGGTGTAGTTGGGCCTGCTACCAGGGGAAAACTTAATGGGGCATCGTCCCAATCAAAGCCCTCGGATCCAAAACCAACTGACCCAAAGCCAGATAATTCTTCTAAAGGCGATATACCAAAGGTGACCCAGACCCTTCGCAGAGGAAGTAAAGGCACCCAGGTGAAGTATCTGCAGCAAAGGCTTAATGCTCTAGGATTTAATGTTGGGGCAGTTGATGGTTCCTTTGGCCCAGCTACCTTGGCAGGGGTAAAGGCTTTCCAGAAAGCCTATAAACTAGCAGTTGACGGTATAGTCGGTCCTGCTACCAGAGGAAAGCTTAATTCACTATCAACCGGAGAATCAAAACCTAAAGATCCGAAGCCTGAAGATTCAAAACCCAAAGATCCGCCTTCGAGTGATATACCAAAGGTGACCCAGACCCTTCGCAGAGGGAGTAAAGGCACTCAGGTGAAGTATCTGCAGCAAAGGCTTAATGCTCTAGGATTTAATGTTGGGGCAGTTGATGGTTCCTTTGGCCCAGCCACCTTAGCGGGGGTAAAGGCTTTCCAAAAAGCATATAAACTAGCAGTTGACGGTATAGTCGGTCCTGCTACCAGAGGAAAACTCAATACAGTATTGCCAAAAGAAACAAAGCCCGAAGAGCCAAAACCTGAAGAGCCAAAACCTGAAGAACCAAAGCCTGAAAAACCGAAGCCGGAGGATCCAAAACCGGAGACCCCACCTGCTAATAATATAGCGCCTGTAACTCAGACCTTACGTAAAGGGGATAAAGGGACCCAGGTAAAATATTTGCAGGAGAAATTGAATGCTTTAGGATTTGATGTGGGCGAAGTGGACGGCTCCTTTTGAGCAAAAACCTTAACAGGCGTTCTTAATTTCCAGGCAGCTTATAAATTGGCAGTTGATGGCGTAGTAGGCCCGGCCACCAGAGCTGCATTGAATGCTGCTGTACCGGGAACGGAGCCTGAGACCGGGGGATTCAAAGAATTTAATCCTGCATCCGGTGAGCTAAAGGGTAAGACAGTAATATTGGATCCGGGTCATGGTGGAAGAGATTCGGGAGCGGCTTGGAACGGCAATCTGGAAAAGAATTTTAACCTGGATATGGCCAAAAGGCTACAAAGAATGCTGGAAAAGGCCGGAGCTAAGGTACTTATGACAAGAACAAAAGACGAGTACTCATATCTTTATTACAGAAGCTCTTTTGTGAATAAGTACATAGTGGATCTGGAGTTGGAAGATCAGAAGGATCAGAAGACAGCTGCTGAAAGTGTAAAAGCTGATAAAGGCAAAGAGTTGACTAAAAAGAAGGATGCTCATATATTAGCACAGAACTTGCTGGATCAGTATGATTTAGAACTTTCGGCAAAGAAAGCGGAAGCATTGGAATTAAGTACGAACAATAATATTTCAGACCTGAGAAACGAGCTTACTAAACAGGAAACTTATAGGGATGTTGCAAAATCAAACGTTGAATGGCTAGAGGCTAGAATTGAAGAAATCAATGGGCTCAGGGATAAAATTAGTCACCTAGAAACGAAGATTAATGGGTTTGATGAAGAAATAAAAGAATTAGAAGCAGAACTAGATAAAGAGAAACAAGAAGAAGAACCCGATGAAACGAATATAGGTGAACTAGAAAATAGGATAGAGAGACTGAAATCTGATAAAGAATATTCCAAAGAAAAGCTTGATGGAAAAGAAGGCGAATTGGATGGCCTGTTGGCTGAAATAGCTGGAAAGTTCGACGAGAGAGAACCCAAAGCCATACTGGATGGGTTGTGGGAAGAGATAGATGGTTTCGAGCAGCGAATTTCAGTTATCAAACCCATCGTTAAGGAATATGATGCCCTAATGGACGAAGCAAGGGTGCTGGAAGAGGAGACTGTACCGAAAACTAAAGATGACATAGCAAAACTCAATGGGGAAATTTCTTCATTGGATAAGGCTATCAGCAGCCTTACAACTCAAATAGCAGCGATTAGCGCTGAGATTACCGATTTAAGTTCAAAGTCAAAGGCGCTCCTAAATATCATAAACAATCCAAGTTTAGGTAGCCGTACAGGAATCTATAAACTGGACGGTAAGGACAAAAATGGCAAGAACCAAATTAATACCCAACTTAAAGAGGTATTGGATCTGACCAGGGAAAAATATGACAAAAATATGATATTCGTTGCCGTTCATTGCAATGCTATGGGAGGCGGCGGCACTACAACTGCGTCAGGGGTTCAGGTATACTACAGGGATAGCAGTGCCGACAACGGCTACGCTGTTAACCAGTATTACTACCAAAACTATAACGACAAGCTGCGCTTGAAGTTAGCGAAGGCTATGCTTAAAAATACCCGAGAAAATACCAACTTTAAAGGCCAGTGGACAACGCCCTTTAGAAAGGATTTCCATGTATTGAGGGAGCAAAACTTGCCTTCGGTATTGATGGAGATCGGATTTGTAAATAATCCGGCAGACGTTACCCTGCTTAATCAGGAACAGACCCGTGAAAACGCGGCCAAAGGTATGTATTTAGGTATAGCAGAGTACTTTAAGAACTAAACAGGTATTCTAGAACCAGAACTATAAAAAGGCGATTAGATGAATAATTCTAATCGCCTTTTGCGTGTGCGCCATGCATGGCGCGTAACTTGGCGGTGAAAGTCCGCTATGGGGGCTGGCAGTTGCCAACCATTAGCCAAGCACAAGGGTGTCCACGGCGACGTGGAATCTGAAGGAAGTGTGATGAGCA
>JAAYSJ010000179.1 GCA_012518395.1 Clostridiales bacterium
CTTCCTATTAAAGATGCTTTGAAAATTTTTATTGATCTTATGAATAGCCGGGCGGCCGAATTGGGAGCCGTCAATTCCCATTTTGTAACTCCAGATGGCTATCATGACAAAGAACATTACACAACGGCTCATGATATGGGACTTATCGCAAGAGAGGCTATGACTCATGAAACATTTCGAGAAATAGTCAGTACCCCCATGTTTATCATAGAAGATTGGTCCAGCCTCCATGACCCGGAATCTGGGAAGACCTTAAAGCGGTACTGGAAAAATACCAATGCTTTAATACAGCCCAAGGATAGATATTACTATCCTGACACTATAGGCATTAAAACCGGATACACCTCTGACGCAGGAAGCTGTCTGGTAGCGGCCGCATCCCGAGATGGGGTAGAGTTATTAACAGTGATAATGGGAAGCACAAAAGAATTAAAATGGTTGAATTCTACTGCCCTATTCAATTTTGGCTTCGAGAACTATACAGCCTATGCACCCTACCCCAGGGGCAAGCAAATCGAAATATTGGATGTTACCAACAATCCAGAACAGGATTGGGTCAGGGTAATGACGGCTAGTGCCCCAGAGCCCGTGGTACACAAGAATGATATAAATAGAATTGAACAAGAATTAAAATGGGATGAACTAATAGTACAAGGTAGCGGTGATGGTGAAGGAGGTATCGTAGTATCGGCACCTATCGCCAGGCACCAAAAACTAGGAACTCTATCTTTCAAGCTGGATGGTGAAATCTTGGACACGGTCGATTTGATTGCTTCCACTGCAATCAACGTTAAAGAAGCGAAAGAACCCATAACGCCTATTACATTGAATGATGGTATTGAACCCCTACAGGTTAGGCTTTGGTATAGCATCAATCAGTGGCATTGGGTTGAGATCGGCGCTGTTACCCTATCTTTCATAGTCGTTATCATAGGTTTCACGCTCTTAAGACGTAAAAGAAGGTATGCCTACAGACGTAGACATTAAATTTAAAATCAAAGGCTGTCTATTGCTACAGACAGCCCTTTTTATATCTATATGATTTGTATTAAATAATTGTCATTTAACCACTATATTTACCAGCCTTCCAGGAACCACGATAACCTTGACTACATTCTTTTCTCCAATTAGCCCTTTGATTTTGTCCATTTCTAATACAATACCCTGAATTTCTTCCTTTGATGCCCCAGATGGAACAAAAATGCGATCTCTCAACTTTCCATTGATCTGCACTACTATCTCAATCTCATCTTTCACCAACGCTTCAGGATCCCAATGTGGCCATTTTTGATCGTGAATACTATCCCCATTACCGATCATTTCCCATAATTCAGAAGCCAAATGAGGGGCAAGAGGTGCCAGCATAACCAGCATATTATTTATTGCCTCTGTCAATACGCCAATGTTTACTTTATCCTCCCCAGATTTCTCACGATAGCTGGATATAGAGTTTACCAGTTCCATAATTGCGCTTATAGCGGTATTAAAATTAAAACGCTCACTAATATCTACAGTTACCTTTTTTATGGCATGATGAAGATTAAATCTTAATTCCTTATCTTCTTCAGACATCTTTCCTATTGGTCTAGAAATATCAGAGTTAATAAATCCCCTGCATTCTGTAACCAATCTCCATATACGGTTTAAGAACCTGAAACAGCCCTCTACGCCCTGGTCACTCCATTCCAGATCCCTTTCTGGGGGTGCTGCAAAGAGTACAAAAAGTCGAGCCGTGTCCGCCCCGTATTTGGCTATGATTTCTTCCGGACTAACGGTATTTCCCTTTGATTTTGACATCTTAAACCCATCTTTTAGAACCATCCCCTGGGTAAGAAGATTTTCAAAGGGTTCCTCCACTGGCGAAAGACCCATATCATAAAGAGCCTTTGTAAAAAAGCGGGCGTACATCAAGTGTAGAATAGCGTGTTCAATACCACCAATATATTGATCAACGGGCATCCAGTATTCAGTCTTGTCCATATCAAAGGCATTGCAGCTATTTACCGGATCACAAAATCTTAGAAAATAGAAAGAAGAGCATACAAAGGTATCCATAGTATCAACTTCTCGGGTGGCTGGGCCATGGCATTGGGGGCAGGTAGTATGAACAAAGGATTCGCTGGTAGCCAAAGGCGAGCTACCCCTGGTAGTTAGTTTGACATCTTCAGGCAACACCACGGGGAGATCCTCTTCCGGCACTGCAACTGCACCACATTTATCGCAATATATAATGGGTATAGGGGCTCCCCAATATCTCTGGCGGGAAATCAACCAATCACGGAGCCTATAATTTACTTTTCTCTCACCTATGCCTTTTTCCTCCATATATTCTGCAACCCTGTCTATACCCTCTTTACTGTCCATCCCGTCAAAGGATCCGGAATTGATCATAATACCCTCAGCCTCGAAGGCTTGGCTAAGGTTCTCAATGTCCATTTCCTCTTCCCGGGGTTTGATTACCGGAACAATGGGGAGATCATATTTGACAGCAAATTCAAAGTCCCTCTGGTCATGAGCCGGAACCCCCATAACAGCTCCTGTTCCATAGTCTAAAAGAACATAATTGCCTATAAATAGGGGTATTTTCTCACCGTTCATTGGATTAATTGCATATCGACCTATAAAGAGCCCTTCCTTTTCTGTTTCTGTGGAAGTCCTGGTGATCTCACTTAAATGCTCCATCCTCTTTCGAAACTCATACGCGGGTTTTTCATATTCGCTATCCTTTACCAGTTCGGATACTAATGGATGCTCAGGTGCCAGCACCATAAAGGATACCCCATAGATGGTATCGGGTCGTGTAGTAAATACGGTGATCTTTTTATCCGAACCTTCCACCCCAAAGGTAGTCATGGTTCCATAACTTCGACCAATCCAATTCTGCTGCATGGCTTTTACCTTTTCCGGCCAGCCCTTCAACATATCCATATCCTCTAAAAGCCTTTCGGCATAATCGGTGATCTTGAAAAACCATTGTTCCAATTCCTTTTTATCTACCTCAGTACTGCACCTTTCACAGCCCCCATTCACCACCTGCTCATTGGCTAATACGGTTTCGCAGGAGGGACACCAATTGACTGAAGACTTTTTCTTATAAGCTAAATTATTTTTAAAGAGCTGAAGGAAGAGCCATTGGGTCCATTTATAATAATGAGGATCGGAAGTAGCGATCTCCCTGTCCCAATCATAACTAAGTCCCAGGCTTTTAAACTGCTCCCTCATGATTTTTATATTTTCATTTGTCCATTTATCAGGACGAACCCCATGGGCAATAGCCGCATTTTCGGCTGGCAAGCCAAAGGAATCCCATCCCATTGGATGGATAACATTGTATCCTTGCATAGTCATAAACCGGGCTACTACGTCCCCCATGGAATAATTGCGGACATGACCCATATGGATATTTCCTGAAGGGTAGGGGAACATCTCTAAAGCATAGTATTTCTCCTTAGAGGGATCTTCTACTCTTCGAAAAGCATTTTCCGTCTCCCATCTCCCTTGCCATTTCTTTTCGATATCAGAAAACTGATACTTCACAGTATTACCTCCTATCTAAAAATAACCTTATCAATTTTATAAAAAACCCCCCATCCCCTAGGGACGAGAGGCTAACCCGCGGTACCACCCTATTTGACTGCATAGCTATACTATAACATCCTCTTAAACATCGATAAGGAGATAAGCCCTTACAGTTTGCCCAGGCGAGTTCGATCTTCGGAAATGCCGGTTTTCACCTACCACCGACTCTCTTAAAATTCCCCATTACCTACTGTTCCTGCTGTAAAATCTGTATTCCCCAAAATAAGAACCGGAGAAATCAGCTAAATTAATGACATTATATTGTAGAGGTCAGGTATTGTCAACAGACAGGGGCACCCCGCCAGCCCAAAGCCTTTCCAAACTATAAAATTCTCTTTCTTCATGGTGAAAAAGATGGATGATAACATCCCCATAGTCCATGGCTATCCAGCGGTTCCCCTGCTGTCCGTCACGTCGCTTAACCTCCAGACCCTGCTCTTTCATCTTTTCTTCTACTTCCTCGTAAAGGGCTCTTACCTGGGATTCTGACCGGCCGCTAGCAATGATAAAATAATCGGCTATTGCGGTAAGAGAGCTTATATCCAATACCAGTACGTCCAGGGCTTTCTTATCCTGGAGTATTCTTGCTATCTTTAAAGCTGTTTGTTTTGTTTCAATGGGCAATAAATTTCCTCCTTAAAATTTATTTTTTAAAACCTTATTTTCTATTAAATAGTTACGAGCTTCCAGAGTATTGGGGTGTATCAGCCCGCCTTTTGTAATTGTCTTAATAATCGCAGAGTCCAATGCTTTGATCATCGCAGCATCGAGATCTGTTCTTGCTAAAGATCGAAGCTTTTCGACCCCGTCAAACTCCCGCCCTTCCTCTATAAGGTCGGATAGGTATATCACCTTTTCCAATATTGACATATCCTTCTTCCCAAAAGTATGGAATTCGATGGCCGAGAGAATATCGGGGTCTTCCACAGAAAAAACCTGTTTTGCTATTCTGGCTCCTAAAGGCCCATGGATTAAACCTCTCTGGCGGATACTGATCCAATCGGGTTCAATCCCGTATTCCTTACATTTTTCTATTAGTTCGTCATGGTTAAAATCCTTGGCACAATCATGTAATAAGCCTGCAATAACGGCTTTATCAGCGTCTATACCGTATACGGGAGCCAGTTCTTTTGCGCTTTTGCTTACACCTATAGAATGCAATAATCGTTCAGGTTCTATCATCTTTGATAGTTTTTTGATAATGTCTTTCTCTTCCATTTAATACCCCGCGATCATCCTTGACAACTGCCCTTTATCCCGGTTGGAGCAGAGCTATTATAAAGAAAAACACTATTGACTATGAGATATTCCCATACCTTGTCAGGCACCATATAGCGTACTGGCCTCCCTTTAGCTATTCTATGCCGAATATCCGTTGAGGATATGTCTATCAACGGCGAATCTATAAATTGTATTTTGGTCTCCCACGTGTTTCGTAGTTCTTCCGACTTGACCTTGCACTTATCGTAAGAATAACCGGGTCTTGCCGATACGGCAAGATTGCACATATCTATTACTTTCTCATGCTCTTTCCAAGTCTCAATGGCCAATAGTGAATCCCCACCCAGTATCAGCCAGAATTCATAGTCTCCAGAATAGATTCCATCCAAAGCCGTGAGGGTGTCTATGGTATAGCTAATCCCGCCTCTTTTCAATTCTATATTTAAGGCTTCAAAACAAGAATTGTCTTCCACTGCTAACCTGGTCATTTCAAAACGATGATCAGGTGAGCTGACAATCCTGTCATTTTTATGAGGCGGACTATTGACAGGGATAAATAATACTTTTTCCAGATCACATTCCTGTCTGGCTGCTTCGGCAATTATTAAATGCCCAATATGTATCGGGTCGAAGGTTCCCCCGAATATTCCCAATCTTTTTTTCAAATCCCGTAACTACTCCCTTGCAAGACTCTGTTTTTTTATATTATAGCACATTTAGTTTTCGTGCACTATAGCCATAAGGGATAAATGAATGATACCCCGCAAATTCACAGCAGTTATGCGGTTATAAATAATCCACAATGTGGCAATAATGCTAATAGAGGTGATAAGCCATGTTAAAAACTTACTCTAACAAAATGCGAACCTTTAGCTATTATATGGGGAATGCAAAAGGCTCATTATCCATTTTTGGTATGATTTTAGACCATATGTTTTTGCTGGCAATAATATTTGCTTTTCTATATATATGGCTGGTTTTCAGAACTAGGGTGCCTTTATTGTCTTTGGCCATATCCCTAATCGTTACATCTTTACTGGGTTTCGCCCTTTACCTTAAGAAAAAAGAAACCTATAAAAAAAGGCGGAACCATGTACGGAAGAATATAGCCCGAGAATATATGGCATCCAGGCTTTCTATTCTAAGCAAACAAGAATTTGAATGGCAGCTTGTAAGGGCACTTTCAACTCAAAAGGAATTGACCGATATTGAGCATCGGGGGGGCTATCTAAAGGCTAAATTAAGCGGTATGCCCGTAGCTATTGGTTATTACCACGCCCCGCCCAAGGGGTATGAGACCTACGAAAGGGTTTGGAATTTTTATAATTCCCTTCGTTCTAAGGGATATACAAGCCTATTCTACATTTCTTCCGGCTATTTCGAAGATGCCTGCGAAAATATTTCCGGGGAAAGCTCCAAAATCCCCATCACCCTGTTAGATATAGAAAATCTCCTTGACCTAATGGAAAAGGCAAATATGGGGCCGGGCGAAGATCAATTGGATGCCTTGATCAAGGAAAGAATTAAGGATGATAAAAAACAACATATACAAAAGATGAGGGCAAGCTCAGCACCCAGTAAACTAAAAAGATATTTAGCCTCTTCCTTATTATTTTTAGGTGCAGCCTTTCTATTTCGGCAATACTTCCTTTTTTATATTGTTCTGTCCATCCTCTTTTTTGTATTGGGTCTTATCAGTAAGCTTTTGTCCTGGCAGGTTAAAAAATATTCGTCTAAAATCACTCAATAAGGAAGCTCTATCCTGGGATTATCTACAGATTTCCTATAAAGCACTAGTCTATTACCTATAAGCTGAACCTCTTCTGCTGATAATTCCTTAGCCAGATCCCTGCATAGCTCTTTCTTCTCTGTCTGGGCGCTGGGCAGTATATGGATTTTTATAAGTTCCCTTGCTTCCAGAGCATCATCTAGTTGCTTGATTAAATTTTCGCTAATTCCGCCTTTACCCACCTGGAATATGCTATCAATAGCGTTTGCCTTGCCTCTTAAAAAACTCCTTTGCTTACTTGTCAACATTACTTTCTCACCTGCTTTCAATCAATAAAATCAAATTCAATTTCCTGCATCCGTACCGTATCGCCGTCATCTATGCCTGCTTCTCTGAGGGCATCTATTATTCCGTTTCTTCTGAGACTGCGCTGGAAATACTGTAGTGACTCATAGTCTTCCAAATTTACACTTCCTAGCAGCCTATCAACAATAGGGCCTGACACAATGTAGATCCCCTCTTCGATTTCTATTTCAAAAGGTTTCTCTTCCGTATCCTCGTCCGTCCAATCCCATTCTTCCTTCAAGGGCTCTATTGGTGGCAATTCATCGAGTACCTTGACAAGCTCGGAAAGTAATTTATCAAAGCCTTTATCAGCAGCAGCTGATATAGGGAAGACCTTAATCCCGGATTCCTTAATTTCATCCTCTAATCTGTCTATATTTTCCTGGGCAGAGGGTAAATCTATCTTATTAGCGGCCACTATCTGGGGTCTTTGAGCCAATTCCTTGCTAAAAGACTCCAATTCCCTGTTTATAGTATAAAAATCCTCTACAGGATCCCTACCTTCTACCCCCGAGGCATCTAAAACATGAACCAGCAACCTCGTCCTTTCGATATGCTTTAAAAAATCTATGCCTAAACCCGCACCTTTATGGGCACCTTCAATAAGGCCAGGAATATCCGCCATAATAAAGGACTTATTGAACCTGGTATTTACTACGCCAAGATTCGGAGAAAGGGTGGTAAAGTGATAATCAGCAATCTTAGGCCTTGACGCACTCAAAACCGAGAGTATAGTGGACTTTCCCACATTCGGAAACCCTATTAGGCCCACGTCTGCAATAGATTTTAGCTCTAGAGTTACCCATAGTTCTTGACCCTTTTGACCTTCTTTGGCAAATCTTGGAGCCTGCTTGGTGGCCGTGGCATATCTTGCGTTACCCCTGCCCCCTCGCCCCCCGTAAACTGCAATTTTGCGCTGCCTGGGTTCAACTAAATCGGCTATTACCTTGTTGGTTTCGGCATCCCTAACTATCGTTCCCGGAGGAACTTCAATAATAATATCCTCAGCCTTCTTGCCAAACATCTTTCTTCCCCGGCCATCCTCCCCGTTTCGGGCTTTGAAAGATTTTTTAAACCTAAAATCTGCTAAGGTGTGTTTGCCGGTATTTACAACGAAGATAACATCACCGCCCTTGCCTCCATCACCACCATCAGGGCCTCCAGCGGGTACATACTTTTCCCGCCTAAAGGATATAGCGCCATTACCACCGTTTCCAGCCTTTATGTAGATTTTGACTTTATCAACAAACATCTAATATGATACTCCTTAATTTCTCCCTATTACGAAAAAGGCCTATCACATTTATTACCATGCAATAGACCCCTTAATCCGCTTTAACTTTAAGAATACTGCCGGTTGCCGTTTAAGCATAAACGCTGACCTGCTTTTTGTCCCGGCCTCTCCTCTCGTACTTAACTGTACCATCCACCAATGCAAAGAGGGTATCGTCTTTGCCTTTACCAACATTGCTGCCGGGGTGAAGCTTGGTCCCCCTCTGTCTTACCAGGATGTTTCCGGCCAATACGTACTGCCCGTCTGTCCTTTTAATGCCTAACCTTTTCGACTCACTATCACGACCATTTCGGGAGCTTCCTACCCCCTTCTTGGATGCAAACAATTGAAGATCCATCAAGAACATCTACTCCACCTTCCTTTCCTCTATAGTTATATACTCACTATATCCTAGTTCGATACTTTTCAGTCCTAATAACGTTGTCTCCGTGACTATACTGATTTCATTTGATTTCGTCTGTAATAGTTCTGAAGATATCTCTAAATCTATCATGCCTTTGTCTTGGCTGTAATGAGGCCTTATCCCGATAACATCCGTCAATCCTAAAATAGCAGTCTGCACTATAGCTGAAACAGCGCTACAAACGATGTCCTGTCCCTCAATATCAAATTCAGCATGTCCGACCACCTTTAATCCACAAATCTTATCCCGTCTATCCCTTAAAACAGTTATGTTTATCATTTTAATATGGGATTAGCCGATAATCTTGCTGATTTGGACTTGGGTGAAAGGTTGGCGGTGTCCCTGTTTCTTTCTATAGTTCTTCTTTGGCTTGAACTTAAAAACAGTGATTTTTTTGCCCCTGCCCTGCTTGATGACCTTTGCTTCTACTTTGGATCCTTCCAGCACGGGATCTCCTACCTTCAAAGCCCCATCTTCGCTTATGGCAAGTACCTCATCAAAGGAAATATCCGATCCTTCGTCTACATTAAGCTTTTCGACTCTAAGGATGTCGCCTTCCTCTACACGGTATTGCTTTCCTCCGGTTTTAATGATAGCATACATCTGTGATGCACCTCCTCTAACCAGTCTCGCCGGATCATGGTACCCAATGATTCTGAGGTCAAGGGTTCGATAACCATCGATAATTGCCCTAAAGCCCTATATATCAGGTTTTAAAACCATATCCGTGCGGCTATGCACTCAGATATTTTATCATAGCGAAATGACAGTGTCAAATAAAAGTTTTCCTTGATTTTGTGAAAGTTATGTAGTAATATATTATCTGTTCCCGTAAACGTCTGGGTGTGGCGCAGTTTGGTAGCGTGCCTGAATGGGGTTCAGGAGGTCGCAGGTTCAATTCCTGTCACCCAGACCACAAAACCCGCTAATCCATAAGGATTGAGCGGGTTTTTGCTTGTGCGCCATGCATGGCGCGTAACTTGGCGGTGAAAGTCCGCTATGGGGGCTGGCAGTTGCCAACCATTAGCCAAGCACAAGGGTGTCCACGGCGACGTGGAATCTGAAGGAAGTGTGATGAGCA
>JAAYSJ010000180.1 GCA_012518395.1 Clostridiales bacterium
AAGGCTCAAGCGAATATAGATACCGAAAAGGCATTGGAACTGGAAAAGAAACTTCGAACTCAGCAATTTACTTTTGATGATTTTTTAGATCAGCTCCAACAGCTTAAAAAAATGGGTCCTTTAAGTGATATAATAGGAATGATTCCCGGACTGAACCCGGGCAAGCTCGGAGGAATGGAACTAGACGACAGGCAATTGGTAAAGACTGAGGCTATTATACAATCTATGACGAGGGAAGAAAGATATTCTCCCAGCATCTTAAACGCCGGGAGAAGAAAAAGGATTGCCAAGGGTAGCGGGACAAGTATTCAGGACGTTAATAAACTAATAAAATCTTTCGGTGAATTCAGAAAAATGATGAAAAGGATGTCCGGAATGGAAAAGTCTATGAAACGCGGGAGAATAAAATTTCCATTTTAGGGATGGTGTAGGATATTATTTATCCTTTCATGTTAAGAATTTTATAATATAAAAGCTAATTCCCATAAAGCATTCACATGATAATGTGATTGATCCTTTTATTATCATAATCATATACATTATCATAGGGTTCTTTATGGTTATATACCTATATTTGGTAGGATATTATAGTGAAAAGAGGTGGAAAAATGGCAGTTAAAATCAGGCTTAAAAGAATCGGTGCAAAAAAGACTCCATATTACAGGGTTATAGTTGCTGATTCCAGATCCCCCAGAGATGGGAGATTCATTGAGGAAATTGGGTATTATCATCCATTAGCCAATCCTTCTGTAATAAAGATAGATGCCGAAAAGGCAAAGAAGTGGCTACAAAATGGTGCGCAGCCCACAGATACCGTTAGGGCACTTTTAAAGAAAAATGGTATCATATAGGCTTAGGCAGACAGCAGGAAAACAGATAATAATAAATTGAGGGGATATTAGATGAGAGAGTTGGTCAAGTTTATTGCCATGTCCCTGGTAGATGACCCTGATCAGGTAGAAGTCACAGAGATTCCAGGAGATCATATGATCATAATCGAACTGAGGGTAGCCCCCGAGGATATGGGAAAGGTAATAGGCAAACAGGGGCGTATCGCGAAGGCTATTCGTACTGTAGTAAAAGCTGCAGCGGTTAAGGAAAAGAAAAAGGTCACAGTTGAGATTGTATGACCATAGGGTGCAAAAAATTGTTAGATTATCTTTCAGTTGGATATGTTTTAAAGCCACAAGGACTTAAAGGCGAAATCAAGGTTGAACCTCTTACAGATTATGCCGAACGCTTTGATGAATTGGACACCCTATATTTAAAAACAGGAAAACAGTACAGCCAGCTTAAGATTGTTTCTGCAAGATACATGGGGGACTTTGCATACCTTAGGTTTGCAGGTATTCATGGTATCGATGAGGCCGAAGAGCTTAGAGGGCAATATCTTTGGATTCCTAGGAATATGGCTAGAATTTTGCCTGATGATACCTTTTTCATAGCAGATATAATAGGGTGTGAGGTATGTACCCAAGAAGGTCAAGTTTTAGGTCAGGTTGAAAGCATAATAAGCACAGGCAGCAATGATGTCTATGTTATTCATGGCAGCAAAGGCGAAATCCTGATTCCTGGTCTCAAAAAGGTTGTTCTGAAAGTAGATACTCTGGGCAAAAAAATCATTGTATCTGCTCAGGAGTTGGGGGGGTTATTGCCCAATGAAAATTGACATACTAACTCTTTTCCCGGAAATGTTTGATGGGATTTTAGGTTCAAGCATCATAGGGAGAGCACGGGATAGCGGGATACTTGATATTAATATTATAAATATTAGGGATTTTGCTACGAATAAACATAAGCAGGCCGATGATTATCCCTACGGCGGGGGCGCTGGAATGGTTATGATGCCCCAACCTTTGTTTGATGCCTTATATCATGTCCTAGGAGATTCTCCTTCAGCGAGAGTGATATATTTTTCGCCCCAGGGCAGGACTTTAAGACAGGATATTGCGGGAGAATATATAGATATGGAACATCTGGTATTGCTTTGCGGTCATTATGAAGGGATTGATCAAAGAGTTATAGACAAGTTTGTTGACGAGGAGATTTCCATTGGCGATTATATACTAACAGGCGGTGAGCTGCCTTCTATGGTGTTTATTGATTGTATTAGCAGACTTATACCTGGTGTTTTGGGAAGTTCTGCTTCTGCAGAAGATGAGTCATTTAGCCACGGGCTTTTGGAATATCCTCAATATACCCGCCCCCAATCCTATGAAGGATTAAGTGTCCCTCAGGTACTCCTGTCGGGTCACCATGGCGAAATAGAAAAATGGCGTAGACAGGAAAGTATTAAGAACACCCTTAGAAAAAGGCCCGATTTGTTGGAAGCCGAGGATCTAACCGAAACAGAGCGCAGGATAATTGACAGTACAGAATCGTGATATATAGCGGTCTAATTTGTTTATTGCTTTGGAAATATCGCTGTGCTATAATAAATTTTGTGATTACAGACATTCTATTGTCTAATTCAATTAGAATGTCCCGTATGGAAGGAGGTAACTGTAGATATGGAAATCATTAGTACTATTGAAAAAGAAATGATGAAAAAAGATATTCCGGATTTTAATGTCGGCGATACCGTTAGAGTTTATGTAAAGGTTGTAGAGGGAACAAGAGAGCGACTGCAAGCCTTCGAAGGCATTGTAATACAGAAAAAGCATGGCGGCGTTAGTGAAACATTTACTGTCCGCAGGCTTTCATATGGCGTTGGCGTTGAAAGGGTTTTCCCGGTACATTCTCCCAAGATTGAACGTATAGAAGTGGTGCGCAGAGGCAGAGTCCGCAGGGCTAAATTGTTTTATTTAAGAGACAGGGTAGGAAAAGCTGCAAGAGTTAGAGAGAGAAACCGATAAAAGCGTGGGACTGGAAGCAGTCCCATCTTTTTTAATATTTTCGTGGATTTTGGGAGATGACTGCTAATGAAAGCAAAAGATAACGACGTAAGAGAATGGATCCAAGCCATATTGATTACAGTTGTGGTATCCCTTTTCATTCGTTTGTTTCTATTTGAAACGACGTTGGTAATTGGCCATTCTATGGATTTTACCCTCCATGATAGAGACAGGGTAATAATAAATAAGTTGGTTTATCGGCTCTACAGTCCCGAACGGGGGGATATTGTAGTATTCAAAAATCCGGATCCGAAAAACAGAAAAGAGAATTTTGTAAAACGTGTTATTGGTTTACCAGGCGATACAGTGGAGATATATGATAATAAGGTATATGTTAATGGAGAATTGCTGGATGAGCCCTATATTAATGAGCCTATAATGGGCGATTTTGAAAAAGTAACGGTTCCTGATGATACATTTTTTGTTATGGGTGATAATCGTAATAATAGTATGGACAGTAGATCCTCTTCAGTGGGTTTTATACCGAAGAAAGATATTATAGGCAAAGCACAACTTAGAATATGGCCTTTAACATATTTCACTCTGTTTAAATAAGGCGAAAGGGGCTATTAGGTTGAATATAAACTGGTATCCTGGCCATATGGCAAAAAGCAAGAGGCTGATGGCTAATAGTGTCAGACTAGTGGATATGATCTTAGAAATAAGGGATGCCCGGGTTCCGATAAGTAGTGCCAATCCTGATTTTGATGACCTTTTTACACACAAATACAGGATGATTATTTTAAACAAAAGTGATGTAGCAGACCCGACAATCACTAAGGACTGGGTGGATTGGTTTTCTATGCAGGGTATCAAGGCTATCCCTGTAAATTCTTTGGATTCTGCTGAGATTAGCAGATTAAAAAGCGACATAAAGAAGATAGCGGACAAATTTCATAGGGAGACCATAGAAAAGAAAGGTATCCGAAAAGTGGTAAGGGGTATGGTGACGGGAATACCAAATGTGGGAAAATCCGCCTTTATAAATGGTATTGCAGGTGCAAACAAGGCAAAGACAGGAAATAAACCCGGTGTAACAAGGATCAATCAATGGATAAGGGTAGATTCCTATTTGGAATTGATGGACACCCCGGGGCTATTATGGCCAAAACTGGACAACAGGGAAGTGGCTCTTAATCTGGTTTTTTCGCGAACAATCAAGGAAGAAATCCTGGACATAGAAGAAGCAGCCCACTATTTTCTAGAAAAAGCCAAAAATGAATTCCCCGAGGCTATTACAGCAAGATATGGAAAACTCGATATGCAGAAAAAGGGTCATGAAATATTGGAAGGCATCTGCTATAAAAAAGGTTGGATAAAATCCAAAGGCGCTCCCGATTTTAAAAGAGGTTCAAAGCATCTGCTAGGCGATTTTCAACAGGGCAGGTTGGGAAGGATTTCCCTGGAATCACCGCCCGAAGCATAGAAATATATACACAAGATCTTACGTGTTTTTTACATATCTTGTTGATTCTGAATTTAAAAGAATGTGGTGGAAATAGAATGGCTATCAGCGATCTTAGTATTACTGAAGTTAAAGATTTGGTTAATAACAGCCCTATAAAGAACCTTGTAAAGTTGCTGGAATTGATAGAACAGGATGAGAGAAAAGGGATTAGGAATTTACATAGTACTATTCTCCGGAAAATCAAGGTCGAAGAGGATAGATTAAAAAGAAAATCTCTGCTATTAAAGAAAGAGCGCAAACTTTGGACTGAGGGCTGTCTTAGGTTAGGCGGAATCGATGAAGCCGGGCGGGGTCCATTAGCAGGGCCTGTAGTAGCTGCCTGCGTTATCTTTAATCCCCACGAATATATAGAGGGTGTAGACGATTCGAAAAAGCTTTCGCCGGCTAAAAGGGAGATGCTTTTTAAGATGATAATGGATCAGGCAGTAGCTGTTGGGATTGGCTGTGTAGATGCAGGCGAAATAGACAGGGTTAAGATTTTAAATGCAACCAGGATAGCTATGGAAAAGGCCGCATCCAAGTGCAGTCCGTACTTGGATTTTTTGTTAGTTGATGCAATGGAGGGACAATTCCCTGTGCCTTATTTATCTATTGTAAAGGGAGACACCCGATCACATTCTATCGCAGCAGCATCTATCATTGCAAAGGTTACCAGAGATAGAGAGATGCTAAAATGGCATAAAATATATCCCCAATATAACTTTTGTAAACACAAGGGCTATGGTACAGCTGATCATATTGAAGCGATTAGAGAATACGGGCTATGTCCTATACACAGAAGAACGTTTACACATCGCCTAATCTAATTGCTATTTTGCATAGATTGATAACGAAGATGTCGGTATGTTACAATAGCTGTAGAAATATTTGAAATATTCACAAGTTTGGGGTAGAAAAGTTTGGATAGAAAAAAGTTGGGTGCATGGGGTGAAGACCAAGCTGTTAAGTATTTGAAAAACAAAGGGTTTATAATACTTGAAAAGAATTACCGCTGTAAGCTAGGCGAGATGGATTTGATCACGCTTGATGGTGAATACTTGGTTTTTGTTGAAATCAAGACCAGAAGATCCTATGCCTATGGGATGCCCGGAGAAGCTGTAGGTAAGAGAAAACAACTTAAGTATATACAAATGGCTGCCCTCTACATAAAGGAAAAGGGGCTCAACGGCAGACCCATTAGATTTGATATTATTGAGGTTATGTCATATGAGCAGGATAGGGGCACTATTAATCATATCCCCAATGCTTTTCAACCAGGTGGGGGGAAATATTATCTTTAGGATTAGGTTTGCTATTATAGATACATCGTATCTTCTGATTCTCTTTGGAAAGCTTTCGGTATAGCATATGGCCTATGTATTGGGAAATATACTGGGAGGAAATCAGTATGGACTATCAAAAATTATTTAGGGAAATCCAGGAAGGGGATTGGCATGGTGCCTATCTCTTTTTTGGAGAGGAACAATACATTAAACGGCAGGCTCTGGATAGTGCTGTAGAGGCTCTGACAGACCCTTCTACGAAGGATCTTAATTATCTGCAATTAGAGGGTAACCAGGCAACTCTGGATTCTGTAATAAACGCCTGTGAAACATTACCCTTCTTATCTGCAAAGAGATTAGTACTTATAAAGGATCCTATCTTTATTAATGATGGTACGGGAGGGGGTATTGATGAAGTTGGTTTTGTCAAATATTTAGAAGATATACCCCTTACTACCTGTTTAATTTTATATAACCGAGGCGTAATAGACAAAAGAAAAAGGGTCTACAGGCATATGAATAAAGCGGGCAAGGCTTTAGAATTTAAATACCTGATGGATAGGGAGCTTCGTACTTGGATAAATCAAACTCTGGGGAAAAGCGATAAAAGCATTTCATATAAGGCTGTTAGCCATCTGATAGGCATGATAGGCAATAACCTGGAAGATATATCAAATGAACTAACAAAGCTAGTTTCCTATATAGGACAAAAAAAGGAAATAGATATAAAGGCAATAGAAGCCGTTGTCACCCCTAACCTGGAGCAAAGTATTTTTCAGCTGGTAGATGCCATCGGGGAAAAAAAAGGAGGCAAGGCTTTATCCGTCCTAGACAATCTAATAGAGGATAGAGGCCAACCAATACAGCCTATATTAGCCATGATTGCCCGACAATTCAGATTGATACTGCAATGCAAAGGATTCTATGAAAGTGGCTATAAACCGGATTCAATAGCCCAAAGGTTAAATCAGCGGCTCTTTGTTGTTAGAAAATGTCTGTATCAGGGCAAGAATTTTCTAACAGAAGAATTAAAAAAAGGATTGGAATTATGTTCGGAGGTCGATTATCGCATTAAGACAGGCGGGGTTCAGGATAGGGTTGGTATCGAACTTATCATTATTAAAATGTGCGAATAATAACAAAAGCTCCCATATATTGGGGAGCCATTTGCATCATATAAGGATTGCAATTATTTTTGCGCCGCTTGAAGCTTTAATGCCAATTTAGACTTTTTCCTAGCAGCTGTATTCTTATGGAAAACACCTTTTGCTACGGCCTTATCTAAGCTACTGCTAACCTCTGGATACATAGCATTAGCTTTACCTAAATCCCCCTCCTCAACAGCCCTTTCATATTCTTTAACGGCAGTTTTAACAGTGGACTTAATGGATTTATTTCTATCGGTCCTGATTCTTTCGATTTTTATCCTCTTTATTGAGGATTTAATATTAGCCAAACAATTCACCTCCTTGAAGGATTCAACGAAGATTATTCTACCATGTGAAATAGAAAAAGGCAAGAAAATGTAGCCCATGGATTTCAATTTTCGAATAAAAATGCTCTTTATGGCTACTATATGGGTATATAAGTCACATTTCTTGAACTGTAGCATGATTAGAGCGATGCAAATTACTTTATAAGAGGTGAAACAAATTGTCAAGCATTAGAACTGATTTAGCTATGGAAGCTAGAGAACTATATAGTCAGCAAAATAAAGATATGGATGGTATTGAAAGTGAAAGTGAGGAGGAAGGGGGTATAGAAGTTACTAGGGTAAGGGTCACCAGTCTTAAGGGCGAGGTCAAGCTGGGTAAGCCTATAGGAAATTATATTACGATAGAAGCTGGGGGTATAAAAGAAGGAGAACCTGAGTTTGAAGAATCTGTAAGCCACAGGATCAGTGAAGAACTCAAGACACTATTAGAATTGAATAGGGATAGTACTGTGTTGGTAGTCGGGTTGGGAAACTGGAATATTACACCCGATTCATTAGGCCCTAAGGTAGTAGGCAAAATTATGGTTACAAGGCATATATTAGAGCTGATTCCCGATCAGGTAGACGAGAGGGTACGGGCTGTTTGTGCAGTCGCCCCGGGAGTACTTGGTATTACCGGTATCGAAACAGGTGAGGTCATAAAGGGTATAGTTGATATGGTCAAGCCAGATGTTGTTCTGGTTATAGATGCCCTAGCTTCCCGCAAAACACAGCGCATAGGTACAACTATCCAGATAGCCGACACCGGCGTGAACCCGGGATCGGGACTGGGCAATAAACGGATGAGCATAAATGAGGAGAGTCTGGGGGTTAAAACTATTGCCATAGGGGTTCCAATGGTTGTCTATGCGCACACTATAGCAAGGGATTCTTTGGATATTCTCATAAACGAACAATTCAACAAAGGGGAAGCCGGAGCGGAATTCTATAAATCATTAGGTGAGATGCAGGAAGAGCAACTGGATGCTATGGTAAAGGATGTACTAACACAAGGTTTTGGAGATTTGGTTGTTACACCAAAGGAGGTGGATATGTTAGTTGAGGATGTGTCCAGAATCATATCAGAAGGTCTGAACCTGGCTTTGCATGATAATATAACCTTGGAAGAATCTAGGCGTTTCTTGCATTAAAACAAGAAATGTCAGGGAAGAATGGAGGGAAAGAATCTAGTATTACATATAAGCTGGACATATAACCCGGTTAAGTAGACGGCTCAAAACAATTGAGTTGATTTTTTTCATGTGATTGATTATTATTAGTATGATTATAGGGGAATGTAATTTAGTGATTATAGGGGGGAATTTAGGCATATGTCTGATGCCATACGAGAGAAGATAAGAAATTTTTGTATCATAGCACATATTGATCACGGTAAATCTACTCTGGCTGATAGAATCCTGGAGATTACTGGTGCCTTAAGTGAAAGAGATCAAGAAAAACAGGTTCTTGATGATATGGATCTGGAAAGGGAACGGGGCATTACGATAAAAGCTAAAGCAGTTAGATTGACCTATCAGGATAAGCAGGGGAGGGATTATATTTTAAACCTTATTGATACCCCTGGCCATGTTGATTTTACTTATGAGGTATCAAGAAGCTTGGCAGCTTGCGAGGGCGCTGTGTTGGTAGTTGATTCTTCCCAAGGTATTGAGGCTCAGACTCTGGCTAACGTATATTTGGCTCTTGATAATAATCTCGAAATTGTGCCGGTAATAAATAAGATAGATCTGCCTGGTGCTAACCCGGATTTAGTAAAGCGTGAAATCGAAGATATAATAGGCTTGGAAGCCGGTGATGCTCCGTTGATATCTGCAAAAAACGGAATCGGAATAGGGGAAGTAATAGAAAGGATAGTAGATATTGTTCCCGCTCCAGAGGGAGATAATGACGCCCCTCTACGTGCCCTTATTTTTGATTCTTTTTACGATAATTATAAAGGCGTCATTGCCTATATACGTGTCAAAGAAGGTACATTGAAGACGGGGGACAGAATAAGGATGATGGCTACCGAAAAGGAGTTCGAGGTCACCGAGGTTGGAGTCTTTATGCCTACCTTAAGCCCTGTTTCCCAGCTCAGTGCAGGAGAGGTAGGCTACGTCGCTGCTAGTATAAAAAATGTAGGTGATACCAGGGTAGGCGATACCATGACCCATGTTTTGAATCCGGCCAAGGAGCCTTTGCCGGGGTATCGGGCAATAAATCCTATGGTCTACAGTGGTATTTATCCAGCAGATGGTGCCAGATACAGTGAATTAAGGGATGCCTTAGATAGGCTTAAGATAAATGATGCTTCATTGACCTTTGAACCGGAGACCTCTGTGGCTTTGGGGTTTGGTTTTCGATGCGGGTTTTTGGGGCTTCTGCATATGGACATCGTACAAGAGAGGCTGGAAAGGGAATATGACCTTGACCTGGTAACAACAGCACCCAGCGTTATCTACAAGGTGATAACAACTGATGGGATCCAACACGATATATCCAACCCAACGAACCTTCCAGATCAAGGAGACATCGAATATATGGAGGAACCTGTCGTAGAAGCCCAAATTATGGCACCTACTGAATATGTAGGCGCTATCATGGAGCTGTGTCAGGATAGACGAGGAGTATACAAGGATATGGAGTATATGGAGGAGACCCGGGTTTTAATTACTTATATTCTTCCATTAAATGAAATCATATATGATTTTTTTGACGCTTTAAAATCCAGATCCAGAGGTTATGCCTCCTTTGATTATGAGCCAATAGGATACCAGCAAGCAGATTTGGTCAAGCTGGACATTTTGCTTAATGGGGAGATAGTCGATGCCTTATCACTTATTATCCACGAAGATAAGGCCTATACCAGAGGGAGGAGTATCGCAGAGAAGCTCAAGGAGCTTATACCTAGGCAGATGTTTGAAATACCTATTCAGGCGGCCATAGGCAGTAAGATAATAGCCCGGGAGACCATAAAGGCCCTTCGCAAAGACGTTTTGGCTAAATGCTATGGTGGCGACATATCGCGTAAGAAAAAACTATTGGAAAAGCAGAAGGAGGGCAAGAAACGCATGCGACAGGTTGGCATGGTCGAGGTTCCCCAAGAGGCCTTTATGTCGGTTCTTAAATTCGATTAGGGGGTTGAATCAATGGGGTATAATAGCTTGGGTCTTTACGTCCATATTCCTTTCTGTCTTAGGAAATGTTTTTATTGTGACTTTCCTTCCTATTCTGGCATGGGGCATTTGATGGATCCCTACCTTCATGCTCTTAAAATTGAATTGAAAAACTCATCAACTCGGATAGGGGATAGGAAGGTTAATACTATATTTTTTGGTGGTGGAACACCGACTCTATATAGTAGCGAAAGACTAATAGACCTTTTGAAATATATAAAAGATACTCTTTGTATTTCACAGGATGCTGAAATTACCATTGAAGCTAATCCGGAAACCCTTAACGGATATAAGTTAGAGGCATTAAAAGACGAAGGTATTAATCGACTCAGTTTAGGCATGCAAGCCGGACAAGAGAAGCACTTAAGAAAGCTGGGGAGAGGACATACCTTAAAGGATGTTAGAGTGAATATGGATTTAGCCAGATCCTTAGGTTTTGATAATATAAATCTCGATCTTATATTTGGGCTGCCTCATCAGACATTGGAGGAGTGGGTGGAATCTTTGGCCATTGCATGCAAATTTGGGGCTGAACATATCTCGGCCTATTCCCTTATAATAGAAGAAGGCACGCCTTTTTTTGAAATGTTAAATGGAGGTAGTTTGAATGCCCTTGATGAAGATGCAGAAAGAGAAATGTATCATACAGGAGCGGAATTATTAAAGAATCAGGGCTATTACCACTATGAGATATCCAATTTTGCGAAGCCGGGGAAGGAATGTGCTCACAACCTTATCTATTGGCACAATGGCGAATATATAGGAATAGGGAGTGGCGCTCATTCTTCGCTGGGCGGTGTTAGATGGTCAAATCATAACGGGATATCCACATATATTGAATCTATTTCACAAAAAGGTTGCGCAATTGAATCAAAACAGAAAATTTCCCCTGCAGAACAGCGATTTGAAACAATAATGATGGGTCTTCGATTAGTAAAAGGCGTATCAAAGGCAAAATTCTACAATAGGTTTGGACAGGGAATAAGGGTTTATTATGGGAAAGCTATAGATCAACTGAAAGGATTGGGAATGTTGGAAGAGACCACGGAATATATCCGCCATACAGAAAAAGGGTTTGATCTGCAGAATCAGGTTTTAACATATTTTATGGATGAATTGTAAATTAGAACATTACTTTTGTTCAAAATCAGGTGATCCTGCTGAATTTGAAATGATAGATCTTTTTCGCAACATATATATTGAATCAGTACTGTTGCATAAAATGATCTTTGGAAAGTCAATGTATAATACTTGGTTGCGCTTCAAACAATTACCTGTTGATATATAATAAAACTCCTTGTTAATATCAGTGAGGGAGATCAATC
>JAAYSJ010000181.1 GCA_012518395.1 Clostridiales bacterium
CGGCCGTACTTATCAGTGGGTTGGATATCGTATTCCAGATAAACTTCCTTGCCCTCGAGCATAGATTTAGTGAAGTCCGAGGCCTCTTTGCCATAATATTCTACTTCTTTTTGGGGGTGGACCGTTTCGGGGGTGTCGACTCCTATGAGCCTTACTTTCCTGCCGTCGTCTAGCTGTATAGTATCGCCGTCTATGACGCGCGAGACTAAGGCCTTTTCTGCAGTGTTAGGAATGGAAGGTGCTTTTTGAGAGACAACGCCAGCAAAGGCGAACGATGTGATGACAGCTATGACAATACCAATAGGGGCAAACCTTTTAACCCACTTTTTCACAGCTGCTCACCTCACTTATTTTAATTTGATTTTGTCTGGTTTTATATATCTTAATACGCCATTATGTATGTGATAACTTTCGGCTATTCTATAAATATTGCCTGGGTCGACATTGAATTGTTCAGTAAAGCCCTTCCAGTTAATTTTATTGGCTATGTCTCTATTGAAAATTATTTTTACAACGGTCTCCAGGCTGCTGTTACCATATTTATCCGTCATTTCACCTAACGCAAACATCCCGACAGTATCTACTTTTGGGTTTTGATATAAAATGCTGCAGGCTGACAATACTGTACCCCCGACACGTTGAACCAGATCGGTTTCATCCCATACTTGCCCTATTTTGAAAAACACGGATAAATTCTTGTGCCCTGGATTAATTGCACTGTCTATGACTTCAACTTTAACAATATTGTCCTTGAAATTTCTGCATTGCCAGATAGGGTTTAATCCTGAATCCTCTCTTAATGCTGCTGTAACTGTCTCCGGGGTTATTTCTGATGTTGGCCAAGAGGATGGTTTACTGCTACTACCGAAAAATTTAAATCCAATAATAACAATAATTACTATTAAAACAACTAGACATCCAACGCCCGCTGCTGTCGATGCCTTTTTATCTACTTGACTTTTTCCGCTAATTTCTTTATTTTCACTTTCTTTAGCCATGTCTTCCCCTCCTAGCTTATCTTATATTTATTATTTTTAAAAACCTTTCTTGGGCTTGTTTATGACGTACATTACCTTGCCTATTATTTTAATCATATCGTTTTCAATATCTTCTTTAGTAAAGATAAGTGGAGAATATGCAGGATTGGCAGCTCGCAATTCAATATTACCATTTCTCTTGAAGAAAATCCACTTAATAGCTATCTGATGCATAATGCCAAAGGTAACTAATGCCGGATCACCGTCGTAAATCTCCTCGGCGGGGTTAACTACCACGATGCTTTTGTCGGGAATGCCAGCACCTTCCATCGAGTCGCCCTCAACAGTGACGGCAAAGGGCTTTTTCTCGATATCTACGGAAATCACGCCAAAGCTGGATGCAGGCATGAAGATGGATTGTTCGGCCTTTGCATATATATTGTCCGTACCGTTCCCTTGACCGGCACAAGCTATAAGGGTTTGGTCAAGGATCGGTATTTCTATGACCGGCTGGATGGATCCTCTTTTGATGTTTTCATGATACATATCGGTTTCACCCATGAGATAAGAAACAGTGACGCCTAGAGCCTCAGCAAGCTTCTTTAAAATATCAGCATTAGGTATTCTTATACCTTTTTCCCAATTAATAATAGAGCCTCTCGAAAAACCGGTTTTTTCAGCCAGTTCTTGTTGAGTCATTTTCTTTTTCTCTCTGCATTCTCTAAGCCTATCACCAAGTAACATAACAATCCTCCTATTCTTATTAATTGTCGATGATTGTAGTCATAAGTCAAGAATAAAAATATTGACAAAAACAGTTGACAAACGTTGTCTTATTATGTATCCTATCTCTATAAAGAACATAAATGATGACATAAAAGGAGGAAACCTATATGCAAGTAGGAGAAAAAATCAGATTAGCACGTGTTTCTAAGGGGATTACTCAGGAAAATTTAGCTCAAAGATCTGGACTTTCAAGGAATACAATCGTTAACTATGAGACCGGTAAACGAATCCCACGTACTGATGATTTAGTGAAAATTGCTAAAGTATTAGATGTTGATGTATCAGTATTTTTTGAAACAAACCCTACACTTCCCCCCAAGACGGGGGGAGACCAACAATAGCTGTTCCTCAAGCCTTCGTGGAGCAGCTCAAAAAGGTCTGGAGCATGTCAGACGAGTCTGAAGAAGTGCTCACGTACGCCGCTGATCTCGTTGGCAACGTTCCGGACAAAGAAGAAACAAAAGAATTCATCTCTCAGGTGAAGCAGTGTGCATGTGTTATGGCTCAGCTTTTAGATGGGGTGACGTGCGATGGACATTCCTGAGTTCGGATTTTTGCGCTTGAACGATGTATTGCGGATCATCCCAGTGTCCAAGACCACCTGGTACAACGGGGTTCGGAGCGGCCGTTTCCCAAAGGGCATACGGCTGTCTCAAAACATAGTTGTATGGCGTGTGGAGGA
>JAAYSJ010000182.1 GCA_012518395.1 Clostridiales bacterium
TATTGCTTCTCCAGATGAAATCTTTAGTATGAAGGGACAAGCGGATCTTCCTTCCTCTATTATTGTCAATTTTAGTGGCCATCCCTTGTCTGATGAGCAGTGTGAAGCAATAGAGGAACATACATATATTGAAGAAGTGATTGAAATAAAGGCCCATTGTAACCCAGTTGATGCGGAAAGATGTGTGGAAAATCTTTTTGCGCAAACTGGTCTAACAGTAGAAGAGTGGAGTGGGAGTTCGATAATTTTGGCATTACCCGGCTTATCCCCATTGGCGGCTATTGTGTTAGCACATGCGCATGGGCTAAGAGGAGGATTTCCCAAAATATTGTGGCTCGTATCCCATCATAAGGATGCTGGGAGATTTCTCTTGGGTGATTTATTCGACCTACAAAGGATTCGGAACAAAACCCGGGTGGAACGGGTTACCTAAATGTACGGTGGGGATGGGTCCTGTTACATTAAATGGGTTCTATGATAATTTTGTCATCGTTTTGCTCAATGTTTATGGCGGTATTAATGAGATATTTTGGTGGGATTTGGTGGGTTTATACTCTATCCATGTCGGCATATTCTTAGTAAGGTAGGGAAAATATGATATCTGCTGGTTTTGTTAACATACCCTTTCCTTGGAGTAAAAACATTTGGGGAGGGATATGGTTCGATGTTAGCCATAAATTACTCTGATTGGCATGATTGTTGTAAAGGTATATTTGGGCTACCTAACAACCGCTCATATCTGCAGTACTACCCGTTTACTAAACTTACCGATTGGGAAAGAGAATGGGTTATGAGCGAACAATTTTTTATCAAATATATTAAATCGGGTCTTTTTACATATTGGGAGGAATCATGGTTAATTACTAACCATTATATTATGAAGAGCAGTGGGGAATTTCGTAGAGCCTATTTGATATCTCCTTTGATGCATTTAGTTTATTTAGCTATCGGCAAATACATTGCGGATTGTTTTAAAGGTATACGAAATAGCCTAATAACTGTTTATTATGCGGGCAATTTTGGGGAAAATCGCTTTTATTATAACAAAGATTATGATATCTTTTATAAGGATCTAAATGCACAAAAAAATGATTACCAATATTTTATTAAAACTGATATAAAGGGTTTTTATGATAACATAAATATTGATTTGCTTTTTTCATTTATCAAAGACAAAACGGGGGGTAAAAATAGGGAATTGACACAAAGGGAATTGTTCTTGTACAAGGAGTTGCTTTTAATGCTAGGACGAGGCAGATTTCCCCTTGTTGAAAATCATACTACCTCCTCTTTATTGGCCACGATGGTATATCTTGATGAATTTGACGAAGGATTATGGCATTATCTGCAAAACTATGCACCTGAGATAGATGGTTATCAAATAATCCGATATGTGGATGATCTATATATTTTATTCAATTCCCAGCTAAATAGAAAAGGGCTTTTGCCTTTTTTAAATCGGTTGATAGGATATATGGATAGCAGTCTGTATGGTCTAGGTTTGGCCCTTAATCCCCACAAAACATGTTTTGAAACGATAGTCAACCTTAATAAAGTGGTCAGTCGTTCTTTGTATGATGACAGGGTTATAGGGAAACCTTATAAAATTCAAGAACTAATTTCATCTGAAGTAATTATTAAATTTTTGATGTCTCTTAATGATATTAAAAGGGAATTGGAGCCCGGAGGTTATCAACGGTTGGTGGAACGTTACTTTCATATAGAGGGTTTAAGCTATTCCGCGCAAGAAATTTATAATACCCTAGTTTATGGTGAATATGGTTTACTTTCTAATGATGATGTAGTAAAGTGCTTGCGAGAACTCCTATCGGAAGGTAATGAACTTCTTATGTTTGATCCGGGACGACTTGTGGCTCTTGTATTAAAAACTAAAGATGAGGGACTTATCAAGTCAATCCTAAACAATCTTTTTCGTAAATTTCGTATTGGATCATGGATTGCACACGATACTGCAATTATGATTAGATATTTTATTGGACGCAATTTTAAGCATAAGGATTTATTGGCTATAATGCAACAAGTTGAACCCTCACTTAACCAATATTGTAGTAAATTTTGTAGCCGCTCCTTTGCTAAATCATTAAAAAACGAAGATGCAAACCCAATCCTAGATTTTTATGAGAATAGGTATTATAAAAAAGATCGTTCTATGTTTTATATCTTTTTCCTTTACAACACCGAGAGGTTAAAAGGAAATATGTTTACTGCTTTTGCTTACTATAAAAGTTTCTTTGACAGGATTTCTGCACATCTTGGCAGGTGGAAGAAAGGGAAACCAAATATCAATAAATACTATCAATGCAATGTGTTAAAGGAACTATATAGTAATGTACCGGATGCCTATACATTAATTGAATATGCCCATGAATTGCGCAGAGAAAACCCATTAGTGCATGCCAGTGCATTATTGATAGACGGGGGAAAAGGGGTTTATGCCAATTTGGAAAAGTCTATAAAAGACTTATCATCCCTTATTAATGAAAAGATGACTTCAGGGTTATATGAATAATGGAATAGGGGGGCAAGGGTACAGGCTATTTTACCACCGGCTCCTCTTTCTGTTTGGGCGGAAACTGTACAAAAGCCATATCCAAAAATTAAAAGAGTGATGACCTTAGCTTATTGGTCAACCCTGCCTAGTCGGGGAAAGATGTGGCGTTCAAAGGGGTGTCCGTTCTTACAAGGGCACCTTGTCGTGGGTGTTAAAGAAGGGACAAAGTGACAGGTTATTTATTCTACATACCCCCTTTTCCGATCAAAGTGGGAACATGACGATGGGCTATACCAAAAAATTAGAAGTATGGGATTTCGGTTTATTGGTTTTGTCTTGTGCGGGTGAAGAAAAATGTTATGGTAGAAAGGCCGCCTCATCTTATTTTGTTTTATTTATTTCGAGATGTCAGCAAAACTTAAGGGTAGGAAAATTTAAACCTGTAGGCGGTTATTTACTGAAAGATGACGGTTATTCCGGGTTACCAGTAGGGAGTAATTCCCTATTAGGCACATTAAATAAGCTGCATAACGCCAAAAAGCCTTAGCTTTAAACTATACATGGACTATGAATTTGTCTAGTATAAGTATGGGCTATTTTCCTTTGGACTAAGTGATGAATTTATGAGAGTGAGGGCGAATGGTCTACTGGAACATGCCCCCAAACCACCTTCTGGTGCATCTTTTCGCCTTTCCCATCCGCGGCATAAATCATAGATTTTTCTGGGATGCCAATATTTTTACCAGCTCAGCAATATGGTAAAGGGATTTATCATTTAACCGCTTTAAATCCCCAATTAGCTCCGCGAGCTTTTGGGGGTTTTTGTTTTCTTCGTCAAAAAAATCCCGCGGGCTAACTTTTAAATATTCACAGATATGGAGGAACACTGTCATTGACGGCAGTGATTTTTTGTTTTCAATGGTATTGATATAGCTTTCACTTTGGCCCAATGAAAGGCTCATATCCCGTGCTGAGACGCCTTTTTTGGTTCGTAGTTGGGCTATCCGTTCCTGAATGAATCCCTCATCCACTTGATCACGCCCTTTTGTATATAGAATTGTATCCTATATAAATTTAATTATATAAAAATGGGCTATTGATTTTATCCGATCTATATGATTTAATTATATATAACGCATTTTATTGGGTATTAAATTTTATGGGGGGATGTTTATGCCAGACTACCAGGCAATGTACGCCATCTTATTTGGCAAAATTACCTCGATAATAGAAGATTTGCAGGATGTCCAACGGCAAATGGAGGAAATGTACATTTCCTCCAAGGGGCCTAATCTACGGGTTCTTGGCATTGATGAGGCCGATGAAGACGTATGGAAGGGATAAAGAATAGGA
>JAAYSJ010000183.1 GCA_012518395.1 Clostridiales bacterium
TAACGCCTCTCGATGAAGTGCTGGCGGTAGTAACCATGCCCAGAGAAGAGGAAGAGGAAGAGGCGGAAGAAGATATTGTTGAAGAAGAAGCTGTAGACACAGGGGCAGAAGAAACCCAAGAGGAAGAATAAAGAAATTGATATATGATCACAAAAAGCCTTTTCGTATAGGTACGCTTGCACGAAAGGGCTTTTTTGTGGGGTGTTCCAGAAATCATTTTCACATACCAGGGGTTAAACCCATAAAATACCTATTTCTATAATTTGATTGATTTTATAGGTGTATTGTGATATTATATTTTTGATATTAGCAAAAACAATTGTGCATTTTGTTGTTTTGTGCTGGCAAAGGTCAAAGGGATGTAATGCTGTTGCGGCGCATTATATGCTGGAGATTGTCAAAAAGTATACAAACAATATCCCGTTAGAAAAGTCGGGATATTAGCAAACTATGCCCATTTTCGCAATATATAGGGGGTGTAAGAGTGGAAGCGGCTAAAAGACGATTTGGATTCGTCATATTAGACTTGCTATGTTTAAACCTGTCCCTAATTCTAGCTTTTTTAATTCAATATAATGGTGTGATACCCAACAGATTTAAGGCCAATCTCTGGGCTATGATGCTGATAGTATCGGTTCTGGGAATTGGTTCTTTTTTTGCATTTCACCTATATAACAGTCTATGGAAGTATGCTAGCCATAGAGAATTGTTTCAGATTGGTTTTGCCAGTCTGTTTACCTGTATGGGTATCTATATTAGTTTCAGGTACTTTAAGTTTCAGGTACCTTTTAATGTTTCTATGCAATTTGGGTTTGTAGTACTAGCCATTACAGGGCTTAATAGAATTGGCTATAGAGCATTAAGGAAGTACAAAAATAAGTTTTCCAGGTTATTTTCAAAGGACTTTCGCAAGGTGATGATAGTAGGGGCAGGAGAGGCAGGAGCCATGGTCATTAGTGAACTGCGAAACCACCCTGAAATGGAAATGAGACCCGTAGTTGCCATAGATGATAATGTATATAAGTATAGATCCAGGATTAAGGGGGTTCCTATTCTTGGCAATAGGGGAGACATACCCGCCTTGGCCAAGAAAATGAAAATAGATGATATCATTGTTACTATACCTTCTGCCCCGAATAATGGGCTAAGAAATATATTAGATATATGTAAAACTACAAAGTGCAAGCTAAAGCTCCTTCCCAATGTTCATGATCTAATAGATGGGAAGGTTACTATAAAAAACATTAGAGATGTACAGATAGAAGATCTTTTGGGGAGGAAACCTGTTAAAGTAGATCTGAGTGAGATATCGGAATACCTCCATGACGAAGTAGTTTTAGTAACCGGCGGGGGTGGATCTATAGGCTCTGAATTATGCCGGCAGATCGCTATGCAGCACCCCAAACAATTACTCATCCTTGATAACTATGAAAATGGGGCATATGATCTTCAACTGGAGTTGGAAGAGAAACACCCTAGCCTAAACAAAGTAGTGATTATAGCATCGGTAAGGGAAAAAAACAGACTGGAATCTATATTCGATCAATATAGGCCTGGAATAGTGTTCCATGCAGCTGCCCATAAACACGTGCCTTTGATGGAAGCGAACCCGACGGAGGCTGTAAAGAATAATGTATTTGGTACCCTCAATACCGCTGAATGCGCCGATAAATACGGGGCAAAGCGATTTGTACTGATATCTACGGATAAGGCAGTTAACCCCACTAATATTATGGGGGCTACAAAACGTATCGCAGAAATGATCATCCAGGCTATGAACAAGCATAGTAAGACGGAGTTTGTTGCTGTTAGGTTTGGCAATGTATTAGGAAGCAACGGAAGCGTAATACCTATCTTTAAAAAACAGATAGAAAACGGTGGACCCATTACAATAACCCATCCTGAAATAAACCGTTTCTTTATGACCATACCCGAGGCTGTTCAATTAGTCATTCAGGCCGGGGCTATGGCAAAGGGTGGAGAAATATTTATACTGGATATGGGTCAACCCGTGAAGATTATGGATTTGGCAAAGGATCTAATCAGACTATCTGGTCTTGAACTAGGTGTCGATATAGATATAGAGTGTACAGGGCTACGCCCTGGTGAAAAGCTATATGAGGAACTGTTGCTTGAGGAAGAAGGCCTAACGGCAACCCGGCATGAGAAAATATTTATTGGTAAGCCCACCTTTTTTGATCTTCATGAACTGAGGGAAGAGTTAGAGACCCTTAGGTTTACTATTGGGGGTTCAAGGGAGAATTTAATTAGCTCTATCAAGCAATTGGTGCCGAATTATAAGAGGGTAATATAGGTGTGTATGGGAGGTTAGCATGGAAAACAGAGTCCAAGACGAAGAAACAATTATAGATCTGGGAAGATTATTTGCCGTAATGAAAAGAAAATGGCACATAATTCTTTTATTTGGAATTGTCGGAGCCTTGATATTTAGCACTGGTGGGATTGTTGAACTTTTATCTGATTCCAAGGATTTACCTTTTGAACCGGAGGAAGAACCTAAAATTGAGATAGAAGAATTTTTCGAGTCCTATACTGCTTTAAATATCGAGTTTGAAGAGGAAAATACCGAGCAGGGTCTTGTCGCTATGGAGCTGGCAGGAAGTAATACTGTCCTTGCACGGGTTATAAAAGACAAGGAATTGGAACTAGAAGTTGAATCCCTCAAGGAACTAGTAACAGTTTCAGTAGAAAATAATAGAGCCATAAGCACCATTGGAATTAGAGCGCGAAACAAAGATGCTTATCTGGCAAGGGAGCTGGCGGTAAGCATAAGGGACACTGCAAAAGGAATTGTCAACAATTCTATGAACGTGAAATCATTTAAGCTAATTGAACAGGCAAATTTACCGGATCAACCAATTATTATTGAAACTAACAACGAAAGTAAGATTAAAAAAGAAATAACTCCTAAAATCACACCAAAGGATATTACAAAAAAGTTTGTCATCGGCGGCGTTTTGGGCATCTTTGTAGCGATATTCATTATATTTATTCAATTTATCTTAAACGATAAAATTCAAATTCCTGATGATGTGGAAAGATATTTAGGGGTTAGAGTACTAGCAACTATACCCATGATTAAAGGGCCAATGGATATGGAAGGCGCCAAAGGGGTGAAAAGTAATGGCTAAAATAAACCTTGATACAGATCAAACGCTAAATTTTGAGACGGATGAATCCTGTAGAACCCTAAGAACTAATATAATACTTCATGGGGAAGAGATAAAAGCCATTGCAATTACCAGCACTCTGCCCAAAGAGGGTAAGACAAGCGTTGCTTTTAATTTGGCAAAATCCTTGGCGATGGTGGGAAAGAAAACTTTGTTTATAGACGGGGATTTACGAAAATCCACATTTAAGGAACAGTATGAAGTAGACGCTGAAACAAATGGACTTGGCAGTCTTTTATCAGGCAAAAAAGAACTTGCTGATGTGGTTTATACTACTAATATAGATGACCTTGATATAGTACTTTCAGATGCACCCAATAATAATTCGCCGGAACTATTAGATAGTAATTACTTTAAAGAATTGATTCCATCAGTA
>JAAYSJ010000184.1 GCA_012518395.1 Clostridiales bacterium
ACAGAAGATGAGATCGCCCAAATAGTTTCTAAGTGGACGGGGATTCCTGTTACAAAGCTAGTTGAAAATGAACGGGATAGGCTCCTAAACTTGGAAAGCATACTCCACGAGAGAGTTGTCGGTCAGGAAGAAGGGGTCACAGCTGTCAGTGATGCGGTAATCCGTGCCAGATCCGGACTAAAGGATCCAAAAAGGCCAATGGGTTCCTTTATATTCTTAGGCCCTACAGGGGTAGGGAAAACAGAATTGGCAAAGGCTCTTGCCCAAGCCCTTTTTGATAGCGAAGAGAATATAGTGCGTATTGATATGTCGGAGTATATGGAAAGACACGCTGTTGCCAGACTAATTGGGGCACCCCCCGGCTATATAGGCTATGAGGAAGGCGGCCAGTTGACAGAGGCTATCAGGAGAAAACCCTATTCGGTTATTCTTTTTGATGAGATCGAAAAGGCACATCCTGAGGTATTCAATGTTTTGTTACAGCTACTGGACGATGGGCGGCTCACAGACAGTCAGGGCAGAACGGTTAATTTTAAAAATACCGTAGTTATTATGACCTCCAACATTGGCAGCCAATATCTTCTAGACGGAATCGGCGCTGATGGTGAGATAGAAAAGGGCACCAGGGATATGGTTATGGGCGAGATGAACAGACACTTTAAACCGGAATTTCTAAACCGTATAGACGAAATCGTATTCTTTAAGCCTTTGACCATGGAGGAGATAGTAAAAATAATCGATTTAAGCCTTAAAGATATCCAAAAAAGGCTGGATGAACGTCATATGGAACTTAAAGTCTCAGACGAGGCAAAGAGATTTATTGCCGAAAATGCCTACAATCCCATATTTGGCGCCAGACCGGTTAAAAGATATATGCAAAAGTTTATCGAAACAGAGATAGGCAAAAGGATAATAGGCGGCGAGGTAAGCGATGGTCAGGATATTCTCATCGATGTCTCAGACGGCGCGTTAAAAATCCAATAAAAACACAGGGGGACGGTTCTTCTGTGCGAAAAACACAGGGGGACGGTTCTTCTGTGCGCACTGGGTGCGCACTGGGGATGGGTTAGGTGATCATTTGCGTCCCCAATGGCCATATGCGCCCATCCCCAAATATCCCAAAATGGATTAGTCAAATTATTCTGGAAGTAAAAATGCTAATTCACATATGTGCATTAATATGGCATAATTAAGATATTGCAAATGGCGAAAACGGCTGCAAAGTTTGTATTTTGCGATTATATTGATTGGGGATAATAAATAATGGAACTACTTGGGATTTGTCAAAATTGCAATAATTTTTTTCAAGATCCAAGCGACATGACAGGAACCTTGTCTTTGGGTATATGTGTATTAAATAAAGATTTTGAACCCCATCTGGATGATATCTTTGGGGAAGGCGATTTTTCTACATGTTGGGAATTATATATTAAGTATCGCTTTACTGGGCAAAGGAATGCATGCGAGGATTATGATGAATTCCAAGTTGTGGAAGACAATGAAGAAGACAGGGTCTATTCCGATTATGAGGCTGAAAGGCTGTTGGAACAGATTAGGAATACCAATGTTGACGAGGTTATCAAATACTTTTATAGCGATAATTTTGAACATGTAAAAAGAGCTTTTTATACCATCGAAAAATATGTTTTTCATGGTAATGAAGATGCCCAAAATGGCCTTATAGAATTTTATAGAGACTTGGGACCTGCTGAAGAACTTGATGATGTACATTTGAGAGTAAAAATTTTGAACACACTTTCATTTGCAAGTATTGAAACAAATCTACTGGACTTATACATAAAGGAACTTTTAAGAACACCGTCGAATAATAGAACAAGGCAGCTGTACACATTGATATTGGATAAATTGGCTGAATACCCTGTTGAAGAACTGGAAGAGCTTATTTTAAATTTGCTTGAGAAAAAGAAGTTTGCCCCCAAAATGGAAAAAAGACTTCTAGATCTTCTTGAAGAGGATCATTGGACAAGCCCTTGGGACTAATATATGCAAGGGCGTTGAAAATAGGGCGGGCATCGGGTGGGCACAGAGGTTAGTTTTAATCATCGGGGCTCAAATGATTAGAAGAGCTGTCCCCTAGGTTCAGAAATAAAATGGACAGATGGCAAAGGGGTTAAAAGAATGTGGGAAGATTTATTTCAAAGTCATATACTGGGCAGGGGTTTGGATTATTTTATTAGAAACCTGGTCGGGAACGTATATATTAAAGAAGATTCTATAAAGGCTACTGTGTATGGGACAAAAGAGTATAATGTTGAAATTGTGCAAAAGGAAGAAGAGATCATAAACTTAATCTGTAATTGCCCATACGCAGCATCCGGGAATAATTGCAAGCATATGGCGGCTGTTTTATTTTATTTAGAAGGTGAAAGTAAGGCGTTATTAAACCGAGATAGAGAAGAGAATATTAATAAACTGGTAGAAAATGCTGATATGGCTATAGTAAAAGGTTTTTTAATCGAGGTTATTAAAGACGATGAGAGATTATTAAATAGATTTAAAAGTAAATTAAAACTTGATATTTCACCGGAGGATATGAAGCGTTATAAAAATCAAATAGACAGCATCTTTAGGAAGTATGCAGGGCGTCATGATTTTATTGATTATAAAAATGCTTGGGGGTTCATATCGGAGCTTGAGGGGACACTGGATGATGACATACAGGCCATGCTGGATAATAATGAATTAGAAGAGGCTTTTGAACTTACCAACTACATATTTATTAAAGTTGGAAATCAAGATATGGACGATTCAGACGGGGGAACTGGTCAAATAGCCGATAGATGTTTGGAAATTTGGCAAGAGATATTAGATAATTGTAGTATCGAACTGAAAAGAAAAATATACAAATGGTTTACTGACCATTTAGATGGTTCAGTTATAGACTATATGGAGGAGTATATAGAAGAAATTTTATTTGATAATTTTAAGGAAGAAGAGTTTATGGAGAAAAAGCTTGTATTCTTGGATAATAAGATAAAGGAATACAAAAAGGTAACAGATCAATGGCAATATAGATACAGTCTTGGTGGAATGGTATTACGGCGTATAGATATAATGAAGGAAAGTGGAGTAAGCCAAAGTAAAATTGAGGAATACTGCAAAGAAAATCTTGAAACCAGCGGAGTAAGACAATATTATATTGACAGTTGTATTACTAGAAAAGAATATGATACGGCAATCAGGCTTCTTAAGGAAGGAAAAGACAGGGAAAAAAGTTGGCCGGGGTCTGTAGCTAATTATAGTACCCAGTTAAAGGATTTATATAAGCAAATCGGAGAACACAAATCCTACGAAGGAGAATTGTGGTCATTAGTGTTACACTACAAAGAGGGGGATATAGAATTATATAAAGAATTAAAATCAATTTATACCGAAGGGGAATGGCTGGAAAAACGGGAAATAATATTCGACAAACTGTCTTCTTACAGGGGAATGGATAGATTATATGCATTAGAAGGTTTATATGACAGGCTGATCGATTTAGTAGTAGCTTCCCAAGATTTGTATATGCTGATGGAGTATGAAGAAATTTTAAAAGATATCTACCCAAAAGAGCTTCTAAGTAAATATGAAAAGAAAGTAAGGGCCATGGCAATTAATACCGCAAGCAGAGCCCATTATAGGGATATAGTATCTATTCTAAGAAGAATGAGAAAATATCCGGAAGGTAATGAAAAGGTCATGGAAATTGTAAGCGAATGGAAACAAAGATATAAAAATAGACCAGCCATGATGGACGAATTGAGTAAATTATAATTGGGGAATGAGTCAACGCCAATGGGAATGTCTCCTCGGGCTCGGATTACACAAAAAGGCTGTGAAATTAAAGATTCAAATTGGAGTGAGATAGTTTGACTAAGGAAAAAGCGAAGAAAATATTTGATCGTTACAATAACCCTTTGGATGTGGTACGGTGTCCAAGGGGAAGATCGCCAGTACGCAAAGAACTCGACACTTATGCAAGAGCAGCTGTGAATCTATATGGTATTATTAGCCGTGACGAGCTTGTTAGTATTTTTAATAGGCAAAATGAAGATCAAACCAATAAGGAAGAAGTTTATGTCCTTCTTCTGCCCCTTGTGTTAAAGGAAGGATTCTATGGTTTTTATAAAGACTATCTTGTGCATTATTATTTCTTAAATGATTTTGATCAGGCGGAGTATCTTTTAAGTCACCAAGAAAACAAGCCCCGATACATACCTCCAAAAAATGAATTCATAAAATATGTCTCTGAGTATTATAGGGATAGTAATCATTTACAGAATTTGCGTCATTTTATGTTTGAAGCTTTTGGCTATTCGGGGGCTACAGTTAAAGGGATTAATGAAATAAGTGACTACCTGTTCTATGATGAAGGAATTAATGGATTGGGGCCTATTCTAGACAGGAACAATTTAATTTTTAATAGCGAAGAAGAATTACAAAGGTTTTTGAACCTTGTTATGGATGCAAAGAATAATTTGCGTTTATGGGAGAACAAAGGTCATAGCCCATCAGAGCTTTTTGAGATGCAAAAAGAAGAACGGAAGAATGTTATTGAGTTCCCTAAAGTGATAAAGAAAAAGATAGGGCGAAATGATAAATGTCCCTGCGGGAGTGGCAAAAAGTACAAAAAGTGCTGTTCTTTATTTGATAATGCGGAGACAGCCCAATTAAGCTCAATTGAACGTCAGGAATTTTATAAAATCTGGTATGGTTTAATGTCTTTCGTCAATGATCGCAAAGGTATAATTAAATCCCAAATAAATGCTGAATATCCTGAAAGGATAAGCGAAATGTCAATTTTTAAAGTAAGAGAAGCGCTTTGGAACGAACCGGAATTGATAGATAAATACATAAATGAGGCTGAACTTGCCCCGGATGAAATTGATATTCTGAAAAAATGGAAGTCTAATCATAAGAAGGGCACCTTTTTAATTATGAAATATCTTCAGGAATATGCTGTTGCAATTGCACCCAATGAGGAGGGTGAAGACAGGCTTTATGGAATAAAAGGGATAAGCTCGTCTGTAGCTACAACTTTGCTAACAGAATTACCGATTATGGTTGAAACAGTTTTGATACCGTTTAAAAGCAAGATTATCTATGATAGTTTTATGAATGCAATAGAAGTAGGGTATGGCGAGGATGCAAGATCTCACCTTCAGCATATCTACGACAAGGCAATAGAGTTCGGGATTATCACTAGTTTGAATTAGTATCAATTGTCCCGAATTTTCTTATTGACTATTTGGGTGGCGTAAAACAAAGCAAAATTTCT
>JAAYSJ010000185.1 GCA_012518395.1 Clostridiales bacterium
CAACTTCAATAGAATGCTTTAATACGTTCTGTCCATAGCTGGTACGATATTTCAACCGTCCAAGAAGCTTAATCAATTCTGGGTGAAGACCATGTATACCTACTTCAAAAACGGCTTCTTCGCCTTCTTCCCGAATCTGGGTTTCAACCTCTTTCTTAGCCTTTTCCACCATTTCTTCGATTCTGGTCGGATGGATCCTGCCATCTAAAACTAGTTTTTCCAATGAAATTCTGGCAATTTCCCTGCGTATTGGATCAAATCCAGATAGAATAACAGCTTCCGGAGTATCATCTATAATAAGGTCAATGCCTGTCGCTGTTTCCAGAGTGCGAATATTACGCCCTTCCCTGCCAATAATCCTACCTTTCATTTCATCATTAGGCAATTCTACCACAGAGACAGTAGCTTCCGCTACATGATCTGCCGCCGATTTCTGTATAGCTAAGGCTATTATAGAACGGGCCTTTTTATCTGCTTCTTCTTTTGCCCTATTCTCATGTTCGCGTATTTTAACGGCAACCTCATGAGATATATTCCTCTCAACGCTCTCTAATAGGATTTCACGTGCCTGATCCCTAGTCATTTCTGAGATCTTTTCCAATTCATCCAACTGCCGTGCATACAGAGCCCGGGTCTCTTGTTCAACTCTTTCAATGTCTTTTTTCTTCTTGTTTAGAGAATCCTCCTTAGATTCCAGTGAATCTATCTTTCTATCTAAATTCTCTTCTTTTTGTTGAACTCTTCTCTCAATTCTTTGGATCTCGTTTCGTCGATCCCTGACCTCTCTATCAAATTCATTTCGCAGCTTGTGTATCTCTTCTTTTGCTTCAAGTACAATTTCCCTTTGCGTTGCTTCAGCTTGCTTTTCGGCTTCATCAACAATTCTCTTTGCGGCTTCTTCCGCACTGGATATTTTCCCTTCGGCAATCCGTTTACGATAATTATATCCGAGCGCCACACCCCCAACGGCTACTACTACCAAGACAAATATCTGTAGTAGTATGTCTGGCACTAGATAGGGACACCTCCTCATTTCTGTTAGTAAAAGTTGATACAAATAAATATTCGGTTCTTCATAGATCCTAGTTTATAATCACTTTTACTTTAATTATTCAACAAATTTTTGTTACATAATAATAATGATAATTAATTTTATCTTTTATTCAATTGGATGTCAAGCTAATTATTTTACCACAACAATGGCTGTAACTATGCTGTAAAATCAGATTATTTTGTTTTTAGTCACAAGAAGAACTATAAATACAGGATATATTTATAGTTCAGTAGATCTGGCGAACAGGTAACCAGGTTCCTATTGACCAGTAGGAATTATTTTTATATTTTCTGCTGACTTACCGGATTCCCTTTTAACAATATCCAAGATTTGGGCGACTTCTTCGGTCTCCAATTCGTCTTGGCCTACTATCACACTAATGTAGTCCTGATTGAAAATGACAATGGAATCTTCGAACCCTTTAGCCTTTAATAATCCCTCGATATTCAATTCTTTTTCCATCTTTGCTGTAATTTCAAGGAGTTTCCCCTGGGCTTCATTTTTCGTATCTACTTCTGTCTTAGGGTTATCCACGATTTCTCTTATGTATTCGATCTCTTTCTTTCTTGTGTTCTCTCTCTCGAATCTATATTCTACAAAAAACCCGCCACTGCTGGATGCCCCCACCACTTCCGGAGTATTCTCTTCCGAATCCGCCAGAATATTTTCGCCAGTGTTCTTATCGGAATCCTTCACAACAACTTTTGGTTGGATCCCCTTGGAACTTTGAGGTTTATCAACTTTTTTATCACCTAAGGCATTTTGGTTATATACAAAGTTCAAATAGCCCGTTATAACAAGGAGGACTACTAGCATCCCTAATACTAAATTTTTTCTTTTCAACATTAACATGTCATTTTACCCCCTAATCGGTGTTTTCCATGGAAAACACCTCAACTTGATTGGGATTCACCCCCAGCGCAACCTGGACAGCTTTCATAAGCTCCAACTTAACTCTTATATCTTCTGCACCCTGAGCAACAACAATAACACCTTTAATCTCTGGTCCCACCTCCTTTAGGATGATAGGCTTCGATCCCTCTGAATCACTGAATATAGAGGGTTCTGCATTTACATCCTTTTGATTTATTTTCCTAATACCACCGCTATTGTCTTCCTCTTCAGTAGTGGTTGTCGACTCTACTGTGTTCATAGCCGTAATTATTTCTTTACCTGAATAATAAGTTATCATGACCTCTACTTTCCTTGCCCCTTTTATAGAGGATAATATCTCTTTAAGTTTATACTCCTCACGGCTTTCGGGAGACCCTGCATTTTCTACCCAATGAAGCCCCTGTTCGTTTTCGATGGATTGATCTTTCTGATCTGCATCCTTGGATTTCTTCAGAGTCGAAGTATAAATACTCAGTATTATTGCGAAAACCAATATTATTGCTATCCATTCTATGTTTTTCATTTTTTTGAGCCTGGCTAATAATTCTTTAAGGGTTTTCGTCTCTTTCATTAGCTTGCCTCCTTTTCCGTAGTTAGTCATCCCTTAACTATGTATATTCTGGACTCGTCTATTTCATAAGTATCAGATAAGTTTTCCTTTAGTTCCTTAAAATCCCTTCCCCCCCATACCAACACTGCCATATCCTCATTAATAGAATCCTTTGCTCCTATGTCTATCCCTATTGGAGCAATTTTTATATCTTTTCGTTCCCCCAGAGCTATTTTAATTTTATCCAAAGCGTATATGTCTTCCTTTGCTGTTTCCACTACTGTTACAAAAACCGAAAATTCTTGCTCCGGCAAATATTTTTCTATCCTTTGGGCTATGTCCATTTCCAGCTTGCTTACATATATGTTCTTTATATATTCCTTATTCCTTGTTTCCACAGACCTGTTATATATATCTGACGAATCCAATTCCCCGGTAAATGAATCAAATAGGAATATCCCTTGATGTTGTGGAAAATCGCCTAAGAAATTTGCGATAGGCTGAATAATTATTAATAGAGCTATAAGACTAGTAAAAAATCTTGTAAAAGTTTTTAGTTTTCCACTTGGTATAACCATATCCGCTAGGGTTCCTAAAACTGCCACACCTACTATTTTGGCAATCCATTGGCTTACCATAGAGACACCCCTTTACCTCATCATAACAGTTGTATTACCCAAGCCTATTAATAATGCTATGGTCATAAAAAACATTATGGCGATTCCGGCAACAGTTATGAATAAAACGATCATTACACTACCTATTCCATCTAAACAATCAACTATCCTTTTGTCGCTAACAGGCTCAAGTAATGCGCTACTAAGCTTGTATGCTGCCATCAGAGATATTATCTTGATTATAGGCAGTAAACAAATGCCAATAATCACCATAAGACCTGCTACACCAACGGCGTTTTTTAACACTACAGAACATCCTATGAGAATATCGACAGTCTGAGAAAATAATTTGCCAACAACCGGCACAAAGGCTTCTATGGCATATTTAGCTGTACGAATAGAAATCCCGTCAAAAGAAGCCGCAAGGATCCCTTGGATACTGAGCACCCCTACAAAGATAGTAAATATTATTCCAAGTATCCATGTAGAAAGATTTTTGACCAGCTTACTGAGCCTGCCTAGGTTTAAGTTATGGTTCAAGTTGCCCACCATTACCAAAACAGCCGATAGGAATATAAGGGGTATCATGATATTCTTCAGAAGCGATCCAGTTATCCCCGAGAGTAAAGCAGTGGCTGGCTGTAATATACCTGAAGATGTCATGGCTCCCATACTAATAAGAAGAGCCAGCAATATGGGAAAAAGAATCTGCATAAATCGTGTCATCTGCTCTATAGCCCATTCTCCAGACTTTAGGGTTATTGTTATACTCTGAACGATTAAGACGACTATCATGATGTAACAGACGATCCATGCCAATTCACCTACAGAAGAGTCATTAAAGCTGGACTTAAACTTATCTAGGATTCCCGCTATTAAGGCAATAGCGATTATTTTTATCATCAACCCTAAATTAGATCTTACCTCATTAAAAAGAGTTGTACCTACAGTATTAAATATTAACTTCCAATCGAATTCAAAGCGACCGCTAATAAAATCCAATACCATTTTTTTGGGGCTAAACTTCTCCAATGCCACTACCCTGTCACCATTTATACCTTTCAAGAACTCTTCCCATCTATGTATATCAAGATTATTCAATTGTTCTTCTGCTATTTGGCGAATTTCCTCGCCCATGTCTACTCTTGGCTCATCCTGCTCAGCCATTGATATAGAAGGTAGGGATAAAATTATTATGATTATCCCAAACAGAGTCAAATTTTTCATTTGCGAACTCCTCAAGGCAGTATATTTAAAATAGTTTCCGTTAAGGCCGTCAGTATAGGTAATCCAAGAACCATTATGATTACCTTACCACCCAGTTCTATCTTAGAGGCAATGGCGGTCTCCCCTGTATCCTTGCATATCTGAGAACCAAATTCCGTTATATAAGCGATACCGATTATTTTTAATAAGGTCCTTATAAAGAGGGTGTCTATCTTAGTTTTGCTTACTATTGTGTTAAAGGTTTCAACTACATAGGGAAGCTTGTCTGCAAAAATAAAGAAAATAAGTACCCCGGCAGCAATACTTACAAGGATCGCCATTTCCGGTTTTTCTTGTTTAATGGTAATGGAGAAGATAGCTGCCACGATCCCGATTCCAATAATTTGTATAATCTCCATTATATTAGACTCCTTTTGCCTGTAATGATTTCCGCTGTCAATACAGACGAAAAATACTTTTTACGCTATTAAATAGGTTATTTATTAGGTTCACCACCATTAAAAGCACTACTACTACGCCTGTAAGGGTGGTTAGCATAGCCATTTCTTCCCTGCCTGCCCTTAAGAGAACCTGATTTAATACTGCTACCAGGATGCCAACTGCCGCTATTTTGAAAATAATATCAATATCCATTTCCTTTTCCTCCTTAGGAAAATCAGAATAGAATAATTGCTATACCGAAGCCTAATAATATCCCCAAACTGCGATACATTTTGCTATATTTAAGGCGGAGCTCCTCCGCATTTGCTTCTTCAGCCTTTAACTGTGCCCTTGCCAATTCAAAGAACCTTCCTTGGGTTTTCTTATCAGAGCTCCCTAGTTGCACTCCAAATCTATACATTGTTTCGTACTCACTTTGGCCTATATAAGGATTATTGTATAGAATCCTTATATGCTTTTGCCATATAGCTTCCAGAGAATGTTCTTCGCCTGATTCAAGGGCATCTGCAATGTTTAAAAATATGGGCTTCCATTCCCCATCATATTGATTTGCGGAACTTCTTAAAGCCTGAGATAAAAGGGTGGAGTATTGAACGATTTCAGCCTCCAACCTGATTAGCATACTGTTTAGCATCCTAAAATTATATAATCTGCGATTATATTTGTATGACATATGGATGCCCAAAAAGGCGCAACATAGAATAATAACCAAACTAGAAAATATTTTTATCAACATTTGCTTGGCACCCCTCTTTTATGCTTATCGTTGATTATCTGCCTTCTATCTAATGGGTCTATCCAACATATTCTTATTGGTTAGCCCAGGAAAAACCCCTTCTAAGGTTCCTGTACCCAAGGTATTTCCCAAAATCAGAATTCTTTGAAATATATTCTTTTCCATTAGGGCTTTAAGAATAGGCCTCCTGCGGACATCTTCGAGGGAATGGCTGTGGGCAGTAGTTATTATTGCTATACCGGCATTTAACGCATCTTCCACAGCTAAAACATCATCGACTTTACCAATTTCATCAGTTATTATAACCCTTGGAGACATAGAGCGTATCAGCATGATAATCCCTTCTGCCTTGGGACATCCATCCAAAACATCAGTTCTTATACCTACATCATTTTGGGGGACGCCCTGGAAACAACCTGCTATCTCCGAACGCTCGTCCACTATACCAACCTTTAAACCGCTAAATCCGGGACAACCATTGCTTAGTTTTCTGGCCAGATCCCTGATTAAAGTAGTCTTACCCATCTGTGGTGGAGATAAAACCAATGTATTTAAAACCTGATCGCCTTGAGTTATAAAGGGTAAAGCCTTATCAGCTGCCCCTATTACCTCCCTGGATATTCTGATATTATAGGAAATTATGTGCTGAAACCTGGACACCTTTCCATTATCGATCACTGTTTTCCCCGCTAGCCCTACCCTGCAGCCACCTTGCAAGGTGATAAACCCGTTTCTGATCTCCTCTTCAAAGGCGTATACAGAATGGTTTGAAATTAACTCCAAAACCTTTCTGGTATCTTCTTGGGTTACTATGTATGGGTTTGTTGGTTTAGATATCACTTTGCCATCTGAAGATAAAAAATAGCCCATCCCATTACTATAAATCATCAGAGGACGGCCTTGACGGATCCTGATTTCTTCTAGCCCTATAGCTATGACAAGTGGGATCGATAAAATTATCTTTCTTAAGTTATCCGGCAGTGCATTTATTACAGCCCCATAAGTATGATCCGGGGTTTCTTTCTTTTGTATCATTTGAACTCGTCCTTTCCTTGGATATAATATATCTATGAGTAACAAGATCTGTTTATAACTGTTTTTTAGCATAAAAAAAGACCGGTAAAAACCGGTCCCAAGCACTTCCTTATAAAAACAGATACCCTATAGCCCTATAAATCACTCTTCGGGAATATCGATATCTTCTACCTCATAGATCGACCTATCACAATTTGGACATAATAAATCATTTTCCCCATCAAACTCTTCATCAGCAAAATAAGTAATTTCACCGCAATGTGGGCATTCCACTTCGATATATTGGGAATCGTCAAAAAATTCATCGTCGCCCAGATCCCCATATATTTCGTCCTCCACATTAGCCAAGTCCTCATCGATGGATTGAACATAATCATCGAGCTCTACTCCTGATTCATTAAGTTCAGCAATCTCATGGACTATATCTTCAAGGATATCCATCATAATTACCAGAACCTTTTCCTCGTTTGTATTATCTTTGATTCCCAATCCCTCAGCTAGACCTTTTAGGTAGGCAACTCTCTCCAATAGATAGTTCATGGTTCTTACCTCTTTTTCTTTTTTATTGATGGAACATGTGATTATTACCTGCAAAGCAATAAAACAAAACTATTTTGCAATTTAAACCTTCAGTCCTTCAATATGTATATAATTCCCCTTAGGCTCTTTCCATATACTCGCCAGTTCGGGTATCGACCCGTATCATATCCCCGGTATCGATAAATAGGGGTACTTGAATCACAGCCCCAGTTTCAAGAGTAGCCGGTTTATTGCCCCCGGTAGCTGTATCTCCTTTAAATCCAGGCTCTGTATGTGAAACCTCCAGCTCTACGAAAAACGGCGGTTCAACGGAAAATGCTTCGCCTTTAAAAAATTTAATGGTTACATTCATATTTTCCTTTATAAATTTTATCGCTTCCTCTACCTGTCCATGGTCAAGAGGAATTTGTTCGTAGGTCTCCGTATCCATGAAATAGTATAGATTTCCATCATTATATAGATATTGCATCTCCTTTGTTTCTACGTGTGCTCTTGGTATCTTATCACTTGGACTAAAGGTTCTCTCTAATACACTGCCCGTAACAACATTCTTGATCTTTGTCCTCACAAAGGCAGCACCTTTCCCGGGCTTTACATGCTGAAAATCCACAATGGTATATACCTGTTCGTCTATTTCAACCGTTACGCCTTTCCTAAAATCTCCTGCTGAAATCATATCTTCATCTCCTATTCATATAAGAAAAATACTATTGCATTAAATGCTTTCATCTTTGTCACTATTCAGTTTGCCTAAGTCTCTAATAAAATAATCCAATGCAAGCCTGTAGCTCTCGCTTCCTAAACCGGAAATTTGTCCGATACATACCGGAGCAATTACGGATATATTGCGGAATGATTCCCTGGCACTGATATTAGATATATGAACCTCGATTACTGGTATATCAATAGAGGATATGGCGTCTCTTAAAGCGTAGCTATAGTGACTTAATGCCCCCGGATTAAAAACAATACCATCAAAAGCATTAGTAGCCTCTTGTATCTTATCAATCAAAACACCTTCACTGTTTGACTGAAAATGAGCAATGCTGGCTCCTAAGCCCCGACCGTATGCACTGAGATCATCAATTATAGTATCTAGATCTGTAGTGCCATAAATACTGGGATCCCTCCTGCCCAAAAGGTTCAAATTTGGCCCGTTTAATATTAGAATCTTAATAATTAACCACCGGCTTCCTCCTAGTAGTTCCCATATATATTATCATATAAAAAGTTTTTTTAACAGCATAATTACGTCCTATCATGGTTATCACCCACAAAGTAAGTTAAAATAGATTATATTCAATAGCTTGTATATAAAGTACAACTATATATTTTCTGGGATAAAACCATATAATTAGTTCATCCAAAAATATAAGCACTAATAAGGTTTAAAATTTGATCACCGTATAGAATACTGATTACTGTAGCTAAAGCGATAAAGGGGCCAAAAGGGAGGTACTCCCCAGTCTTTTTGGTTTTGAAGATAAGCATTACTATTATAAAAATAAAGCTTATGTATACTGATAGTAAAAGTATAATGCCTGTTTGCCTCCATCCCATAAACAGCCCGATCATAGCCATTAGCTTTATATCCCCGCCACCCATACCATCCTTCTTAAGAATCAGTTTTGCTAATATAGCAGTTATGAGAATGGCACCTCCACCTAATATTAAACCTAATAATGCATCCACCCATTCTATGGGGGATACACCGATAATTAAGGATAATATGCCAATAATGAGGCCAGCCAACACCAGAGCATTTGGAATAATAAAATGTTCAATATCAATAAAGGTAATAATAATCAATATTGAAATCACCAGTGCATAAACAAGTAAATCCCAACTGATACCATAGGTATAATACAATAAAAGATACAATACAGGGGTTATAAACTCTATAAGAGGATATGTTATGGATATCTTTGCTTGGCAATACTTACATTTACCCCTTAGAAAGATATAAGAAAAAAGGGGTACGAGGTCTGAGGCTACTAACCTATGTTCGCAGGATGGACAATGGGATGGGGGAAAGCTAATCGATTCACCCCTAGGAATACGATAAGTACAAACATTAAAAAAGCTCCCAAGCAGCATCCCGAAAAGAAATATTAGAAAGGGTATCATAAAGTCAATTGTACCTCCAGACCGGTAGTAAAATTCGATGTCTTCTCTAATACAGCAATAATTCCATCACTATTATAGCTTTATATATCACTGGGCGAAAATATTATGCTTTTTGTAGTTTTCATCCATAAAATCATAATCCAGACCAAAGGGATCCTCTCTGTTAATAGAATAAAAAAGAATATCTAATCCGACTTCAAGATCATGTTTATCTTGCGCTACAGCTGTCTCCGGAACTTCTTCCTCATCTTCGGTCTCCGGATCCGGGATCTCTGGTTCATGAATCTCTGGATCAGATCCATGGGGTTCTGTTTCTTGCCTTTCTTCAATTGATGATTCTATAGATCTATCCCTTATAGAAATTTTTCTTATTTCATTATAGTACAAAGAGGACTCCAATTTATCTATCGCTTTCATCAAATCATCATATCCTGATAACAGGCTAAAACTAACTAAACCCCTGGTATAATGGGGTAACTCTTCTATCTCGGAGAAACTTATAGAGGTCTTTACCATGGAATTGCCCACCAAATTTTCCAGACCAGCCAGCAAAAGGGGCTCGTCCCACCCGGACAAAAATCTTTGATAAACAGGTTTCGCCTTTTCCTTTAATTCTTCTAGTTCATTCTCTTTAACAGGGATCTGGGCAATCTGTTGGTTTAAATCGATAATCTCTATTTCTAAATCCCCAATACTCTGATTCAAAGTCGCTATTTCTTCCATTTTTGGTGATAAATAATATAAATAATATAAGGCAGCCAAGGTTACCACGGCAACCATTATCAAGAGTACTCTTTCCCTTTTAGTCAGCTTCACAATAATCCCCCCTAGCTATTTTCCGCTTCGTTATCACCTGTATTCTCTGTTTCTTGGGATTCGTCCGGCTCATCATCAATATCCTCTTCATCTAATTTCGAAATGATATGAATAGTAAATTCATGCATCTTACCATCGGGGATATCTGCTAATTGTGAACCCTCATGCATCTGGGCTCCACTAAAATTTACTTTTACAGGGTAATCCTCATTCCGAAGCCTCACGATAAATTGTGCTACATCGGTATAATTAGGGGCTTGCCCTAATAATGTTACACTCTCTGCATCTGCCCTCAATTCTTTTATTATAATATCTTTGGGTATGGTCTTTTCTAGGGTAGCAAATAAATCAGAAAACCTGGGTTGCCCTTTCATAGCCTCTTGAAGTACTGCGATTCTATCTGTATTTTCAATTAGTTCCTCAGAAGCTGCTGTATATCTCTCTGCCTTAATACGCAGGGTGTTTACATCGTTTTCCATAGCTTGAAACCTTTTTTCTAATGTGCCTTTAGTCGCATAGGGAAAATATATACCATAATAACCAAATAACAATACGAGGATTAAAATAGCCAAGAAATATAAAAATCTTTTTGGACCCAATCCCCTTCTGTCTTTTGTGGGCAATAGATTTAAATCATATTTCATATCAGGCTTCCTCCCTTATGGTAGAACCTATGGCATTAGTATAAAAAGACAAGTCCATATCCGGTTTGTTCTTTCCCTTTACATCGTTCAAGATCTCATTTAAATAAGAGACATCGATCCCTAATTGGCTGGTAAGATACTTGCCCAGACCCCTTAATAGACTTGCGCCTCCTGTTATATAAACCTTGTCTATATCACTTTGATTAGTTCTCCCCTTAAAAAAATCAATAGTGCGTTCAATATCAGTTAGAATATGGTCAAAATAACTAATGACCCTGGTATTTACTATACTACTGGGCTCTAAAAAGTAATTCGTTTTGAACTTATCTTCTTCTGCAAGGTAAATATTGTTGCTTCCAGTTTCAGCTACTACTGAAGTCAAATTATTTCCGCCACTATGAATAGTCTTATGTACGAAATAATTTCCATTTTCCAAAATTACAATATCTGTTGTTGAAGCACCAAAATCAATTATCATATAATTTAAATTCTTGAGTTCTTGTTTAGCATCCAATGAGATCCTGATAAGCTTCTCTTGGGCATTGGACGCAATATCAACGTATTGTACCTTCAAATTAGCCCTATTTAACGCCTCGATATAAGAGTTTACTATATGTCTTGGAATAGCAACTACCTTAAGCCTTAAGCCTACCAGCTTGCCATCCTCGGAGAACATCTCCTCAACTATCTTGTAGTCAACAATATATTCGCTTGCTTCCAAGGAAAGGAATCCAGTGATCTCGTCCATGATTGCATTTGAAATCTGTTCTTGATTCATATTAGGCAGTTTTATTTCCCTTACTATCGCATTGCTGTTTGACAGGCAAATGGCACAGCCTTTTCCTTTTATTTTACTTTTTTTGAGAGTCTTTTTAATTACCCCCACCAATGGAGGATGGGCTACAATTTCGCCTTGGTTGATCAGCCCCTCGGGAATTTGACCGAAAGCTAATCTCTTAATTGTGCCATTCTTGTTCATCTGCACCATTTTTAACTGATTAGAGCCTATATCGATCCCAATGAGATTGCCTTGAATCTTTCCTATTCTTTTACTCATATCTAACGCTGGGTCTGTGGCCAACCCGTTGTTTTTATCTTTATCTTTTTTTCTTTTCATATGCTCTCCTTCAGTCTAATTTTCTCGAATGGCGGAAACTGTAGGTATCAATTTATCCACGGATGGATTTTCGGAAGCAAAAGGGTTTTCAGGGAATTTATCTGCAGTCGCAAACTCTACAATTGTGCCACCCTCAGCCTTAAAACTTTTCCCTATAATGGCACCCTTTACGGTTCCTCCCCCCAGAAGGCTAACTTGGGCATTAGGCGCGAAAATAAGACGAGATACTGCCCCGGCGCCATCCTTTATAGTTAAGGTTTCATTGCTTCCGGTTATAATATTGCCTTTAAAACCTCCACCCCCCGATAAGGTGATCTTTGCTCTCTCTGCGTATAACGAACCCCAAATTTGTGTTTCATTGCTGAAATCTAGGGGGGTACTTCCCGAATAATACACGACTAATCTTTCGCTTGTTTGATTATCCGTTTGGCCTGATTGCTTATCATTAAATCCACCTTTAATATATATCTTATCCCTTACATATAAGGTGAGGGTTCCTTTACCAGTTAATACAACATGTCCTTGGGTAATATTTATTTCATCAATAAGCAAACTTATGTCCTTATCTAATTTTAAAATCAATGTTATATTTTGATTGATAGTCAGTTTCGGAATATATGCGTTATTCAACAATTCATATTCGAAGTTGTTAAGTCCCCAGCTATC
>JAAYSJ010000186.1 GCA_012518395.1 Clostridiales bacterium
AATTTACAATACAATGATATTCTCTTAAATCAAAAACTCGTAAAAACCTATAGCGAGGTAGTAAAAAGCAACCGGGTACTGGAAAAGGTAATCGATGAGATGAGCCTTGATTTGTCGGGCTCCAGCCTCCGGGAGAAAATCAAGGTCAATTCCGTATCGGATACCGAAATAATACGTATAGCAGTGGATGATAAAAACCCCATTTTTGCAGCAGACTTGGCAAATGCCGTAGCAGTAGTATTTATTGATGAAATAGGCAGCATCATGAAGATGGACAATGTGCAGTTTATAGATAATGCAAAGGTGCCTAAGACCCCCATAAAGCCAAGACCCATGATGAATATGGGCATAGCAGGGCTTCTGGGGCTGATGGTCTCTGTCTTTATCATCTTCCTTATAGAATATTTGGATAATACCATCAAAGATCCCAAAGACATTGAAACTGTTTTGGAGCTACCGGTGCTGGGCGGGATCCCTGCATTTAACGACAAATGAGGGGGCAGGCTATGAAATTTTCAGACAGCCTTATTATAAACGGAAACATTAAATCTCCCATAGGAGAAGCATATAAAAGTATCAGGACCAATATACAGTATTCTATGCCCGGAGGTCAGCTTCGTACCTTACTCGTAACCAGCACTAGCCCTGAGGAAGGCAAGAGCACCACCGTATCCAATCTGGCTATTACTATGGCCGAATCCGGCAAAAGGGTTTTGTTGATAGATGCGGATCTTAGAAAATCTGTTATATATAAATTATTTGCAGTATCAAACCACAAGGGTCTTACCAATGTGCTGGTGGAAAACCTTAATTATAAAGAAGCAGTAAAGGCTTCTGGAGTGCCCTTGCTCGATATACTGCCGGGAGGTCCCAGACCCCCCAATCCTTCTGAGATCCTGGGTTCCAGAAGAATGCAAAACCTCTTGGAGATCGTAAAAGAAGACTATAACTTGATACTGATAGATACCCCCCCGGTCTTACCTGTAACTGATGCCTCAGTTCTGGCATCTTTTGTAGACGGGGTAGTGTTGGTGACAACCTATGGCGTGACCACCTTTGACGGAGCAACCAGGGCAAAAGCTCAGCTGCAAAATGTAGGCGCAAAGATCCTGGGCGTTATCCATAACAGGATCCCAGCTAATAAACATGGAGGACATTATCACTACTACGATTATTATGACTAAAATTTTACCGATAAAATGCTGATAAAACTAAGCGGGGACCACAATGATAGATATACATTCTCACATATTATGGGGTATGGATGACGGAGCAGAGTCTTTGGAGATATCTATGTCTATGGCATCCACAGCTTCCAAAGAGGGAATAAAAACTATCATAGCAACGCCCCACTGTATGGAATATGAGGATCCGATCCTTTTTTCACAAAAGGTAAGAGATAAATGTTTGTTATTGCAAGAGAACCTGGACAAAAAAGAAATACCCATAGATATTATTCCCGGCACAGAGGTATATATAGATCCTTTTATGCCGGATAAAAAGGGTTTTGAAAATCTGGTTTTGGGTGGGACCCAATACATATTAGTCGAATTACCAATGAACGAGATCCCGCTCTATGTAGATGATTTTATATTTCATCTCCAACTCAAAGGACTGACACCTATATTAGCTCATCCAGAAAGAAATACCCGAATAATAGAAAACCCCAATATATTGGCAAGGCTTATTGACTTAGGCTCCTTGGCACAGATCAATACGGGAAGCATAACAGGTTTTTTTGGCTCCCGGGTTCAGAAAAGTGCTAGAAATATACTTACTCATAATATGGGCCATATGTTGGGTACCGATGCCCACTCCAATGACAGGAGGGGGCCGTATATGAGGGAAGCAGTGAAGCTCCTCAAGAATTGGTTAGGGGAAGAAAAGACAAAGGAAATAACAAAAACAAATCCAAAATGTATTATTAAAAACGATGATTTAATATTGGACAACCCCTTAGCGTATAAGAAGAGAAAATG
>JAAYSJ010000187.1 GCA_012518395.1 Clostridiales bacterium
AATAAATTCGAACGTGCTGGGTATCTCAGTCTGCTGGAATGTTATTCTGCTAAATAATTGTAAACTTTGGAACCGCCACTTGCGGAACCGCATGAGTGGTGGTGTGGGAGGTCGGTAGACGAACTAACCGTCTACCTCCTACCCGATTAGATGCGAGAGGAAGAAGAATATGTTTTTTGAGGATACAATAGCTGCTATCGCTACGCCACCGGGTAAAGGCGGTATAGGCATCGTGAGGATAAGCGGCGAGAGAGCTCTAGAAATCGGAAAGAAAATATTCGTATTTCCCGAAGGGAAAAAGACCGATTTCAAAAATAGATATCTACATTACGGGTGGGCTATCGATGAAGACAATATATTAATAGATGAGGTACTCTTTTCCTATATGCAGGCTCCCCACTCTTATACTGCCGAAGATGTGGTTGAGGTTCATTGTCATGGGGGTATTATCCCTCTAACCAAAATTTTAAAGACAATCATCTCTAAAGGAGCAAGGTTGGCCCAACCAGGTGAATTTACCAAGAGAGCTTTTATAAATGGAAGGATCGATCTGGTTCAGGCAGAAGCTGTGATGGATCTTATTAATGCTGAATCTGATAGATTGGCAAGGATATCCTTAAGTCAAATTGAGGGTGGTTTATCCGTAAGGATAAGGGATATGAGAGGAAGGTTGTTAAACCTTATGGCTCGCATTGAGGTGACCATAGATTATCCCGAAGAAGATATTGACGAAATGATAACCAAAGATATTAAAAATGAGGTAGATGATATAGTAAAAAGTATCCAACACCTTTTAAAGACTGCCAAGCAAGGCAAGTTGATACGCCAGGGTGTAAAGGCAGTTATAATAGGCAGGACAAATGTAGGCAAATCCTCGTTGCTAAACGCCCTTACCAAGGAAGACAGGGCTATCGTAACGGAGATACCGGGAACCACCAGGGATACTATAGAGGATATGATTAATATCAGGGGTATACCGGTGAGGATAGTAGATACAGCAGGAATTCGGGAGACTATAGATAAAATCGAGAAGATTGGAATAGAAAGATCCAAGGAAAATATTATAACGGCAGATCTTCTTATTACTGTATTGGATGCCTCAGAGGAATTAACATCTGAGGATTTGGAGGTTTTGACCTATATTAAGGACAAAAAAGCTATAGTAATTTTGAATAAAACGGACAAGCCTAATCTTTTAACGGAGAAATATGTTAAAGAAAAACTAGGTTTTGATGTGCCTGTTGCCCATACTTCCCTCACCTTAGGACAGGGTATCGAGATAGTTGAGGATATGATCTATAATATGTTTTTTGAAGGGGATATCCGGATTGGCGATGATATTATGATAACTAACCTAAGGCATCAGGAGGCTCTTATGGGGGCTGAAAACAGCCTTATGGGAGTGGTAGACGGGCTTAATAAACAGATGCCCCCGGATATTATAGCAATTGATATAAGGGATGCTTTGGATAGTTTAGGTGCTATCACCGGTGAGTCAGTAACCGATGATCTTATAGATAAAATATTTTCAGAATTTTGTTTGGGAAAGTAGGGTATAGATGAAATTTTTTGCGGGGAATTATGATTGCATAGTTATAGGAGGCGGCCATGCTGGTTGCGAGGCTGCCCTTGCTTCTGCCAGGATGGGGCATAAAACTGCTGTATTTGCTACCAGTCTTGATAATATTGCCCTGCTTGCATGCAATCCGTCTATAGGGGGCACCTCAAAAGGACATTTGGTACGTGAGGTAGATGCTTTGGGCGGGCAGATGGGATTAAATATAGACGAATCCTTTATCCAGATAAGAATGCTAAATACAGGTAAAGGGCCGGCAGTTCATTCATTGCGGGGACAGGCAGACAAAAACCAATACCATCTTTTGATGAAAAGAACCCTTGAAACCCAGCCAAATTTGGATGTCATTCAAGGGGAAATTATAGAAATACTAGAAAAGAATAGCCGAATTTCAGGAGTTGTTACCTCTTTAGGGGATGTATTTACCTGCAGGGCAGTAGTAGTGGCTACAGGGGTCTATTTAAAGAGCAGAATAATTATAGGCGAGCATAGTATAGACAGTGGGCCGAGTGGGTTTTACCCCGCCAATGGTCTATCTAAGAACCTAAAAGATTTAGGGTTTAAGCTGTTAAGGTTTAAGACGGGTACCCCGGCGAGGATCGATGGGGCATCCATCGATTTTGAAAAGATGGTTCCCCAGCCTGGTGATGATGAAATTATCCCCTTTTCTTTTCTAAATGATACCCTGGAAAGGGATCAGGTGCCTTGCTGGCTGACTCACACTACTGAAAAAACCCATGACATTATCAGAGAGAACCTCCACAGGGCTCCAATGTATTCGGGGGATATTGACGGGATAGGGGCTAGATATTGTCCCTCAGTAGAGGATAAGGTAGTAAGATTCGCAGACAAAACCAGCCACCAGATATTTATAGAACCTGAAGGCAGACATACAAAGGAAATGTATCCCCAGGGTTTATCTACGAGTATGCCAATAGATGTACAGAGGGAAATGTATAGGAGCGTACCCGGTTTGGAAAATGTACAGATTATGCGTCCAGCCTATGCTATCGAATACGATTGTATAGATGCCAGAGACCTTAATCTGTCTTTGGAAAGTAGAAATATAAGGGGGCTCTTCCTTGCGGGGCAGATAAACGGGAGTTCAGGATATGAGGAGGCGGCGGGACAGGGCATTATGGCTGGCATAAATGCGGCTAGATATATTAATGGTAAATCCCCGGTCGTTTTGGACAGATCCCAGGGGTATATCGGTGTTTTAATAGACGATCTGGTTACTAAAGGAACTAATGAGCCATACAGGATGATGACCTCAAGAGCCGAGTACCGACTTTTGTTAAGGCAGGATAATGCGGATATGAGACTGACTGAGATAGGGCGTGAAGTCGGACTGGTAGATGATAAGCGCTACGATTGGTTCATGAAAAAGCGTGAAAGGGTCAAAAAGGAGATAGAGAGGCTGAAGAACTTCTCTATATCCCCAAATCCCAAAGTATTAGAGTATTTGAGGGGTAAAGGTACATCGGTGATAAAAAGGGGAATAAGTCTTTACGAACTTTTAAAGCGTCCTGAAATTACCCTTGAAGATATTGAAGCCCTAGGTGGCAGAGGCGATAATCTCTTGCGTCAGGATAGGGAACAGGTGGAAGTATCGATAAAATATGAGGGATATATAGAAAAACAGCTGAGACAGGCGGATCAATTTAAAAGAATTGAAACTAAAAGGATACCACCAGACCTGGATTACGACAATATAGATACCATGAGGCTGGAGGCCAGACAAAAGCTTAATAGTGTTAAACCGGAATCAATAGGTCAAGCCAGTAGAATTTCAGGGGTAAGCCCGGCGGATATTTCTGTGCTAATGGTTTACTTGGTGAAAATGAAAAAGGGAGGTGAAAGAGACGGATCACGAACTGGGAAAGCTTAAAGAAGGATTAGAAAAGTTAGGGACAGGGATCTCGACGGGTCAACTAAAACAATTTGATAGATATATATCCCTTTTGATCGAATGGAATCAGAAGATGAATTTAACGGCTATCATTAAGCCTGAGGAAATAATTGTGGAACATTTCCTTGATTCGTTATCCTTAATAAATATTGGGGATATGAAAGATGTTTCTACCCTGATTGATGTAGGGACGGGTGCGGGATTTCCCGGAGTACCCTTAAAGATAATGATGCCCCATATACGTGTAGTGCTGCTGGATTCTTTGAGGAAAAGGACTGAATATTTAAGAAACCTGAAGGTTGAATTAGGACTGGATAACATGGAAATCTACCATTCAAGGGCTGAGGATTCAGGAGCGAAATCGGATATGAGGGGACAGTTTGATATTGCTGTTTCCAGGGCGGTTGCCCCTTTGAACGTATTATCAGAACTATGTTTACCCTTTGTAAAAGATGGTGGGGTCTTTGTGGCTTATAAGGGACCTGCTGCTCAAGACGAATTGTCTGCTGCGAGGGATGCTATAAAGATTCTGGGAGGCGGTATAGCAAAAATTAACCGTGTTGACGTACCATATTCCCCCAAGGAACATAATCTTATTATCATACAAAAGCTGACACAAACAATAAAGAAATATCCCCGTTCACCAGGAAAGATTAAAAAGTCGCCATTATAAAGGCGACTTTTGTTATTATGTGGATATATTCCCTATAAAGGGTCGTAATATCAAGGAATATGGCGCAAACCTTTGAATATATAAGACAATAAATAATTATGCCCCAAAAAGAAGGAATACAGGGAAATATAGAGAATATAGTATCAAGATAAGAAAATGATTCCTTGATCAAAAGGTCGTTTTATATTATGTATTAATCCTATGGGGGTGGGAACATGCTCTCAATTAAAGGTTTACACAACAATATAAGGCAAAGGGGCAGATATCGTCAAGTATTGGAGAATATCCCCATAGCCTTGATAAAGCCAAACCCTTATCAACCTAGAAAGGGGTTCTCCCAACAGGGGTTGGAAGAACTATCTTCTTCTATCAAAGAGATTGGACTGATTCACCCAATTACCGTAAGAAAAACAGGGTCAAAAGGATACGAACTGATAGCTGGCGAGCGAAGGTTAAGAGCCGTTAAGATGGCGGGCATGGAAACTATATCCGCAATAATAGTTTCAGGTGATGAAAAAGGATCTGCTATAATGGCTATGATTGAAAATCTCCAAAGGGAGGATCTGCATTACTTAGAGGAAGCCAGAGGTTATTCGGCGCTGATTAGGGATCATGGTCTGACCCAGGAAGAATTAGCTGTTAAGATAGGCAAAAGCCAATCTACCATCGCCAATAAAATCCGTCTTTTAAGGCTTTCTGATGAACTTAAAGAAAAGTTGGTAGAACACAGCCTTACAGAGAGACATGCTAGGTGCCTTCTAAGATTGCCTGACGATGAACTAAGGATGAAAATATTGAATAGGATTATAAATAAGGATCTAAATGTAAAGGATTCTGAGGGATTGGTCGAAAAGGTTTTACAGAAAATTCAGTTAGACGGATTAGAGTCGGGAAAAGGAAAAATAATAGGCGGTTATAGAGACCTCAGAATTTTTATTAATACTATTAAAAATGCAGTGGTCATGACGAAGGACTATGGAATTGCCCCCTTGTTAAAGGAGGTAGATATGGGTGATTCCATTGAAATAACTGTTACAATACCGAAATCCAGATA
>JAAYSJ010000188.1 GCA_012518395.1 Clostridiales bacterium
GGCTGGAAAAGAAGGCGCATTCATAGCTAGCACTCCTATTATGCCAGCCAATGCAAACCCCGATGCCCTAGATTATTATTTTGATGTAGCGAGAAGAACAGGCAAATATTATTAATGGAACTCTGCATGATTTTTGTATAAGAATTAATTAGGGGGATGTTGTGATGTCAAATATTAAAATGAGACCAAGTAAAGTCTTACAAAAACTGCGCTCTGGTGAAGTTGCTATATGTACTAAATTAAATCTTAATGACTCGAGAGTGGTCGAGATAGCTGCAATGGCTGGTTTTGATTGTATTTGGACGGATATGGAACATGTCCCCAATGATTGGTCAGCAATAGAAAAGCAGGTATTGGCCTCTAAGGTCTATGATACAGATATACTAGTTCGGGTTACTAGAGGTTCCTATAGCGACCATATAAAACCATTTGAAATGGATGCTACAGGTATCATGGTGCCCCATGTAATGAACTATGAAGATGCTAAAAATGTAGCTTGGATGACAAAATTTCATCCCATTGGGAGAAGACCCATAGATGGGGGAAATGCAGATGGGGCTTATTGTAATATAGATATGTTGGATTATATGGAACAAGCTAATAAAGAGAGGTATGTAATGATACAAATAGAAGACCCTGAGCCATTGGAAGATTTAGAAAAAATTGCACAGATTGAGGGAATAGATATAATATTTTTTGGCCCTGGCGATTTCAGTCAAGGCATTGGGGCTCCAGCGCAATGGGAACATCCATTGATGCTTGAAACCCAAAAGAGGGTTGCTGAAATAGCTATAAAAAATGGTAAATTTGCGGGAACGGTAGCCATTCCAGAAGACATATCACAACTTGTAGATATGGGCTATAGGTTTATTAGTATGGGATCGGACGTTATGGGGTTAAATGGTTACTTTAATGACGTGGCATTGGAATTAAACAAAAAGATATTTGCTAGATAAGCTAGTCCAGAGGGGATTGTATCATGAAATTAAGAGTTGAATATGAAAGTAAGACGGATGTATTAGTTATAGGGGCAGGCGGAGCCGGTATAAGGGCTGCTATAAGTGCAGGTGAAGAAGGTGCCCAGGTTCTTGTTGTTTCTAAGTTCTCTTTTGGAAGGACTGGGGCAACATTTTATCCTGGGACTCCAGGGTGGGGTATGAGTGCAGTTCTATTTGAAGGGGATACCGCTGATTATTTTCATGAAGAGATTCTGAAGGCGGGAGCTGGAGCGGCAGACCCTGGGCTCTCCAAGATACTTGCATATGAGTGTACAGATAAATTACATGAACTAGAAGGGTATGGTTTGGAATTTTCGAAAGACCCGGATACCGGTCAATACAATGGAGTAATTCCCTGTTTCGGGGAGAAGATGAGAAGTGCAGCGACATATGGTATGGATAAAATACGTAATGCAATGTGGACACAACTAAAAAAGCTAGATGTGTCTATAAGGACCGGAATAAGCATTATTTCTCTTATAATGGACGGGGATACTTGTGTTGGGGCGGTAGGATTGGATGAGCTATCCCATTTAGTATTCTTCCGAGCCAAATCTATAATACTATGCACGGGTGGAGGTTGCGGCATATATAAATATGGTTTGGCTACAGCGGATCAGACCGGTGACGGATATATACTGGCACTTGATGCAGGGGCGCATCTTACCAACATTGAGTTTATACAATTTATACCCGGGCTTACATGGCCATCAAAGGGTTTGCTTTTCCAGGAAAAGAACCTAGATACCTTGCCCAGTTTTACTAACAGAAAGGGTGAAGATATCTTAAAAAAGTATCTCCCTTTTAATATTACGGTGGAAGAATGCCTTGTAGAAAGAGCTAAGCATGGCCCATTCAGCAATGCAACGATAAGCCGATATCTAGATATTGCTATGTATGAAGAATGGGTTAAGGGTTTGACCTGTGATTCAGGAGGAATCCATGTAAGGTATTCCCCCCACGTTTTAAATGATAGAAGGTGGACTATTGAATCCTGGATTTCCTGGATGAATGAGGAGGGGGTGGATCCAGTAAATAAAGGCTTTGACATGATCCCCCATGCTCAATGTTTTAACGGTGGGATATATATTTCAGAAGATGCTGGCACAGGAGTAAAAGGGCTTTATGCTGCAGGGGAGACAACCGGGGGACCCCATGGAGCCGATAGGCAGGGGGGAGCGGCAATAGCTGCGACGCAAGTATTTGGAGCAAGAGCAGGTAAGGCTGCTTCAGAGTTTGCTTCGAATAGGGCTCATAGTCAGATAACCTTTAATGAGGTAGATGCTTTTCTCTGGGAACGTTTTAATAGGAATGGGGGTGGATTAGTAGATATAAAAGAAAATTTTAAAAAGATAAAGGAAATTATGTGGAAAAGTGCTGCAATTGTAAGGAATGAAAAGAGATGTCAAAAGGGGATAGAAGAGATCGAAAGGATAGAAGCTGCTTTTAACCCTATGATTCATTTTGAAAAGGACATCCAGATACGAAAGGTTAATGAATTACTCAGTTATATGACTTTAGGAAAATCACTCCTGGAGTTAATATCCTTTAGAAAAGAGAGTAGGGGGCCTCACTACAGAGACGATTATCCCAGTGGTGATGATAAGTACAAGGGTATGTCAACGCTTTACAAAGAAAATGGCAAAATCAAAATAAACTTTATTAGGGCTGCCTATTAACTCGAAATAAAATTCTGAACCCATATTAAACCACTGCAATGTTCTTAGATTATCCCGTAAGCTATATACTACAGAAGGAAAGGATAGCCCCATATGTTGACAAATCTCAGATCAGCCAACATTGTTAAATCGTTTAAAATTCTTAAAGGCAATGCCAGAGTATCAGTAATTTCCGATCTGATATGGTCCATCCCTTTTAACTTTTTTCATTTTTATTTGAGTCTGTATATGAAGAACTTGGGGATAACCAATAGCCAAATAGGCATTTTAATTGCAATCGAATTTGTTGCAGGGTCAATTATCTCTTTCTTTAGCAGCGTTATAGTTGACGCTTTGGGGAGGAAAAAGGCTACCATGATATTTGAGCTAATATGTTGGCCGGGGGCTATGTTTATTTTTTTTATGGCAAATTCTTTTTGGCTATTTGCAGTTGCGTTTTTCTTGCAGTCTTTTATGAGGATTTCATTAGTATCTTTTAATTTGATGATTGTAGAGGATTCTGATAACGAACAAAGAATTGCAGCTTTTAATCTACTAAGTATAGTGGCCATATTATCAGGTGTTATGACCCCTTTAGCTGGGCTTTTAGTTAAAGAATTTGGGATAATTAGGGCAGAAAGGCTTTTGCTTGCATTTACAGCAGTATTAACTTTTGCGACTATTATTATTAGAAACCACTATTATACTGAAACCAGCGTAGGCAGCAAAATATTAAGTAGATACAAAAAACACAGGTTTAAAACGATTATGAAGGATGCAATCTCAAAAGGTCCATACAAGGAAGCGTTGCAAGTATTAAAAACAGAAAAAGAGATAATGCTGATTATTTGTGTATTCATTCTTTATAATGTATATGTACCTATAGGAACGCATACAAGCTTATATTATGTTCCATACATTACAGAAGTTCTAAGGATTGAGGCTTCTGCAGCGTCTATATTAGGGAGCATTAATGCAATTATTATACTCTTAGTTAATATTCTTATTATACCAATAATATCAAGATATAATAAATTAAAAACCCTGATCGTAGGGATTATAATGCAGGGCTTGGCTCTGGGTATCTTTATGGTTATGCCTCCTTCTAATTTTTCAATAGTTGTTGCAAACATTGTTATATTATCTATTGGATTTAGTATATTAAAACCTTTTATTGATACTGTCTTGGCGGAATTTACTGAAGTGGCTGCTCGGTCAGGGATATATTCCCTTGCATATACTGCTATTTCCATATCGAGTGGGCTACTTGGACTTGTTTCAGGTTATATTTATGCTTTAAGACCCAGATTACTATATTTATTACCTATATTGATTTTGTTAATATGTATAGTACTATTGTTGATTTTGAAGAATGTAAATCTTGAAACTATAGAATAGTTTCATCGTCAAGCTTAAAACGATATGTGGGGGTTCAATGGGGCAGTATGCGCAAATGGAGAAAACTATCCCATCAAATATAGGCGGCATAATGGGCTATAGGAGGAATCTGGATAAATATGAATACCCTGATCCAGAAGAAATCGATTTTTCAAAGCCTTTGGCAGACCTTGCCATAGTAGGCTATATACAGAATAACCATATAATTCGACAATCGAGTATGAAATTTTATTTAGAGAACAGGAGTATACAAGATATGAATACAATGAAAAATTCGTTCGGAATTATAGATAGCCATGAACATGTTCTGTTAAATACTTTTGCGCAATCTGAAGAAATCTCGCAAATATGGGACAAGTGCAGCTTTGACAGCGCCTGCCTGTTAAGTACCCAGGGAATAGGTTATATCACCCAAAACATAAAATGTCTTCTACTAAAAATAAAATATCCACATGTCTATGCATTTGGCGGACTTGAACATTATCAATTTAATCGTTCGTGTGGCAAACCGGATTATTTAAAGCAGATAAAGAGAATGGATGCCTTGGGTTTTGATGGTGTAAAAATGATTGAAGGAAAGCCGATAGTAAGGCAGAAGCTCAATAAACGGCTTGATGACGGAATGTTTGATGCTTTTTATAGCTATGCACAAGACCATTCAATAACGATAACCTTTCATGTAGCAGATCCACCTACATTTTGGAATAAAGAATTAATACCTGACTGGGCTCTTAAAGAGGGTTGGTACTATGGCACGGGGGAATACATACCTTACCGACAATTCTATGAGGAAATAGAAGGCATATTAAAAAAGCACCCCAATCTAAAAATGATCTTGGCACATTTTTTCTTTCTATCAGAAGATATCAATGAAGCGAAACGTTTTCTCAATACCTATCCAAATATCTGCTTTGATTTAACTCCCGGGACTGAAATGTATTTCAATTTTACACGGGATACAGATAGATGGAGACAGTTTTTCTCTGATTATCAAGATAGGTTGATTTTTGGTACTGATATCACTGATGAAGATACAAATAACCTGTCCACCAGCAATTTGGCAAGGAATTTTTTAGAGATGGATGAGACTTTCGTAGCATTTGGGGTCAATGTTAGTGGTCTCGGATTAGATAAACCAATTATTCAAAAAATATATCGTGATAATTTTTTAAGGATGGCTGGAGACAGGCCAAAAAGGGTTTGTATAAAAGAAGCCATTGCAGAATGTCAATGGGTGAAAGAATATATTGATAATTTGGAGTTATTGGATCTATCATATTTCGATAGTTTACTCTATCAAGACAAAGATAAAGCTTATTATGAGCTTCGTGAGATAGAACAAGGTTTTATTAAGGCCTCTAAATCAGCCTTGGAATAAAGGGCTTGGCTGGGTTCTCCTATACCCTAGTTTTTGCGGCTCAGGGTTCTTCGGATATACCTTCTGTCCCCTTCTGATAAATCATAGGCGTTATATATTATGTTTTGCAAATGATCATTTGTAGTGGATGTGCTTTCTGCTAGTATATCGTTTACAATTGCGCTAATATCCAAATCTTGTGTTGGGGATATCAAAGGAAATAATAATTCCATTAGGTTACCTTTAAGGATTTTAATTTCGCCAAAAATTTTGGAATACATATATTGAAATAATTCGGAATTTAAAAAGGCCAATACGGTTTTTATGGACATATTAGGGATATTGGGTATTAGGATATTAGCACTGTTTAAAAACAAGCTGCCGCTATCATCGTAGGCAAATATGAGTTTATCGGATATAAATTTGTAAACAAGCTTTTCGGGTGCTCGGTAATATTCATCTTTGGCTACTTGTTGTAGCTGCGAACGGTCATAAAGTATATATTTCTTTGCGGGCTTAAGCGTATAGGGCTGGATTTCCTTACCCGTATATATTGGCTCATAGCCTTCAAGGATGGCATCTTCGAGCTTACCCTTATTGTCGCCGGTTACTATGCCCAAGGCCCAAATGCTTTGGCTTAATGTATAACAGCCCATGTCTCTTATCTTGTCAATGATACAAATGTCTCTTTCATTTAGCAAAGAGAACACTTTGTTCTTAGTCTGTTTAAAGGACAACTTTGGGATTTTATTTATTTCATTTTCAATAAATACAGAGACATGGTCATCCATAGCCCCACAACGGACTTCAATATCCACATATTTTGTAGTCACCCCGGCGAAGGAAGTGGGATAAATAGTGATCCTGCTCAAGTTTCCACGATCCAGCATAAATGATCTAATATCCTTATGGGCTTTCACGTTAAGGATGGCTTCAGGGAACAGAAACCTGACCACCCCTCCATCATTTAGCTGTTCATAGGCTTTAACAAAGAAGCATGAGAAAGATTCATTGGACGTTATCTGGACTGGAGTATTCGTGGAATCTGTAATCGCACCCCAGGGAGGATTTGTCGCTATATAATCATATTTCCTATTCAGCACCGGCATATCAAAAGAAAACAAACTATGACCCTTTAAATAATCCATACAGTAGATCTGGGGCGAGAACACATAATCCTTAAATTTTATAAGAAGATTAATCTTACAAATAAAAACAGCCATGGGATCATTGTCAATGCCGAATATCTGGTTGGGATGGATATTGTTCAAAGCAAAAAAATATGCGCCGCTGCCGCAGCAAGGATCAAAAAAGGTTTTTCCCCCTGTAAAAGCAAAGTCCCCTACCATATTGGATGTAATAACCAATGGAGTGTAATATGACCCTATAACATTCTTTTTGCCCTCATTGAGCATGGATTGATAGACTAAGCCTAAAAGGTCTACTTCATCCAGGGGAATATTGTATTCTAATACTTCACAAATAAGATTACAATCAGCCTTTTCTTCCAAGACAGCTCTTACATGAGGTCTATTAGATATGCCAGAGGCTTCCAATAGCGCATAGGCTATTGAAAATATCACATCATTTGGCTTCCATCCATTTATCTGTACATCTTGTAATAACTCCTGGACAAACGATAAATTATAATCGTTGGTAACATATTCCACGGGAAGTATTGTTTTCTCAGACAAGCGTTTATTGGCCCTGCTAACTAGCTTTTTGGCCGTGTCAGGCTTTAGTTTATCCCAATTTTTCTGGGTTGCCTTTGATATCAGGTTTTTCATAGATGCCCCTTCATAATTCAATGTTTTGCGGTATATGGGATTAAATTATAGCATATACCTAAAAGCAAGTAAAAAAGGATAACAAATAGGGGGCCTTAGCAAAAGATAAAGGGGGATTAGTAAACGAAATGCTCCAGGCGGCAAGGCAAGCATGGGACGAACGATATAGGGCGGGATTATCCCATTAGATGTTGTTTGTATATCATAGGGATCTAAAACCGTTTGATATTTTGTTTAATCGATGGTATTATATATTCAAACATATAGTGTAATATTGTTCCATGACATTAAATTTCTGACAATGCATAAGATAAAGAATTTATAGAGATTAAGGGCTTCAGGCTGATATGACCTGCGCAGACCTTTCTATCGTAGCCGTTTCAAGCAAGCCTAATAAAATTGACAGTTCCTGGTTATGACTTTTCCAATATCGATGGGTAGTATCAAAGAATATAAAGAATAGCAAATGCATTCCAACTATGGCTTATGGTCGAGAAATAGACTGCTGATATAGCAAAACCATATAAAAATCAAATTACAGAAGGGAGAAAAGAAATGGGTAAAATACTATTAGCAGGTGAATCGTGGGTAAGCTATACCGTACACACAAAAGGGTTTGACAGTTTTTATACCTCAACATATGGGTGCGGAGCCGGCTTCATAATCGATGCTTTAACAGAAGGTGGTTTCGACGTTACCTATCTGGGCAGCGAATTAACAGCAGAGAAGTTTCCATTTAGTAAGGAAGACCTTCAGAAGTATGATGTGGTGATACTATCGGACGTTGGTTCTAATACTCTGTTATTAAGCAAGGAGACTTTTCAGGACAGCAAGGTAGTCCCGAATCGATGCGATATCTTGCGTGATTATGTGGAGGATGGCGGAGCATTTTTGATGATTGGCGGATATTTGTCATTTACAGGCATAGATGGAAAAGCCCGTTATGGTATGACAGCAGTGGCAGATATCTTACCTGTACAAATGTTAGAAACAGATGATCGGATTGAATTGCCCCAGGGGGTGTCACCACAGATTGTTGATGGGTCACACCCGGTAGTGGAGGGCATTGAGGGAAATTGGCCATTATTGCTAGGCTACAATAAAGTAATCCCGAAGGAAGATGCAATTACTGTTGCTACAATAGGGGAAGACCCGTTAATTTCTCTAGGCGAATACGGGAGGGGTCGCTCGGCGGTGTTTACATCTGATTGTTCACCACATTGGGGACCAAAGGAATTCGTAGAGTGGAAATACTATGGTACTATGTGGAACAACCTGATGCGCTGGCTATGCAAGAGAGTATAATAAGGGAATATGAAAGCTTATAAAATGATATGAAGGATTATCTATAAACCAATATGGATGATGGCTTTGACCGATTAAGTTATGGGAGGGGGGAAATAATGGCTGGACAACCTTATGGATTCGTTGCATTTTGGAAATCAAGTGACACTTGGTATAGTATAAGTGAAGAGGAACGGCAGGAATTCCTTAAAGAAATCAAAGAAATAATGGACGAGGCAGCAGAAAAGGGTATCGAGTCATCCGGCACCTTCAGTTGTAGCTGGTCAAGCGAATGGAAATACTTTACCTTCTGGTTATGCCCAAACATTGATTTATTGCAAGAAACAATAGCAAAGCTGGAAAAGATCGGCGATATTAATAAGTTTAACATCCAGCATCACTATGTAGGACGCCAAGTGGAAGGGGAAGTTTTAGTATAAATCTAAGGGTAGTTACACCCGGAATTCCCCTGGGGTTATCAAGATTTATTAGTTTTATTTAGCTTTATAGTTTAACGTCTAGATAAGAACGGTGGGCTTTTTGCCCACCGTTTGTCGTGTGCGCCATGCATGGCGCGTAACTTGGCGGTGAAAGTCCGCTATGGGGGCTGGCAGTTGCCAACCATTAGCCAAGCACAAGGGTGTCCACGGCGACGTGGAATCTGAAGGAAGTGTGATGAGCA
>JAAYSJ010000189.1 GCA_012518395.1 Clostridiales bacterium
ATCTCCCCCAGAAATTAGCCCAGACTTCGGTTCTTTTTAGTCACGCCCTGGGATTTATTTAGATATTTGTTACTATAGTATGAATAGAAAGACAATAGAGTGCAAAAAAAGAGGGGCAAGTACCCCCCTCTATATTTTTCAAAATTGGTATGGAAAATCTATAATATATCCTGGATATTGACTGTTAAGTCTTCCCTGGAAACAAAGGCAATCGTTTTATACCCCTTAGAAAATACCCTGTTAACTGCCTGATATACACTATCTAAGGTTACATTATCAATTTTTTGCATGATTTCATCAGGAGATAAAACTTTACCTAATAAGAGCTGATTTTTACCTATAGCTGTCATACGGCTCCCTGTGCTTTCCAATCCAAGGATGTAATTGCCCTTCAACTGTTCACGAGCCATAGAGAATTCATTATTCGTAATACCTGTATCCTTTATAGAATCTATTTCATCGGCAATAAGGGATGCAACCCTTTCGGTCTGTTCAGATTTCATGCCTGCATAGATAGTAAACAGACCACCGTGCTTATAACTCGAGGGAAAGGAAAAAACAGAATAGGCAAGGCCGTTGTCTTCCCTAATTCTCTGGAATAGTCTGGAACTCATCCCGCCCCCAAATATATTGTTGAAAACCATAAGCGGATAAATATCGTCATCACCTAATGAAACCCCGGGATAGCCAATTGCCATATGAGCTTGCTCAATATCTTTATACTTATAGGATATACCATTGTGTGGGCTGGCAAACTGCAGTTGTATATATTCGTGTCCGGGTTTATACCAACCCCCGAAATATTTTTCCAATAATTTGATCAAGTCCTGCCGGTTAAAGTTCCCTGCTATGGATATAACCAGATTTCCAGGTGAATAAAATAAGTCATAGTATTTCAGTATTCCATTCTGGGTATATTCTTTGATATTCTTAGCGATGCCCAGGATAGGCCTCCCCAAAGGATGGGAGCCAAAAAACTTAGATGAGAGCAATTCGTGGACAACATCATCAGGGGAGTCCTCATACATGGCAATTTCCTCAAGAATTACCCCTTTTTCCTTTTCTAGTTCACCATTATTAAAGGTTGAATTCAACACCATATCAGACAATAATTCTAAAGCTAATTCTAGATGTTCGTCTATAACCTTAGCGTAAAAGCAGGAGCATTCTTTAGCAGTGAATGCATTCAATTGCCCCCCCACAGCATCCAGGGCGTTTGCGATATCCTTAGCACTGCGGGATGTTGTACCCTTAAATAGCATGTGCTCAATAAAATGGGATAGGCCATTTTGGCTACTATTCTCATAAACGGATCCGACCCTGAACCATAAACCAATAGAAACAGATCTAAAGTGGGGTATTTTCTCAGTTATTACCTGAATACCATTACTGAGCTCATATCTTTTGTACATTAAATCTATACCTTTCTAATATCGAGTATTTTAATGGAATGTATTCCCCTACAGTACATAATTTCAACATTACCTGCGCCAAAATTCCTTTGCCTAAGTCCATCAATAACTAAGGGAGCATGCAGGATCCCTTACCGGGAATACTAAAATTCACAGCATAGTTGGTATACATAATTATATCTTTCCCCTCCAATATATAAAGTGAAATTATCCATGCTAATTTATGGATTCCCTTTACTGTATCGGTGAGGAAAGATACGGAAAGTTCAAACAATCCCTAGTTTGCGATTGCTAGTTCCTTCTTGGATTCCTCCTAAAAGATCTATCCTTAGGTCTACCATCTCTGTCATTGCGCCTTCTGTCGTTCCCTGCGCTCACTTTATCTGTGGGTGGGGGCATTGCATCCTTTCTAGAAAGGTTAATCCTGCCCTGGTCGTCTATTTCTGTAACTTTTACGGTTATCATATCTCCGACCTTTACTATATCCTCTACTTTTTCTACCCGTTCATGAGCCAGTTTTGAAATGTGAACCAGGCCTTCTTTTCCAGGTAAAATTTCGACGAAAGCACCAAATCCCATAATCCGCATTACCTTACCGTTATATATCTCACCTATTTCCGGCTCTTTGGTAATGTTTTCGATTATCTCTAAGGCTTTCTTTGCCGCCTCTTGGTTAGGTGAATAAATAAATACACGTCCATCGTCCTCAATATCAATTTTCACTCCGGTCTCCGCTATAATACCGTTTATTACCTTACCTCCGGGTCCTATAACATCCCTAATCTTATCAGGGTCAATATTTAGTGTAATAATCTTTGGAGCATGGGGTGACAATTCACTCCTTGGCTCGCTGATGCATTCAAGCATAGCGCGCATTATATGCATCCTGCCTTCTCTTGCCTCTTCAAGGGCTTCAGCCAGAATACCTCTGTCTATCCCCTTTATTTTGATATCCATCTGAATGGCAGTTACGCCTTTTTCAGTTCCAGCAACCTTAAAGTCCATATCCCCTAAAAAGTCTTCCAATCCCTGAATGTCAGTGAGGATGGCTATTCTATCTGTAGACTCATCCTTAATCAATCCCATAGCTATACCTGATACTGGAGCTTTAATAGG
>JAAYSJ010000190.1 GCA_012518395.1 Clostridiales bacterium
CCAACACAAAATGTAGAAAAAATCCTATCTATAATATCATCGTCCACCGTATCACCGGTTATCTCTCCCAGCTGTTTTAATGCATTTCTAATATCAATGGATATAAGATCAATGGGCATACCCAGGTCTATGGCATCCACCCCTGCCCTTAAACTTTTTCTGCTCCTTTTCAACGCATCGATATGCCTAATATTAGTAACAAGGAGCAGATTTTCCGGACTCACCCTTCCTCCATAAACCATTTGTGCTATTGTTTCTTCCAGCTCATCAAGACCCTTGCCTTCCTTTACGGATATCCTTATTATGGGGGCTTGTGGGAATATTTCCTCTATTTCCTTCTCATCTATCTTGGGTGGCAAGTCCGATTTGTTTATCAATACAATTACCCTTTTATCTTTGATAATCCTTATTATGTCCCTATCTTCGTCGTTTATTTGCTGGGCCGCATCAAACATCATTATGATTAAATCCGCATCCTTTACTATTTCCCTGCTTTTTTCAACGCCAAGTTTTTCTATCAAGTCTTGGGTTTCCCTTATCCCTGCCGTATCCACCAGCCTCAAAAGTACTCCTTTTATATTTACATATTCCTCTATAACATCCCTGGTGGTACCGGGTATTTCAGTAACAATAGCCCTGTTTTCCTTGACCATGGCATTAAGCAGTGACGACTTGCCCACATTTGGTTTGCCGATTATGGCCGTGGTCAAACCCTCCCGTATTACTCTTCCCGATTCCGAGGTTTCAACCATATAGTCTATCTCTTTAATAGCTTTCCTCATACGGCGCTTTACTTCATCAACCTCTAAGCTATCTATTTCATCCTCGGGATAGTCCACCAGAGCCTCTATGTGGGCTGCCAGCCCAAGTAGTTCATCCCTTATGGCATTGATCTTTAGGGACAAATCCCCCTCCAACTGTCTCAAGGATGCCCTGTGGGCAATTTCAGTTTTGGCGTTTATTATATCCATAACCGCTTCTGCCTGGGCAAGATCTATCCTTCCGTTTAAAAAGGCCCTCTTGGTGAACTCACCGGGCTGTGCCAACCTGGCACCATTATCCAATATAAGGCTTAGTATCTCTTTTACCGGCACCATCCCCCCATGACAGCTTATTTCCACCACATCTTCCTTAGTATAGGAATAGGGGGCCTTCATAATAATAACCAATACTTCGTCCACCACCCTGCCACCATGCCCGGGCTCTATAATATGGCCATAGTAGCTTTTTCTGGCTTCCATATCCTCAACCTTAATACCTCTTTTGCTTTTAAAGATCTTTTTTAATATATCAACGGCACCCTTACCGCTCATCCGTATAATCCCAATACCGCCTTCCCCCGGCGGCGTTGCGATGGCGGCTATGGTATCTTCCATTTCCATTTCAAACCTCCGATTTTGCTTAATTGATACTGTCCGGCTATCATCTAACATTGAATTTTTGCGTATATTTAAACCCAGTACGTATACTGGGTTTTTTAATCATACTATTTTAAAGCTATTACAACTTTCCTGTAGGGTTCCTCACCTTCGCTGTATGTGATGACATGGGGGTCATCCTGCAGTGTGAAATGAAGTATCCTGCGTTCATAAGGGTTCATTGGCTCTAAAACTACCCTTCTACCCGTTCTTTTTACCTTTTGAGCCAGTCTCTTGGCCAGTTTCTCCAAAGCCCTTTCCCTCTTTTGTCTATAGTTTTCGGTATCCAATAATACCCTTTTATAGTTTTCCTTACCCTTATTAATAACCAAACTTGTCAGATACTGGAGGCTGTCTAAGGTTTCACCCCTATGACCTATAAGCAGGCCCATATTGTCCCCCTTTAGGTCTATCCTGATTTTATCACTATCTTCCTCAACCTCTATTTCCACCTGTACATTCATCTTATCAAAAATTTTGGATATAAAACTTTTTGCCTCTTCACCGTAGTTATACTTCTTGGTAACCTTTACCCTGGCCTGCTTGCCTCCGATAATGCCAAACAACCCTCTGCTGGATTCCTCCAGAATCTCAATCTCAACCTCATCCCTGGTTGCACCTAATTCCTTCAAAGCGCTCTCAATAGCTTCATGCTCAGTCTTTCCACACTTTTCTATTACTATCATCAATTAACACCTTCCTTCGCCGGCTGGCGTGCAGATAATTTTATTATTAACTGTTGGATCAACTGAATCAAATTGCTGGCAACCCAGTATAAAGCAAATGCAGCATTATAGGTAGCACAAATATATATCGAAAACAACGGAAAAAAGTAGTTCATTATCTTGGGCTGGCCTTCTGGCTGGACAGTAGTTGTACTCATTATCCTAGTAGTGAAAAACTGGCTTACTCCGGCCAGTATGGGGAGTATAAAGTATCCGTTTACGCCTCCATCCGGCATTTTGGTCAAAAAACTGTCCGGCTGGCTTATATCCCTTATCCATAAAAATGTTTCCCCGGCCATCACTCCGCTATTCACCAGCCCTCTTAACGCGCTGAACAGTGCAAACAATAGGATCAACTGTATAAGCATGGGCAAACATCCGGCCATGGGATTGACACTATGCTTTTTATACAGCTCCATGGTCTTTTTATTAAGCTTGTCTTTGTTGTTC
>JAAYSJ010000191.1 GCA_012518395.1 Clostridiales bacterium
AATACTATAACAAAGAAGTCAAAATAGAAGAAACCACAAATTTATCATTAAGTTCAACTTTATCGATTTTGAGGGTATATTCAAGCCCGTCTTTTGATCTCTCGATATCTAATATAAGTGCTGAAAATTTAGTCAATGGTAAATTTGCATCAACTATTCTATTTAAAATAGAATGTAATGATACCAAAGACGGCATAACACCATTATAATGTTTTTCCATATATGCCCGTTCCAGCTTTGAATATTCCTCATAAATATCTGAATCTTTCTGATTTTCATTAGATGCCGGATTAGATGGTGAATTTGTGTCTAATATTACGTCTGATGGGGTATTTAGTTGTGACCCACAGCCGAACAACACAAAAACTGTACAAATAAGTATCCATAGTGACCATTTCCTTAATTTTTTTGTACTCATATTTATCTTCTCCTTCCTCTATAATCTTTAATTATCTTTATTAATATTATTAAATTATTTATTTTTATCCCTCGGTCCTATTGACATGGGGGCTCTGTCCCCACTGGATATCCCATTTTGATGGGGACAACCTTATTGAGGGCGGCTGTTTCCGCCCCAAGATTTTACCAGATAGGGCTCCCCCATATCAATAAGCTTTCGCGGCATAAACACTTATGGTTTGCAAGGTACAAGATTATCTAAGGGTTTTTACTAGTTTTTTTATACCGAGGTAATTTACACACTATTTTGGACTTGACCCCTAAGAATATGGGCACTCGAAAGTTATTCTCTATAAACAAATCCTTTTTTATTGAAGTCTTGCACGCTTATAAGTAGACGCAATTTTACTCGGTGAACAAGCATATCCTACTGTTTTATCCCTTGTCCTGCCTTCAAAATCGGTTGTCGTTTCTTCATAGATTAGATAGTAAGATGTGCCTCCAGAAAGCGTAGTATCTGCGTGCATTGCAACATGTGACCCTGCTTTATTCAGTATATCCATTTCTTTTGCCGTACCTGTCACATATTTAAACGGCTTTCCACTTCCGACTAAGGTACTAGTACCGTACTTACTTCCCAATGCTATTGAGGCGGAAGACTGGTTATCGTCTTACTGTAATAACTCAATGGCGAAGGGACAAGGGGAAGTGGTAGATGAAGCTATGATCCAACGGGGCAAGGTTTTAGCCATAGCAGCTATTGCCAACATGGAACAGACGGCACAATTGCTGGATATTGAAGGATTTCAGGATTTGAATACTGCAAAATATTTCTTAGCAGATGCGAACCTTGATAGAACAAAAGTTATGGAAGCCCTTGGAGCAATACGAACTCTAAAGGATGACCCTTATAATGGGCCAGCATACGAAGCATTAAGGAATCTGTTTGACTAATTTATTTCAACTATAAGATATCAAATGATAGTGGGCTGCCTAGATACCAATAGAGACGGGATAATTAATAATTTTCAAGATTTAAGTCTCCAATAATCTAAAACTGTTTTTATAAAACTCAATTAAGACTTCATCCCTCATTTTGCATAAGCTATTGGATAATGCGCTTCTGTCCACTGAAAGATAATCGGCTAGTTCCTGACGGTTAAAAGGGATGTCGAAGGTATCCCTACCGGCGGACACAGCACACTCCGATAGATAAGACAAGACCTTATCCCTGGTTGTCTTTTTCGTAATGTGCTCCATTTTGCGGGTCAGCATAATATTTTTATTTGCAAGGATCTTCATCAGATTACGAATCAAGGCGGTATGGAATGCACAGGATGACGAGCAGGTCGTCAAAATACGGGTACAGTCAAGGAGCAGAATCTCGCTGTCCTCTCTGGCAACAACAGAAACAGGAAGGGACTTGGCTTCTGCATAGGAAAAGGATTCAGCAAAGATGCCCCCTGATTGAACTACTGATAGAATTGTACGATTGCCCCAATAATCCTCATGGACTACGTTTACGCTGCCGGACAAAACAACTCCCACATGTTCCGGCCTGTCCCCAACGTTAAAAACAACCGCCCCTTTTTCCATGACCCGTTTTTCTGCGTTTAAGTGGGGTAATAAGATCAACAAATCCTTTTCGAGTATGCCGGCGAAGAGTGAACATTTTTTTAAAATCGTCAAATTAACTTTCATTATCCCACCACCATTTTGTTTTGTTGTAAAAACAACCGAATTTCGTTCTTGAGTATAGTATAATAGTTACGGAATGTCAAAGATTCGTGAAACGACCAAAAAAACCACGAAACATTTAGGCAACCCGTGGTAAAAATCAATGCGAATTACGATTATGCTTTTGACATAGGCATAGAGCATGGATCGTTTTGGTGCTTTAGGCAAGATAAAAAATTAGATTATAGAAGTCTGGAGACAAAAAGTTTGGGGGTTAAAATATGCTTAAACGTAAGATTATAAAAATTGATGAGGATCTTTGTAACGGTTGTGGTATCTGTGTCGATGCCTGCCATGAGGGTGCAATCGGCATGATAGATGGAAAAGCGAGGCTACTGCGTGATGACTATTGCGATGGGCTGGGGGATTGCCTGCCGGTTTGTCCCACAGGGGCCATTACCTTTGAGGAACGGAAAGCCCTGCCCTTTGATGAAGAGGCTGTAAAGGCAAATATGGCAAAGCTCAGTAAAGGACCAAAAGCCGGAGGCTGCCCCGGTAGCAACGCCCAGGCTATAAAACGGGAGCCGGAGCTGGATCCTCTTCTATGTGGTTGTCCGGGAACAAATTTAAAACGGATAGATCGTAGTGTAGAGAAAAGGGATAACACACCTGTGCCGGAGCAAACCAGCAATTTGATGCAATGGCCGGTACAGATCAAGCTTGTTCCGGTAAACGCACCCTATTTTAACAACGCAAAGCTTTTGATTGCGGCGGATTGTACGGCTTTTGCTTATGGGAACTTCCATGAGAGATTTATCAAAGGGCATATTACCCTTATTGGATGCCCAAAGCTGGATGAGGGTAATTACGCAGACAAACTAACAGCCATTATCAGGGAAAACAATATCAAAAGCGTTACAGTTGTTCGGATGCAAGTACCTTGTTGTGGGGGCCTTCAGAATGCTGCAGTAACGGCTTTGCAAAACAGCGGTAAAATGATACCCTGGCAAGTAGTTACAATATCCACCGATGGAAATATTATTGACGAATAGCAATTTAAGGGTTCGGGATGCTATAACTATAAAATAGATAGGTAATGTTACAAAAGATTATGGGGGAAAATTAATATTTTCTCCCATTTTTGATTTAGGTCAAATATTTTTGAGGCCAGCCGTGGTAGACTATACCCAGAAAGAAAAGTATTAGGGCAGGAAGGCAAAAGAAATGATGAATAAAGAAAGATTTAACGAAGTATGGTCAGAACATTTTGAGACGTTGAAATTATATGTGCCTATTGTAGCAAAGGTGCACGGAAAACATCATCCCGAGTTCCATGAAGTTCGCAGGCTATATGATGTAATCGAAAAGAAAACAGAAGAATCAGGGCAGGAAGCACCCAATTTAGTTGAAGAATTTTCCCAGCTTCAGGACATAACCAACAACTATACTGTACCGGACGATGTTTGTGAGAGCTATGAAGCGGTTTATAAGATGTTAAAGGAATTGGACGATTCTTATCAGGGTTAGTATACGGATTAAGGATTATGTGTTGCTATTTCCGATTCATAGTCGGGAATATTTATGGCGAATATATAGTAACGTATTTGGAAAATAAGAGGGTGATAGGATGCAAAGGTGGATATTAGGCAAAAAGAATCAAATAACATTGGCCGGCGCCATACTGATTGTCATTGGATTTATCAGTAGCCTGGGATTTAAAAATGAAATTGTGGCGGTATGGGCCTTGGTGATAGCTTCCGTTATAGGTGCTGCCCCCATTGCAATTCAGGCCTATCAGGCTTTAAGGGTTAAGGTAGTAAGCATCGATGTTTTGGTCACTATGGCGGTAGTAGGCGCATTCTTAATTAAAAACTATGAAGAATCCGCTATTGTTACCTTCCTCTTCTTATTCGGCTCCTTTTTAGAGCAGCGTACATTGAATAAGACCCGCTCGGCTATTAAAGAGCTGACGGAGATGGCACCGGAAAGCGCCCTAAAACAAATGGAAAACGGGGAGTTTGAAGAAGTTGAAGTAGATGAAGTGGATGTAGGAGACATTCTACTTGTTAAGACTGGTGCAAAAATACCCGTAGACGGCACTGTTTTATCTGGTGAAGGGAGTATTAACGAGGCCAGCATTACAGGGGAGTCCCTCCCTGTTTCCAAGGAAGAGGGTTCCAATGTATTCGCAGGCACAATCCTGGATAACGGGACTATTCAGATTGTGGCTAACCGGGTAGGGGAGGACACCACCTTCGGTAAAATCATTGAATTAGTAGAGGAAGCCCAGGATTCTAAATCAGAAGCGGAACGTTTTATCGATGGATTCTCGAAATACTATACACCGGCGGTTCTGCTGCTGGGCATCATCGTTTGGGCATTCTCCCGTAATCTTGAACTGGCCATTACCATTCTGGTACTTGGATGCCCTGGTGCTTTGGTCATTGGCGTCCCGGTATCAAATGTTGCCGGAATTGGAAACGGAGCCCGTCATGGTGTACTCCTCAAAGGCAGCGAAGTAATCAAAGATTTTAGCAGATTGGATACCATGGTTTTTGATAAAACAGGCACACTGACAGTGGGAAACCCATCGGTTGCTGAAAAAGAATACTATGGGGATAATATAGACGAGGCCTTGGGGTACCTGGCAAGTGTTGAACGGGAATCGGATCATCCTTTGGCGAAAGCAGTATTGACGGAAATAGGCGAAACTCAATTCTCACCGGTTGAAAACACAGAGGTTATAAAAGGTGGGGGAGTGACAGCCAATGTTAATGGTCATAGAATAGCGGTTGGAAATGTTGCTTTAATGGAAAATGAGGGTGTTCACATCAGTAAACAAGCAAGGAATGACATAGACCGTTTTGAAAAGGGCGGTAACTCTCTTGTATTAACTGCCGTTGACGGCGAACTAAAAATCTTGATGGGGGTTCGGGATCAAATACGGGCCGGTGTGAAAGAAGATTTAAAGAGATTAAAAAGGTTAGGTGTCAAGAACCTTATTATGCTCTCCGGTGATAACCAGGGAACCGTCGATGTTGTTAGTAGGGAACTAGGCCTGACCGAGGCCCACGGAAACATGTTACCCGAAGACAAATCAGCTTTTGTAAAGAAGTTGATTGAAAAAGGTCAAATTGTTGCCTTCGTTGGGGATGGTGTGAATGACAGCCCTTCACTGGCTTTGGCGAACATCGGTATAGCTATGGGAAGCGGCACAGACGTAGCAATAGAGACGTCAGACGTTGTTTTAATGAATTCAGATTTTAGCCGATTGCCTCATGGTTTGGGTCTGACAAAGGCTATAGCCAGAAACATGAAGCAGAATATTGTTATAGCCATAGGTGTTGTTCTATTCTTGCTGGCCAGCGTCTTCTTTAGTGAATGGATGAATATGTCCATAGGCATGTTGGTACACGAGGGCAGTATACTGGTTGTAATTTTAAATGGTATGAGATTACTAAGGTATAGGTTGAGGTAAAAGAATATCGAAATAATCATAACCCGAAAGGGAAGAGGAGGAATAAAGATGAAAAAGGCAACTATTCAATTAGATACATTGGCATGTCCTTCCTGTGTTCAAAAGATCGAAAATGCAGTGAAGTCAATGGATGGGGTAGAAAAGGACAGCGTAAAAGTGCTTTTTAATGCCAGCAAAGTAAAGTTCGACTTTGACGAAGAAAGGCTTTCAGTGGAGGATACTGAAAAGGCTATAACAGCTCTGGGATATGACGTGAAAAAGTCCCAAGTAAGGGCGAAATAAGAAGGTGAAAATGTCTATAATGTCAAGAGAATATGTTCTATAGAATAATTTGTTATCACTCATTCGTAGAGATTGATGGTTTCCAGCCCCAGCCTGTCTTTTATGATGATTTTTCGATGGCCTTTTAACCTTATGAGTCCTTCGTCCTGTAATGCTGCAAGCCTGCGGCTTAAGGTTTCCTGAGTCATCCCCAATTGGGAGGCCAGATCCCCTTTGGTCATAGGCAGGTCAAATTCCCCCCGGCCTTCTGATAGTTCCAGTAAAGCCCCGGCAACACGCTTGGATACAGAGCTTAAACTTATATCTTCTATTCGATTCTCCGCCTTTTCCAGCCTTCGGGAGAGTTCATCCATAACCTTAAAGGCAATAGAGGGATATTTAGCCATAAGTTCTTTGAGGGCATCCCCTTGCAGGGAGCACATAGTAGTGTCCTCTAATGCCTGGGCGTTATCAGTTAGGGGCAAGGAGGAGAAAAGGGATAATTCCCCAATAAATTCACCGGGCTCGATAAGTCTTAGCATTTGTTCCTTTCCGTTGGCATTCAAACGAAAAAGCTTTACCTTGCCGGTGTATAGTACAAAAAGGGTTCCGCCTTTGTCCCCTGCCATGTAGACGGTTTCACCTTTTTTGTAATTCTTGGTTGAGGCAATCTCGGCGATCTCCATTTTCTCTTCTTGGCTGAGACTGGCAAAGATAGGCACGCCTTCAATACAGCTTGCATGATTTTCACAGTGACAGCAGCCCGACATTAGAATCCTTCCTCCCTTTCATGTTTAACTATATGTCTATTCCATATTTAATATAAAACCTGTTATCTATTATATACACATTTATTTTATTAGCAAAGCAAATATAGCTTGTTTAAAGTTCATTGACGTTTTTACAAAGGCAGATGAAGCCCTGTATACTGCTAAGGAATATATGGGATCACATATTGCCATTTACTGGGGAAGAGCATAACGATAGGATTTAATAGATTATATAGCCTATAATACCTGCAATCAGAGTCAAGAGTATGGGATGGATCTTAAACTTGTAAGTAGCGATAAATGCCAGGACAAATAATATGACACTATAATAGTCAATAAAGGTTTCTTTGTTTATTAAAAGCAGCATAGCAGCCAGTACAAGGCCGACTACTGTTGGCCTTAAGCCCACAAAAGCATTTGTCACATATTTATTATCCTGAAACTTAAAGAAGTAGTTGCCGATAACCAGCATAATGATTATGGATGGTAATGTCACCCCAAGGGGTGCCAGGGCAGAACCGAAGATACTGTTTGTGACGGTATAGCCTATATAGGTAGCACTGTTTATGGCGATAGGGCCGGGCGTAATCTGGGAAATGGCCACTATATCAGTAAATTCACTGATTTTAAGCCAATTGTTAATATCTACTACTTCAGCCTGTATAAGGGGTAGCATGGCATACCCCCCACCAAAACTAAAGAGACCTATCTTAAAAAATATTAAAAACAGTCTTAAATATATCATCTGCCATTCTCCCCTTTTCCGCTGTCAGTATCCCCTGAGCTTAACTCTTCATTGTTTGATTCATAGTCATCCCTATTATCATTTTTTATTTTATCACCATACAGGCCATCGATTTTATTGTTATGACAGACTCCCTTATTACTGTTTACATTGTCATCGCCATTGGATTGATTGTTCTCATTCCAATGCATGTATAGATTACCGCCTATGGCAGCCAAGATAATAAACAGTATGGGGGTGACCTTTAAAAAAGCAACGCATAGGGCAATGGCTATGGGGATTATGTATGCCTTTCCCTTTAACTTGGAGCTTTTGGAGAGGCTGATAACAGAGGCCGCTATCAGGGCTACAACTGCGGGTCTTATAGCCTTAAATGCATTTTCTACAGCCCTTAAGTTCTTTATCTCCCTAAAAAACATAGCAATAAATAAAAGAATTAAAAAGGAAGGAAGTATGGCACCCATTGCTGTAAAAAAGGCACCTTTATATCTATCTATTTTAAAGCCTATGAATACTGCTATATTTACAGCGATGGACCCTGGGGATGATTGAGCCAGAGCCAGGGTATCTACGAACTCTTCTTTTTTAATCCATTTTTTATTTTCCACTACTTCGGCCTCAATAAGGGGAATCATGGTGAACCCCCCACCTATAGTGAAGACCCCTATCTTAAAAAAGACCCAAAACATCTCCAAATACTTTTTCACTATTGTCATTTCTCCCTTTTGTCTAAATCATAAGTATTAGTTTATCAGATTATGAAAAAAAGTGTAAGGTCAATGAAATTCCCTTGCGTACTGAATAATTATTAACATGGGTATGGGAATATATACTAAAGGGAAGAGACATATGGTACAATATTTCTAAAGGCGCATTTTTGCGACATACTAAGGGTTTGGGGGTACCCAATAAAAAGACTGAGGATCATTACTAAAAGATTGATTATTACCGGATCTGATGAAGGTATGGCCGAATATGTTCATATGAATTTCCTGGATGATGATAATCGCAGATTTGTACCCGATGAGGTCTTTGAAACTGAGGGATAAGATAGGGAAAGCTGCAAGCACCTTTATAAGATACCGTAGAGAATAAATCTTTGCCGATCCAAGGAGAGGATGTTGATAATGAGTAATCAATTTGAAGGCGTCGCAATCCAAGAAGGGAACCCAAAATGGGAGGAATCCATCCAAAGACAGGGAGAACTCTACCATAGGAAAGATGACGTAAGAAGCCCTTTTGCCAGGGACTACAATAGGATACTTCATTCCAATGCATACAGAAGGTTAAAGCATAAGACTCAGGTGTTTTTTGCTCCAAGGAATGACCATATATGTACTCGTATAGAACATGTAAACCATGTATCTGCAGTGAGTTATACGATAACCAAACATCTGGGGTTAAACACGGAATTGGCCATGGCTATTGCCACTGGTCATGATGTGGGTCATGCACCTTTTGGTCACTTTGGTGAGACCGTCATTAAAGAGATGGCATCTGGGGATCTGGAAGAAACATTTTGGCATGAAAGAAATAGTCTGCGTTTTGTGGATAGATGCGAGACATTGACGGGGCCGGACGGTAGCGAAAACAATCTAAACCTTACCTATGCTGTAAGGGATGGGATTATATCCCACTGTGGAGAGGTAGACTACCGATCAATCTCTCCCAGGGAAGAAGATATAGACCTGGAAACCATAGAAAAGGCTAATCAATATCCACCCTACACATGGGAAGGCTGTGTGGTAAAGGTTGCCGACAAGATTGCCTACTTAGGCAGGGATATTGAGGATGCAATGGATCTAAAAATACTGACCCAAAATCAGATGGGAAAGCTCAATAAGATTGTTGAGCCCAATATAGGGCAAAGGATTACAGAGATTAACAATACAGCAATAATGCATAATTTTGTTATTGATATTTGTTCCAATAGCAGTCCCCAAACCGGTATACGTATGACTCGGCAAAATTTCAATTTCATAAAAGAACTTAGAGAATTCAGCAACGAATATATATACAGGCATGAGCGGTTATATCTATACAAAGATTATGCCGGAATGATAATCGAATCCATATACACTACCTTAAAAAATACTTTTAATGGTGAAAGAACCATGGAGGAAATAGAATCACGCTATTTAAATATTTTTCCCACCCTGGCCGGGGATTTTATCGGATGGCTAAAAAAGCATGCCAAAGACAGCAACGGCTTCAAGCGGGATGCCAAATACAAAAGCATACCAATCTATAACCTAAGTAAGGAGGAAGACTATCTGCAGGCCATTATTGATTTTATCTCAGGTATGACAGACATCTATGCTATCAGAATTTTTGGGGAGCTTACCTCCTTTTAGCTAATTCTTTAATTAAGGATATAAACAAGCCCATAAAATTGTCTTAAAGGTTAAAAGCATCCTCTATTTCTGCTATCTCAGCATCATTGATAGCTACTATATCCCCTAGACTGGTTGAATCAATGATAGCTTTAGCGCTATATTCTGCTACTTCCAAGCGATCAAAGGCATGCAATAGATTATCACCGGTTACAACGATGCAATCATTTTCTATCAGGATGATGGGAACCTTTGAAGAGAATGACCGGGCTGTCATCTCAGGCTGCATAAAGCTGGAACCGAAAGGCAATTTAGGTATGTTCCGTAGCATAATATAGCTTTCGGGAATAGTTTTTGTTTCAAAATCTTTATCTGTGACGGCAAAAGCCATTATACTCGGGGGATGGGCAATTATTACCGAATTAACAAAGGGGTGCATATCGTAAATATGCTTGTGCAACATAGCCGAGCGACTGGGATTTTTACCTGCTTCTTTCCAACTATGATCTATTCTGACCATATCTCCTGCATCTAAATATTTTCTATCTATTCCATAAGGGGTAATAATAAAAGAATTCTCGCTGAGCCTTTGGGAGAATGTACCCTGAGTGCTGGTAAAGAGCTGTCGATTATAAGACCTATGTATCAATGTACACATTTCCTTGCGGGCGGCTCTTTCTTGACTACTGAATATTTGGGGAATGAATTCGTCCATAATGACATTTTGTTTATTCTTGGACATAGAGATCTGCCTATCAGTCAGGGATATAGGTTTGCCTATCTTTTGTGCGTTAATTTGTAACCTTGCACAAAAATCCAAGGTTTCAAATGCCATAAAGGTTCTAAAGAGATCACTGCCACCTACTACTACACCATGATTTTCAAGCATAACTGCACTATAGCCCTTATCAAATTCAGCGGCAATATTCTTGCCTAGTTCGGCACTTCCTGGCACTGCATATTCCGCCATACCTACTGAACCGCTTATAATATAAGCTTCTGGAACAATGCGCGTATCAGGAATCTCACGAACAATGCTAAAGGCCACCAGAGCTGGGGGGTGGGCATGAATTATGGCCTTGATATCCGGTCTTCTTTGGTAAATTTTTGAGTGAAAAGGCAATTCTACTGAGGGTTTATGAATCCCCACTATGGTTCCATCAGTTTTTACCCTTATAATATCCTGAGAAGTTAAGGATCCCTTATCTATTCCACTGGGGGTGATCCATATATCCCCGTTATCATCTAAAATGGATAGGTTTCCTCCCGAGGTGGTAGTCATTCCGTAGGCATATATTCGATCCATCATCTTAACCAACTGATCAGCGGGATGCATAAGTTCAAATCTTAACATTATTAACTCCCTTTCTTATAAATACTTTGCTTATGGAGACAGGTACCATGCCCATATGCCGGAAATCGCCAAAAGCCCATGAAAACAGATAAATTACTCGACTATTCCTTACTATACTCATATGCTGATACCTATGGGGCTATTATACCATAATAATTTCAATTACGGATATACAATGGTAACATTTTGCATTCGGGTTGGATACCAAGGGATTCAAGTAAGGGCACCAATGGGCTTGCTACGATGAAACCATTTTATGGTTATCACCTGAAAAGCAAGAGTGCCAAAAGGCTTGTCCCGGTGAAACCATTTAATAACACTTGATACTGTATACACATTATGTTAACATAATCATACAAATATTATCGTGAATATCTGAAATATATTGCATATCAAATTGAATTGAAATACTTTGAATTACTTGCCTTTATTAAATAGGGGCGAGGTTTTTTATTTTCTTTTGTCATATATGTTGGGGGGGCATCTCAAATGAATGGGGTAAGGCTTTTGGAATTGGAGGCCAAAGGGTGTTTTTATTTTCTTTGGGAGCATATAAATGATGATATAAATAGCCCGGGTTATGGGTTGATAATGGATTCGACAAAAAGGCCTGGGATTGCTAGTATCGCTTCGGTGGGGTTTGGACTCAGTGCTATTCCTATTGGGGTAGAAAGGGGCTGGATAAGTCACGGCCAGGGCTTTGAAAGGGCTTTGGGAGTTTTAAAGACCTTTATGAATAACGTAGATAATCATCGGGGTTTTTATGCCCATTTTGTTGACATAAAGACAGGAAAAAGAATTGATAATTGTGAATATTCCACTATTGATACGGCTATCTTGATTAATGGCGCTATTACTGTCGGTGAATATTTTGGCGGAAGTATCAAGGCGCTGGCTGAGGAAATATTTAAAAGAACAGACTGGGATTTTATAATAGATAAAGAAAACAAGTGGTTCTTTATGCACTATTGGCCGGAAATTTACCCTGCCGGACACTCGGGGCTGGGCAGCCAATGGGACTACTATGCAGAGCAGCTCATGATGTACATTTTGGCCGCTGGCTCACCGATATCCAAATCAGGTCCGGAGCTTTATTACAATATGGGCAAGCTGACAGGGGAATATCAGGGTGAACTATACATTAGAGGATGGTATAATTCCCTTTTTATTCACCAATTTTCCCACGCCTGGTTTGATGCGGCGGAATATGTGGATAGGGACGGGATCAATTGGTTTAAAAATTCTGTAAAGGCGACTTTGGCCAACAGACAGTATTGCATCGATAATCCAGAAGGGTTTAAGACGTATCATGCCAATGCATGGGGGCTTACAGCATGCGCAGGACCTAAGGGCTATTGTGGTAGATATGGTACATTGCCTTCGGGAATAATAAAAGATGTAAATGAGAATGATGGTACGGTTCCCCTATGCGGGCCGGCTGGGTCGATACCCTTTACTCCAGGAGAATCCATGGAGGCACTCCTATACACTTATAGGACTTATCCCCAGCTATGGGGTGATTATGGTTTTTATGATTCCTATAACTTAGACGGACAAAAACCCTGGTTCTCCAGGGAATATATTGGTATTAATAAAGGCATTTCTCTTTTAATGATAGAAAACTATTTTACAGGCTTGATTTGGGATCTATATATGAAAAACAAATTTGTAAAAGATGGATTAGAATCTTTGATGTTCCGCAAAACTAAGAATACTAAGGGGCAGATCACCCGCCCCGTCTACGCTTCTTTGCAAACAGCTTGACTACCTTATCTTGCCATTCCTAATTCCCAACGTCTAACTTCTGACATCTAATACGTAAAAACCTGTTTATAATACACCTTATGGTTTATTTTGAATAATATGGATAGCCTATAATGGAAATAAATCCTGATTAAGAAGCAAATATTACAAAACACATGGAATTCCTATAAGGATATGGTAAAATATAATGATAAGATATTTTATCCAATAGTTTAGACTACAATAAGGAGAAAAACATGAAGCGAGTTATAGTTCTAGTGATGGACAGTGTCGGGATTGGTGAATTGCCCGATGCTGGCCGCTACGGTGACGAAGGGAGCAATACTTTGGGTAATATCGCAGCGGCAATTGATGGCTTTAGACTCCCTAATCTGGAGAAGCTCGGCCTTGGCAATATAGACAGTATTGAAGGGTTTGAACAATGCCACAGCCCGGTGGGATCCTTTGGAAGGATGGCGGAAATGTCCCCCGGAAAAGACACAACTACAGGCCATTGGGAGATGATGGGCGTTATTCTTTCCAGCCCTTTCCCTACATACCCAAATGGTTTTCCAAAGGAAATAATTGATAAATTTGAAGAAACCATAGGTACCGGCACCTTAGGCAATATTGCGGCTTCGGGAACCGAGATAATCAAAGGCCTGGGAAAAGAGCATATGGAGACTGGTTATCCTATAGTCTATACGTCTGCGGACAGTGTATTTCAGATAGCAGCCCATGAGGATGTAATACCAGTAGAGAGGCTCTATGAAATTTGTGAATCAGCCAGGGGGATACTGATCGGTGACGATGCTGTGAGCAGGGTCATAGCTAGACCCTTTATCGGGGAGCCTGGGAATTTTACAAGAACAGAAAGGCGACGGGATTTTTCTTTGGCGCCAATACATAAAACAGTATTAGATAATGCTAAAGAGCAGGGCTTTGAGGTAAAAGGGGTAGGTAAGATTTGGGATATCTTTACCGGGCGGGGTATATCAGATTCGGTACATACACATGACAATATGGATGGGGTAGATAAAACAATCGAATTTATGAAGCAAGATTTCGAAGGCATAATTTTTACCAATTTAATAGATTTTGATATGATTTACGGTCATAGAAATGATGCAAGGGGATACGCCAAGGCTCTTACTATGCTGGATAGCAGGATTCCCGAGATCATTACAGCCCTAAAGGATGAAGATATGCTTATAATTACAGCCGATCATGGTTGTGATCCTACTACCGCAAGCACCGACCATTCCAGAGAATATGTTCCACTTTTAGTATATGGCAGGAACTTAGAACAGGGTATAAATCTTGGAACAAGGAAAACCTTTGCAGATATCGGGGCAAGCATTTCCGAATACTTAAAAATACAGAAGAGGGCAAAGGGCACGAGCTTTATCCAGGAGGTAACGAAAAATAATACCCGGAAGGAGGGTGCGATGTGAAAAGGACACCGCTTTATGAATCTCATATCGCTTTGGGCGGAAAGATAATCGACTTTGGGGGATGGGCTTTGCCTGTTCAATATACCGGAATAATAAATGAGCATCGGGCAGTCCGAACTGCTGCAGGACTTTTTGATGTTTCCCATATGGGAGAAATCCTTATAGAAGGCAATGGGGCGGGGGAGTACATACAAAAGATGATAACCAACGATATCTTAAAGGTAGCCATGGGTAGAGCAGTATACTCGCCTATGTGCTATGAGAACGGGGGGACGGTGGACGATCTTCTAATATATAAGCTGGAAGAAAAAAAATATCTATTAGTAGTGAATGCGGCTAATATCGAAAAGGATCTTGATTGGTTAAAGGATCATTGTGAGGATAATAATGTATCCATAACTGATCTGTCCCATAAATATGGACTGTTGGCCATCCAAGGACCAGCAAGCCAGGAGATATTACAAAGGTTAAGCGCCACATCTTTAGATGATATAAGATTTTTTAGGTTCCTCACAGATATTGAAATCGGGGGGGTCAAGGCAATAGTATCACGGACGGGGTATACGGGGGAAGATGGTTTTGAAATATATATTCCAGCTGACAAGGCAATCGGATTATGGGATAGACTATTGGATATAGGCGCAGATAAAGGCCTTATTCCGGCGGGATTAGGAGCCAGGGATACCCTCAGGTTTGAAGTAGCCCTGCCCTTGTACGGTCATGAGCTATCCCCAGAAATATCACCTTTGGAGGCCGGGCTGGATAGATTTGTAAAACTTCACAAAGCAGGTTTTGTAGGCAGGGACTCCCTCTTAAAGCAAGCTGAATCGGGTTCGTATAGAAGGCTCATAGGCCTGGAAATGGTGGATAGAGGTATCCCAAGGGCAGGGTATAAGGTCTTTGCCGGTGATAGGGAGGCAGGCTTTATAACAAGCGGGGGTATGGCACCAACTCTGGGGAAAAATCTAGGTTTGGCACTGATAGATAAGGAAAGTGCCCAAGGGTCGGAAGAGTTTTTTGTCCAGATGCGGGGCAAACTTCTGAGGGCAAAAATTGTTGATACGCCATTTTACGTTAAATAGTATAATAGACAGGTTTAGATTTTAATTATAAAAGCAGTTTTTGTAGTTTAATTATAAATAATTTTAATAAAAATACAGATTAGGGAGGAAAAGAATATGAAGGTAATAGAGGATTTAAAATATGCTAAAGGGCATGAATGGGTAAAAGTCGAGGGTAACAGGGCATACATAGGCATCACAGATTTTGCCCAAGATGAGCTGGGGGATATTGTCTTTGTTGAATTGCCTGATGTAGGAACCAATCTGGATGCAGATGATATTCTTGGTACCATCGAGTCGGTAAAAGCCGCATCAGACATCTATGCTCCTGTTTCAGGTACAATAGTAGAGGTAAACTCTGAGCTGGAAGAAAGTCCGGAACTCATTAACGAAGACCCCTATGAAGCGTGGGTCGCTGTAATTGAAATGGCTGATGGTAGCGAAGTAGCTAATCTTATGGATGGGGCGGAGTATGAAAAATTCTGCAAAGAGGAGGCTTAAATATGTCTAATTACATCCCCAATACAGAGGATGTGAAGAAAAACATGCTGGCTGAGATAGGTTATTCTTCTATAGAGGAATTGTTTGTGGATATCCCTGATAGGGTAAGACTGGAAAGAAAACTCAACATCAAGGGGCCTATGGCAGAGATGGATTTGATGCGCTATATGAAGGGATTGGCTTCTTCCAACAAACATGGGGGGGAGTACACCTGCTTTTTAGGGGCAGGTGCTTACGATCATTATATTCCTTCCGCCTTGGGGCACATTATTTCGAGAACAGAGTTTTATACCTCCTATACCCCTTATCAGCCAGAAATCAGTCAAGGCACTCTACAAGCTATATTCGAATACCAGACAATGATATGTGAACTAACGGGTATGGATACGGCAAATGCTTCTATGTACGATGGTGCAACTGCAGTAGCTGAGGCTATCCTAATGGCTTGCCAGGCAACCAGACGGGAAAAGGTCTTGGTAGCAGGCAGTCTAAACCCCGAGTATAAGCAGGTGTCCTATACCTATGCAAGACCCCAAGGGGTTTCTGTCACAGAGCTAGGGTATAAGGATGGATCCGTAGATTTAAATACCTTGGAACAATCTATAGATAACGAAACGGCTGCAGTGGTCATTCAGACCCCAAATTTCTTTGGGGTTATTGAAGACTTAGAATCCATAGCGGGGATTGCTCATCAAAATAAGGCACTTCTTATAGTAAGTGTTGATCCCATTTCCCTTGCCCTGCTGAAGCCGCCCGGTGAGCTGGGGGCAGATATAGTTGTAGGGGAAGGTCAGGCCCTGGGTAACCCCCTGAATTTTGGGGGACCCTATGTAGGGTTCTTTGCTACGACAAAGAAACTTATGCGGAGAATGCCGGGACGGATAGTGGGAGAGACCACAGACAATGTGGGCAACAGAGGTTTTGTATTGACCCTGCAGACCAGGGAGCAACATATACGCAGGGAAAAGGCCACATCCAATATATGCACCAATCAGGCGTTAAACGCCCTGGCTGTTACTGTTTATTTATCCCTAATGGGCAGGGAGGGGTTGGGGGAGGTAGCAGAGCAATCCCTGCAAAAAGCCCACTATCTTCACGATAAATTGATAGATACAGGTCTGTTTACCCCTGTATTTAAGGCACCCTTTTTTAAGGAGTTCGCCCTCAAAACCACTATTTCTATTGAAAAGCTAAATTCCCGACTGTTGGAGAAAGGAATAATCGGTGGATATCCGTTGGAAAAAGCCTACCCCGATCTTAAAGGCGGGTGGCTGTTGGCAGTGACAGAAAAACGTACCCGACAGGAAATGGATGCCCTGGTGGAAACCATAGGAGGGATAGCCAATGAATAGGAAACTTATATTTGAAATTAGCGGTGAGGGGAAGAAAGGATATTCCTTGCCCCCGCTGGATATTGAAGAAAAGGGAATAGAGGATTTAATCCCAACCAATATGCTCAGGGACATAAAGCCTAACCTGCCTGAGGTCAGCGAGGCAGAAGTCGTGCGCCATTATACCGTTATGTCCAGGTTAAACCATGCGGTGGATGTAGGATTCTATCCCCTTGGATCTTGTACTATGAAGTACAATCCAAAGATCAATGAGGATATAGCCAGGCTGGAGGGTTTCACATCGGTACATCCTTATCAACCCGAAGAAACGATCCAAGGGAGTTTAGCTGTATTATATGAATTAAATCAGATGCTTTGTGAGATCACAGGCATGGATCAGATTACCTTTCAGCCGGCTGCCGGGGCTCACGGGGAACTGACCGGCATGCTAATAATCAAAGCTTACCATGATAATAATGGGGGAGAGGATCGAAATAAAATATTTATACCCGATAGTGCCCACGGAACAAATCCTTCCTCTGCAAATATGGCAGGTTTTGATGTAGTGGAGGTTCCTTCTAATAGTCGCGGCGGGGTGGATATTCAGGCTCTAAGGGAAATGGCCGGGTCGGATACTGCAGGGCTTATGCTAACCAACCCTAATACCTTGGGGTTATTTGAAGAAGATATAATAGAGATAGCAGAGATTATCCATGATGCAGGCGGGCTTTTGTATTTTGATGGGGCTAATTCAAACGCTATATTAGGGATTACCCGCCCCGGGGATATGGGCTTTGATGTAGTTCATCTAAACCTTCACAAGACCTTTGGCACCCCCCATGGGGGAGGCGGACCGGGGGCAGGACCTGTGGGGGTAAAGAAAGAATTAGTGTCCTATTTACCCTGTCCCTTAGTTGGGTTTGACGGTGAAAAATATTATTTGGATTACGATTGTCCCCATTCTATAGGCAGGATCAGATCCTTTTACGGTAATTTTGGGGCGGTGCTCAGAGCATATGCCTATATACTGACCATGGGAGCTGAAGGTCTTCTTAATGTATCGGAAACTGCAGTATTAAACGCCAATTATATGATGGAAAAGCTGAAGCCCTGGTACGATATAAGCTATGATCGTATCTGTATGCACGAATTTGTTTTATCTGCCCAAAGACAGAAAAAACAGGGTGTATCGGCAATGGATATATCCAAGAGGCTAATCGACTTTGGGTTTCATCCCCCTACAACCTATTTTCCCCTTATAGTGAAGGAAGCTTTGATGATTGAGCCTACGGAGACGGAGAGCCGGGAGACTTTAGACGCCTTTATAGATGCCATGATCCAGATCGCTAAGGAAGCGAAAGAAGATCCGGAAAAGGCGCATACCGCACCCCATATTGCCCCTATAGGCAGGCTGGATGAGACAAAGGCTGCCCGAAACCCCAGGCTTCGGTGGTCGCCAAACTAAAGTTATTAGCATAAAAGACGCAGTGGGTGAAATAATAGGGGAAAAGGAGGATTGGCCTATGAAGCATATAGCCGTGCAGGAAGGGCTCACGCCTGTTATAGACCATCTAAGGGATTCAGGGTATAAGGTCAGTGAGTTTACTGCCAGGCAAAAAGCCAGCAAGGATTTTTTGGATGGTTTCGATGCGGTGGTATTAACAGGAATAGACGACAATGTCATGGGCGTTCAAACTACGAATAATAACAGACCCTTTATAGAAGCTAAAGGGATGACCCCCGAGGATATTAAAACCGCTATCGAAAAACGAGTCCAATAAGAGATCGGTAGAAGACTAATAAGAGGCTAAGAAGAATCCGACAAAAGACCTTTGAAACAAGGTCTTTTGTATACTAAAAAGGGTGGGTTATAACCCGAGGGCTTCGGGGGTCGAAATTAAAGTGGGGTAGCTTATGAAGAAACCAAAATTTAAGGAAACGGATTTATATAGTCCTATATACGAATATCTAACATCCAACGGATATACTGTTCGGGGTGAAGTAAGGGATTGTGATATCGCTGCAATAAAGGGCGAAGATCTGGTAATAATTGAACTTAAAAAGAATTTTACTGTTGAGTTGCTGGCTCAAGCGACTGACAGACAAAAGATAACCAGCGGGGTTTATGTGGCACTGCCCAGGCCAAAGAACTATTATGGCTCAACAAAGTGGAAAGGTATAAGGAGGATACTGAGACAGCTGGAGATAGGTTTAATCTTTATAAGCCTAAGCCCGTCTAATCCATATGTTGAAGTTATATTTCACCCCGACCCATACAGAAATAAGAAAACCGTTAAAGCAAAGACAGGGATTATTAGAGAAATAGAAGGTCGATACAAGGACTCTAATAAAGGTGGCAGTAGCCGAAAAAAGATAATGACCGCCTATAGGGAAAATGCATTGTTTATTGCCTGTTGTCTGGAAGATCTAGGGGTAGTTTCTGCTGCCGAATTAAGGAAGTTAGGTACAGGGGATAAGACCCATTCAATACTCTATAATAATTTTTATGATTGGTTTCACAGGGTTTCCCATGGAAAGTATGCCCTTAGCCATAAGGGAAGGCAGGCATTGGAAGAGCATTCCCAAATTGCTGATTATTATAGGGGAGAGCTGGTAAAGAGGATGGAAAAACAGGAATAAAAAATTATGGGACAGGCCTTACCGGAAACGGCGACCCCACTATAACGGTCCCCTAATGCCCGGCTTGGGCTGTCCCTTTTTTGAGCTAGTTGAATACTGAACCTTTTAAATTCAAGCTGGGGTTATTCTACTGCAATCTCTGCTTTGTTGCCCCATAGTCCGTGGATATTGCAATAACTAAGTGCGTAGATAGTACCGCTTTTCGGGATTTTTACGACAGCTGCACCATGATAATCTGTGAATACATCGCTTTCACCATGGGCACCGAAATCGAATGAGGCCAACTCAATGGGGAACTTTTTTGAATAAAGCCTTTAAAAACATCCATTAGTTTTTTGCCCCCTTAAAATAATTTTTGAATCACGAAAACGGAACAGTCTGCCAATTTGACAAAATCAGATTCCCTTAATTATATATATACCCACTATTGCAGATTTGAACCGTAAGTATGGCCAAAAACCATAAAACCTTGACTGGATATTGTGTTCGGGCTATGATGGGTAGGATAAGGAGCCGGGGACGGTTCTTTTTTGTTATCAAGTACGGGATATAGGGTATATGATTTTAGGATATAATCTTACAGGGGTTGCCTTCATAAATCCATTTGCCCATGCGAATGGAATTGTTACAGTGAAACCAAAAGATGAATAGGAAAGATGGGAAATTTCTATGAAAAAATGGGATCTAATTGCTACCGCCACCTTCGGATTAGAGGCAGTAGTGGCCAGGGAGCTGAGAAATCTAGGGTATCAGGATCTGGAGGTGGAGAATTCCAGAGTATTATTTAAAGGTTCTGCCGCTGACATATGCCGGACAAATCTGTGGCTTAGGAGTGCCGATAGGGTTCTAATCAGGATGGGAGAATTTAAAGCCCTAAGCTTTGAAGAGCTCTTTGAAAAGACTAAGGCTCTTCCGTGGGAGGAGTTGCTCACTGAGGATGCAGAATTTCCCGTCCAGGGAAAGTCGATAAAATCTAAGCTCTTTAGTGTTCCCGATTGTCAGGCTATAGTAAAGAAGGCTATTGTGGAAAGGTTAAAACAAAAATATAAAAGGGAATGGTTCGAAGAAACGGGGCCTAGATATAGGCTGGAAGTGGGTATTCTTAGGGACATAGTTACCCTGACAGTAGATACCAGCGGCCAGGGGCTCCATAAAAGGGGTTATAGGCAGCTGGCTAATCAAGCCCCATTAAAGGAAACCCTGGCATCGGCATTGGTGGCATTAAGCTATTGGAATACAGGGCGCTATCTCATAGACCCGTTTTGCGGGTCGGGGACGATATTGATAGAAGCGGCTATGCAGGGGCTTAATATTGCTCCCGGGCTGAACAGAGCCTTTGACGCAGAGGCATGGCCCCAAATTTCCAAAGATATTTGGGAAAAAGCAAAGAGTGAAGCAAGGGCTGCAACAAAAAATGTCGACTTTCGTCTAATAGGGTATGACATCGATGAACAGGTGCTCTCCATAGCCAGACATAACGCCCAATTGGCCGGGGTAGGGGAATATATAGATTTTCATAGGCGACCCTTCTCCGAATTTAGTACCAAAACGAAGTATGGGTGCATAATCAGTAATCCGCCTTATGGAGAGAGAATGGGGGAGAGGCGTGACGCCCAAAGCCTGTACAGGGAAATGGGGAAAAGATTCAAAGAATTGGATACCTGGTCTATCTATATACTTACTGCGGATGAGGAATTTGAAAAGCTTTATGGCCGCAGGGCAAGTAAAAAGCGTAAGCTCTATAATGGCAGGATAAAGGTGGATTATTATCAATACTATGGGCCAAGACCCCCAAGTTAAGCAAAAATTGGATACAGATTATTCTATCTTTTCCGACATATTACTTGTATAATATAGTAGCATGCACATGATAAGAACCGCTACATCATGTATTAGGCTTTATATACCAAAAGACAAGGAAAGGGCGTAAGGGGCTTGAATGTGAAAAGGTTAAGTTTGATTATAGCAATACTCATGCTATTTTTTGTAGTACAGGGTTGTGTAGCCAATGTACAATCGTCTAAGGACAAAAACCCGGGGGATTCTGTTGAAAATGGAGATAATCCCACTGCTGAAGGCGAAAATCCTGAACAGAGTGATAACAGCCAAGCAGGGGAAGATGATAATGACGGGGATTTGGAAGAAGGTATTGGGGAAGAAGAACCCGATAAATCGAAAAACATAGTATTTGTTAGTGGTGACATGCTAAATGTTCGGGAAGAACCTGATGCCCAATCGGAAAAAGTGGGTCATCTTTTAAAGGGCAGCGTTGTCAAGGTATTAGAAGAAAAAACTGTAGGTGAGGGGGAAGAACAGGATAAGTGGTTCTATATCTCCTTCGGTGAGGGGCAGCAGGCTATAGAAGGCTGGATATCTGCAGAATTTACTGTCGCAGACAGGGAAGATCTTTTGGGCGAAGAATACAAGACTTTGGATTTTTCACCCCAAGCAAAGATAGATGAATATCCCGAAAACCCCAGGGTAAAGGTGAAGGGCGCGTATATGACCATATACTCAGCCTCCGGGGGTCGGTTGGATACCATGATCGAGATGACAAAAACAACGGGATTAAATGCCTTTGTAATAGATGTAAAAGATGATAACGGCAATATGCTCTTTTATACAGAGGCTGCAGAAAAGTTTGCTCCTGAGGCTAATAAGCTGGTACCCATAAAGGACATAGATGCCTTTATGAAAAAACTGAAGGATAACGATATCTATGCCATAGCCAGAATCGTTACCTTTAAGGATCCCATATACACGGAAAAATATCCTGAACGATCCATTCTGGATAAAAGAACAGGAAAAGCTCATATGCAGCAAGATGGATTGCGCTGGGCCAGCGCCTACGACAGGCAGTTATGGGAATATGATGTGGCAGTAGCAAAAGAAGCAGCAAAGGCCGGGTTTAATGAGATACAATTTGATTATGTACGACTCCCTGATTCAGGTGGCGGGAAGTTGGACGAGGTTTTGGACTACCGTAATACAGGTAATGAATCCAAACCCCAGATAATACAGGACTTCTTAAAGTATGCCTATAAAGAATTGTCCCCAGAAAAGGTATATGTCAGTGCTGATATATACGGTCTTGTACCTTCAGTAGCGGACGATATGGGCTTGGGGCAGTATTGGGAAGCGGTCAGCAATGTGGTAGACTATGTGAGTCCCATGATGTATCCCAGTCACTATGCCAACCAAACCTACAATCTGCCTGTGCCCGACGCATACCCCTATGAAACTATCTTTAATTGTACTAGGGATGCTGTGGCAAGGAACGAGAATGTAGAAACACCCGCAATTATAAGACCATGGATTCAGGACTTTACCGCCAACTGGGTAAAAGGACACATCGAGTATGGTGAAAAAGAAGTCCGGGCGCAGATAAAGGCCTTGGAAGAAAACGGTGTTGATGAGTTTATGCTTTGGAACCCTAATAACCGTTATTCCTCGGATGCTTTAAAATAGGAAACTAGAGGTTGGAAGTTAGGAGTCAGAAATTTAAAGTTAGATGTTGGAAGTTGGAACTTGGAAGATAAACTGTAGAAACAATTCTGTATAGAACAGGCCGCTCCGTAATGGGGCGGCCTGTTGTACTATTCTCGATTATTCTATTAAGTGGGGGGATTAGCCCTGCAATCTTTCTTTCAGCGCAGCAAGCTGCTTTTTCAATTCCTCAGGCAACCTGTCTCCATATTTTTTATAGTATTCTTCAACAGATGCCGCTTCCTTAAGCCATCTTTCTTTATCAACTTCAAGGAGCTTCTTCATATCAGCCTCACTGACGTTTAAGCCTTCTGTATCAATGGCATCAAGCGTAGGCATGTACCCAATAGGTGTTTTCTCAGCCTTGCCGGTACCTGCAGCCCGCTCAAAGACCCATTTCAGTACCCGGCTGTTCTCGCCAAATCCGGGCCATAGCCAATTACCTTCCTCGTCTTTGCGGAACCAATTGACATAAAAGATTTTCGGCAGCTTGTCTGGGTCGGCTTTTTTTCCTATCTCCAACCAATGCTTCAGATAATCACCCATGTGGTAACCGCAGAAGGGGAGCATAGCAAAGGGATCTCTGCGCACCTGGCCTATATTATCGGATATAGCAGCCGCGGTAATCTCCGAGCCCATAATGGAACCCATGAATACACCGTGTTCCCAGTCAAAGCTTTCGTGAACTAATGGAATAGTGCTGGGACGGCGTCCTCCAATAAGAATAGCGGAGATGGGGACTCCTGCCGGATCTTCCCATTCAGGGGCAATAGAGGGACATTGGCTTGCCGGTGCTGTAAACCTGGCATTAGGATGAGCAGCAGGCTTGTCACTATCAGGTGACCAGTCGTTTCCATGCCAATCGATCAAATGATCCGGTGCATCGTGGTCGATACCTTCCCACCAGACATCTCCATCATCTGTCAAGGCTACGTTTGTATAAATAGTATTCTTTTCTATGCTATGCATTGCGTTAGGATTAGAATGCATGGAAGTGCCGGGTGCCACACCAAAGAAACCAGCTTCGGGGTTAATGGCATAAAGTCGGCCGTCTTCTCCAAATTTCATCCATGCAATGTCATCGCCAATAGTCTCTACCTTCCAACCAGGGATAGTAGGTATAAGCATAGCCAGGTTAGTTTTTCCACAGGCACTTGGGAAAGCGCCAGTGATGTATTTTACGTTACCTTCAGGGTCTGTAAGTTTTAAGATAAGCATATGTTCTGCAAGCCAGCCTTCGTCCCTAGCTTGGACAGAAGCAATCCTAAGGGCAAAGCATTTTTTCCCTAATAATGCATTACCGCCGTATCCTGAACCGTAAGACCATATGGTTCGTTCTTCCGGGAACTGGCTTATATACTTCTGCTCCATCGGGGCGCAGGGCCAGGGAACATCCTTTTCACCTTCAGCCAGCGGTGCACCAACTGAATGCAGGCAGGGAACAAATTCACCATCGTCTCCGAGAACGTCCAAAATTTTCTTGCCCATACGGGTCATAATACGCATATTTACTACTACATAGGGACTGTCGGTCAGTTCGACGCCGATTTTTGAGGCAGGGGAACCAACGGGACCCATGGAAAAGGGGATAACATACATGGTTCTACCCTTCATACAACCTTTATAAAGGCCTTTCATGGTCTCCTTTAATTCCACAGGGTCGATCCAATTATTGGTGGGACCTGCGTCTTCTTGCTTTACAGAGGCAATATAGGTTCTATCTTCAACACGGGCTACGTCGGACGGGTCGCTTCTAAACAGATAGCAACCGGGTCTCTTTTCAGGATCTAATTTCGTCGCTGCTCCCGCATCTACCGTCTCTTGCAACAGGCGCTCGTTTTCTTCCGAGGAACCATCACACCAATAGATGGCATCGGGCTGGCACATATCCGCCATTTCTTGCACCCAATCTAAAAGTTTCTGGTTTGAAGTCATTGTTTCACTCATGCGATTACTCCTTTGCAGTTTGATATTTATATAGCAATAAAACAGTGGTACGATTTAGCTCATTTGAAGGACAATTAGTTTACTATATAGTACAAAATATTACCTAAATAGTTCCCCATACTATCGTAACACAAAAAAAATATTTTTACTATAGAAATTTTGAAATTTTTATAAAAAGCTACTATATTCTACAGAGAATATGATAGATATTTAACAACTGAACCTGATAACACTAATTTTTTTCCAATACTAGACAATATTATATATAGATAGATATATTATCTCTATTATTAGGTTGGGTCATCATCCTAACAATAGAGATAATCCATAAAGTTCAGCTAAATTTATGCTGTATATTTATTTTCGCTATTGAGAAGCCCCATAAACTGCTCACCGGTAATAGTTTCCTCATTGTAAAGAAATTCAGCCAGCTCATGGAGTTTAGCCTTATTATCCGTCAATATCTGTACAGCCCTTTGATAGGCCGATTGGATTAATTCTTTTACTTCGATATCTATAAGCTCGCTGGTTTTAGGGGAACAGGCTAAGGATGAATCCCCGCCTAAATATATATTATTTTGGGTTTCCAGAGCCATCATGCCAAATTCACCACTCATCCCAAATCGGGTGACCATAGCCCTAGCAATTTTGGTTACCTGTTCTATATCATTAGCCGCGCCTGTAGTAATTTCTTCGAATATGACTTCTTCCGCTGCCCGGCCACCGCAGATAGTAACCATTCTATTGAAGGTCTCGGTTTTGGTCATTAGGGATTTTTCATTTTCCTCTACCTGCATGGTATAGCCTAATGCCCCCGAGGTTCTGGGAATAATAGTAATCTTGTGGATAGGAGCGGTGTCTGTTTGTTTTGCTGCTACCAGTGCATGACCGATCTCATGATAAGCAACGACCTTTTTTTCTTCGGGTGAGAGGATAGCATTTTTCTTTTGATGCCCGGCAATAACCACTTCTATAGATTCTTCCAGGTCTTCCTGGGTAACACGTGGATGCCCCATCCTCACCGCCCGCAATGAAGCTTCGTTAACGACGTTGGCGATCTCAGCTCCGGATGCTCCGGCAGTTGCCCTTCCTAAAATATCATAATTGATGCCCCTGCTCATTTTATAATTTTCCGCATGGACCTGAAATATAGCTATTCGCCCCTGTAAATCCGGAAGCTCTACAGGTATCTGCCTGTCAAAACGACCCGGTCGCAGTAGGGCAGGATCCAGAACCTCCGGGCGGTTGGTAGCCGCAAGCAGGATGACCCCGGAATCTCCTTCAAAGCCGTCCATTTCAGCCAGGAGCTGGTTAAGGGTCTGCTCCCTTTCATCGTTAGTATTTAATCCACTATCTCGTTTCTTACCTATGGTGTCTATCTCATCAATAAATACAATGCAGGGGGCTTTTTTCTTGGCTTCACCAAACAAATCCCTTACCCTTGCGGCTCCGCGGCCTACGAACATCTCCACAAATTCGGATCCTGCTATGGTGAAAAAGGGAACATCGGCTTCCCCTGCAGCAGCCTTGGCCATTAGAGTCTTACCTGTTCCGGGCGGGCCAACTAACAAAACGCCCCTTGGGCATTTCGCGCCAATTTCGGAATACCGTTCTGGACGGGAAAGATAATCCACCACTTCAGTTAGGGCTTCTTTGGCTTCTTCTTGGCCGGCTACATCCTTAAAGGTCTTTTTGTCACCGGTAGGCACATATATTTTGCCGGTATTCTTTCCAAAAGACAAGCCCCCGGAGCCCATCCTATCGCCCAGCATCTTACTCATCCTCCGTCCTATCAACCAAAAGATTAGAATAGGGATACCATAGGATAGGAGAAGGTTCAAAAGGTAATTCGGCTGGCTTGGGATTACAGCGCCAAAATCTACATTATGGGCTCGTAGCAGGGATACCAATTCAGGGTCGTCCACGTAGCCGGTTTTATAGTAGGTATCCTCGCCTTTCGGATCCTTAACCACGAAAGATATTTCATTGAGATCCATCTCCACTGCGGTCACTTCATTTGATTCAATTTTATCCAAGAAATCCGAGTACCCTACTTCTACCACCTTGGGTTTGGTCAGATAGGGAAAAACAAGCCAGTTCAGCAATAATACAGCCAGAAAGGCTATGCCATAAAAATATAAAATGGGTCTGGGCGTCCCCGGTTTTTTATCCCTGTTATTCTTTTTAAACATCTATTTCCTCCATTCTCTCCGTTATAAAGGCAAGAAATTCTTTCATTCCTGTTATTGCATCTTCGTGTCTTTTCAAATCTCCCCCAAGGATTTGGTTTTGTATGGGGATCAAATTATATTTATAAAATAAATCAAGCTTTTCCTTCCCCTTAGAGGTAAGGACTACTATTGTCACTCTTAGGTCACCATCTGCTCTTTGGCGGATCAGGAGCCCTTTTTTAACCAATCCTTGGCAGGTACGGCTTACGTTGCCAAAGTCACGGCTTATCCCTTTGGATAATTCGCTGATGCTTAGGCCTTCCGTGCCGTCCAGCTCCAATAACACCCGAAGCTCCCGGGGGGTAATATCATATCTGACTTGCATCCTTCGCTCAAGTATATTCATCAAAGATTGGGCATAGGTGAGCAGATCCCAAATTTCCATACATGATATAGGCCTTTTATCCATTCTGAATCCTTTCAACAGTATTGAACAATTGTATGTTGCATACATATATTATACAGCAATATATGCCTATATGCAATTAGTTTTTTGCAGCCGATAGTTAATTACATCTCAATGATGAATCTTAAAATCCTTTTTAGGGTGGCAATTGTTAAGCGGTGGCTATATAATGGTTTCAATTGTACAGCAGGTTTTTGAAAGAGAACAAGGGAACGGTAGGAATATTGGCTGGAAGTATAATTGTTGCCTCGGCGCTCTTGATCTTGGTATACAGAAAGAAGGGATTGCAGAACAGATGAAGTATAGGGACATTAGACGGGCAAAGTTTATAAAAAGACCCAATAGGTTTATAGCAAGAGTAGAGCTGGAGGGCAAGGAAGAGATAGTCCATGTAAAGAATACGGGACGGTGCAGGGAAATTTTTGTCGAAGGCACAACGGTGATATTAGAGAAATCAGATAACCCAAATAGAAAGACAAAGTATTCTGTAATAGGCGGATATAAAGGGGATCTTCTTATAAATACGGATTCACAGGTACCAAATTCTGTAGTCCATGGGGCCCTTGCAGATAATAAAATAATAGAGATCCCGGGCATCGTCCATATTAAGCGGGAGGTAACTTTTGGGGATTCTCGTTTTGATATCTATTTTGAAACCGGAGCGGAGAAAGGTTTCATTGAAGTCAAGGGTGTTACTTTGGAGAACAATGGAATATGTAGCTTTCCCGATGCCCCTACCCAAAGAGGTATAAAACATGTATACGAAATGATAAAGGCAGTAGAGATGGGGTATAGGGGCTATATATTTTTTCTTGTTCAAATGGAGGGCATGAAATATTTTATTCCCAACGATGAGACAGACCCGGTTTTTGGCCGGGCTTTACGGGAAGCCCATCAAGCCGGAGTAGATATATTGGTCTATGATAGCCTGGTCAAAGAGGATGAAATCCTTATAGGTAAAAGACTGGATTACTACCTGTAATGGGATCCAAAGCATAACCATGGCTTGGTTGACCCACTAATAGATATATTGTATAATAATTGACAAATCTTTCGATAATATAAAAATGATTCAATGGGGATTAATAAAGAACCCGAGCATTCAGCATGGATGCAGCTCTCCTATTTTAGACATATATAGGGGCTTTTTTTAGGTTTACTGGTTTTACATATGATTTTAGGTTAGGGCAACAAAAGATTATCAATAACATAGAAAGAGGGTAGAGTACATGTATTTGCTAGGAGTCGATTTAGGCACAACTGGTTGTAAAAGTATGGTTTTTGATTTGGAAGGCAATATATTAGGCTCTTACTATATCGAATATGAGCTTATTTTTACCCCTGAAGGGGTAGAACAGGATGCTAACGCATGGTGGAATAATACTAAAACAGCCGTTAAAGGTGCACTAGAAGAGGCTGGCATAGATGGTGAAAAGGTATTATCCGTATCCGTAAGCTCCCAGGGAATAGCCTTTGTTCCTGTGGACAAAGAAGGAAATACCCTAATGAACGCCATAAGCTGGTATGATGCAAGGGCTGTTGATGAAGTTGCCCGTATAAAAGAAGATTATGATAACTTTGAAATTTTCTCCCGAACCGGAAGGCAGATCACACCGGTTGTTTTTCCAAAGGTGATGTGGCTGAAGAAAAATAGGCCTGAAATATATGAAAAGGCCTCCACCTTTTTAATGGGGTTGGATTTCTTGTTATATCGTTTTAGCGGTAACACCACAACAGATTACACCATGGCCAGCGGTACCCTATGCTATGATACTGCAAAGAGGGAATGGATACCGGAACTCTTTGAAAGATATGGTATTGATATGGATAGATTTCCGCAGATACATTGTTTTGGCGATGTTGTAGGTACTGTTCTGCCGGAAGTTGCCGAGGAGCTTGGCTTATCCACGAAAACAAAGGTAGTAATGGGACTCCAGGATCAAAAAGCCGGGGCTTCGGGGGCAGGTATTAATGAAGAGATTATGACTATCTCTCTGGGTACTGCAAGCGCTATTTCTTCTATTGCTAAACGGCATGTTACAGATGATAATATGGCGGTTGCTTGCCATGGATTTGACCGTAATCGCTGGATGCTGGAAAATAATGTGGGAACTGCAGGCTCTGCACTGAAATGGGTAAGAGATACCTTGTTTTCACAAAAATCCTATCGGGAGATGGATGCCCTTGCTGAGAAAGCACCGGTTGGCTCTAATGGGGTTATTTTTCACCCTTTTCTTGTAAGAGGTGAATCTGGGCATGGCAAGGGAACCTTTGCCAGAATCGCTTTGGATGCTACCCAAGGCGATATAATCCGATCTGTTTTAGAAGGCATAGCCTATGAAATAAAAATTTGTATTGATGCACATAAACGGGTAAGTGATATAGCACGAAAGGCGAAGGAACTTCACGTGTTTGGCGGGGGGGCAGTAAGCAGCCTATGGTGTCAGATAATAGCAGACATAGCTAATATGCCTGTAGTTATACCAAGAACCTATGAGACGGGTAACTTGGGTGCCGCCCTGTGTGCTGGAATTGGTGCCGGTGTATTTAAGAATTTGGATGATGCCAAGGCTTTTGTAGGCAAACCACAAAAGGAATACTTGCCTAATAAAGAGAACAGCAAGGCGTATAAAGAAAAGTTTGAAGAATATACAGAGTGGAAAAGGAATTCGAACCACTAACAATTTCAGATATGTAGATTCAATAGTCTGTTTCACTACGCAACATGATACTATAATAAATTTAATATGGAGAGACCCCAAGCAGGGGTCTTTTTATATGCTGATTTTAGCACAAATTAGCCATAGGGCAACGGTAAAACGGATGATGCTCTCTATGATCAGGATAAGGATAGACTTATAACAAAGCATTTAAACATATGTATATAAAAATTCTTTAGAAATTCTGTTTATAATGTTATAATGAGCGATATGTACTATGCTTATTTAATTTATGCTTATGTAACGGGTAAATACTTTCCCGAAAAAGCCCCTACGTTGGGGGTATATGCATAGCAATCGTTGTATTATTGATATAAAGGGAATATAGTTAGTTGAAATTGAATGAAGGGATGAATAGAATATGAAATCCAGGTTTGCTACAGCGTTGAAGATATGTATTGCTTTGGTATTGGCTTTAGCTATTATTATCCCGGGATTTAGAGGGAGTATATCTACAGCTCAGGGGGAAGTATCTGTTAAGGTTTCGTTCCCTAATGACGATAAAAATGTAACAACTATAGGGGGGAAGGATTATGCTACCCCAAACTCTGCTTTTACCCTTAATTATAAGATAACTAATGGCAGCGGGGATAATATATCTAAAGTTACTATAGAGGAGACTCTCTATGATAATAATGGGAACCCGGCTTCAGGGACTGAAACAATTACTTGGGAGACAGGTATTGATGCCGGTGGCGAGAAAACTTTGGGCGGGAGGAGATTTACAGGTAAGAAAGATATACCCTCCTATACTATTCGCTATAAGATATTATATATGCCGGAAGGTGGCAGCGAATTGCTACCGGTAAAGGGTGGCAGCGGTGAGAAACAAATTTCTATCGTTTCATCAGGCATAAAGGTCACCTATAAGGCTAATGCAACTGGCCAGGTGCCTATAGGGCAAGAAGTGACCTATACTGTAGAACTTAAATCTACAGCTAATGTAAATATAGAAAATATTCAAATAAAGGATAGCGTGCTGGGTCTATTGGGTGAGAAATCCTTATTGGAGCCGGGTGCATCGGCATCCTTTACTAAAACATTTAAATTAGATAAGACCACCAATAGTTTTCCCGTTTTAACTTACGATGACCCGTTAAACCCCGGTAAAAGAACAGAACAGGCGGCGAAAGAGGCTGGGGTGGAAGTTAAGGTGGAAGAAAAGCTAGTTGACAAACCCTTGGAAATAGTCGGGAAGGCAAATAAGACAACCATAGAACCCGGTGAAGAAGTAGATTTTAGCCTGAGCGTGGTAAACAAGGGAAATAGAACACTGACAAAGGTGAGAGTAGTCGATTGGACAGGCAAGGAAATCCTTGCCCGAGACAGTATTGCCCCGGGAAGGGAAGGCACTGTCATATACACCGGCAGGATAGAACCCGGTAAGGACTATACCTTTAAGGCGACTGCTGTTGAAGAGGGAACTGGAAGGAACGTGGAGTCTGTCTATACCATAAAATTTGATGGTTTAGGGGCTAATATTGAAATAACTAATGTTGTGACCCCTCAGGATATAGCCAAAGGGGATATGATTAGAATCGAATATACCATAAAAAACACCGGGCAGATCACCTTAGTTAATGGGGTGGTGGAAGAACCAGAATTCGGCCAGGTTGGTCGATTTGACGAGCTCAAACCGGATCAGACAGAGACCTTTTCTATTGAACAGGTGATTGAATCTGATACCATCAGCCATCCTAAAATATTCGCAAAGGCCAAGGATACCGGCTGGGATTATGAGTTTCAGGGCAATCCGGTTGATATAACCATAAATATAGAGGGTACTCAACCCTTACTGACTATAAAATTATCCTCGGAACCCGAGACTTTGGAAGAGGCGGGAACTGTGGATCTTTTATGCACTGTAACCAATGATGGCGACTCAAAAATCGATAACATAGAATTGATCCTAAACGAAAGAGAAATAAATATTGGGAGTATCCTGTCCCTGGAACCTGGGGATCAGAAGACTATTACTTTCCCGGGGTTGGATATTGAGGAGGATACTTCCTTTACTGTAACAGCTAAAGGTGTTGCCAATGACGGTGAAGAAGTGGAATTCACAAGCGATGCCTATGAAATAATAATCGGTGGTGAGGCAGAGGAAGAGCCAGTAAAGAATCCGAAATTAGTATTTTTAAAGAACATGCTATGGGTCTTGGCTTTTTTGATTATAGCAACTGTAGGCGGTATTATATACCTTATAAGGGATTTAAAACGGGGCGGTAAAAAGGGAATTAAAATAAAGAAAAAGAAACCTGCTATTAAAGGCTGAAAATATTGCTGTGCTCCGGCCAATCTCGGGAAAGAAACTTCAGAATTGGCCGGACTTTTTATTTTTGATATTTTTCTATCAATTGTTCTATGGACAGCCAATACTGATAGCCTTGTCTTCTGGGGTTTTTTGACTTCCCTGCACTTGACCTTTGGGTTGGACTGTAAAGCCATTTCAAAAAATTCATCCACAGTATTAAACACTTAGTACAAAAACCTGCTTCCATGGGTTTGAGTTCAAAGCCCAGCCGCTTGAGACCAGCCCCTAACATAGTAACTCCCCACACGGCTTTAACCCGGGAGTCTAATCTGCCTAAGCGGGCTAAATGTGCCAGGTTGGCTATCTCTTGGCGAAAAGGACCTAGAAACTCATGGCCGGATATTACTTTCCTGTCCGCCCCATTGCCCGTATAAATAATCATATTGGAGATATGCAATTCCAATACATAATCCCCGGGCAAGACTCTAGTTCCATCGGAAAGGGTCTCAGGCTTCCCTTTGTAAGGATGGGCAGATATTCTAAGGAGCCCATGGGGAGATCCCTCTATAGGAGTAACCTTATAAGCCCAAATAAAAAACCTCTCCCAAAGGGAGACAACAGGTCTCAGCATAGATTTAAGCATTGAGCGCCTCCTTCATTCGATCCAAGGTGACAAATTTGTATCCCTTTTCATGAAGAGAACTTATAATATACGGCAGAGCCCTCAAGGCTTTTACCGGGGCTCCGGATGTCCCCCGATTATCATGGAGTACGATTATTGAGCCTTTATCACATTTGTCTATAACTATATTATAGATGTATTCTGGAGTAGTATCCAAAGCCCAATCCCGGGCCTCTACTGACCAAAGGGCAATATTCAGATTCAGTCTTTTAGCTGCATAGATGCTGACAGCATTAAAATGACCCCAGGGCGGACGATACCACTTAGGGGGATTCCCTGTGATTCTAGTTATGGTTTCATAGGTTCTTTTTATATCTCTCATGGTATAGAACGGTGGCATAAGCCAAGCATGGCGGTGGGAATATGAATGGCAGCCAATTATATGACCTTCACGTGCTATACGCTTGATGATGTCAGGATAAAGAGCCGCCTGTCTTCCCAGACAGAAGAAGGAAGCGGGCACTTGGTATTCTTTTAGGATGTCCAGCAGACGAGGCGTATATTCAGGATTAGGTCCGTCATCAAAGGTAAGCGCGACTTCCTTATTTAGGGGAGAACCCGTGCGTATAATCTTTTTTGATCGATTGCGCGCCCAATAGCTTGGTACAAGACAATATAAAGTAAACAACATTTTTAGGCCGCTCCCATAGAATTAATAAAATAAATCAATATACATTTCATGCGTATAGATTTTTCCTTGTTTGCGAGTCTGTTTCTGCAGGGTTTCCGCAATTGTTGTTACCCACCATGTCTATTATGGTTTTAACGACTTCTCTGGCAGACGAGGGTCTGGATAAGAGCCCCATAGCCCTTGATATATTCCTTAAAAGGGCTGGGTCTTTCACAGCTTTCTTTATCAGTTTTACTGCCTGACTTACATTGTCAGCTTTGAGGGCTGCATTATTCTCAAGCAAAAACCTTACATTGCACATTTCGTGACCTGGTAAGGGCTTATAGATTAAAAGAGGCAGTTTAACGGCCAAGGCTTCAAAAACCGTTATTCCACCTGCTTTAGATAAAAGCAGGTGGGCACCTTTCATGACGGGGGCAATATTCTCAACATAGTCGATTACTCTTATGGGTATGGATGAATCCCGGACTATTACCTTCAGTTTCATTGCCAAAGCCTTATTAGAACCCGTCAAGGCTATTATCTGCATTGGAAGGGTCATAGCAGCCAGCCTCTTGCAGATCTTATCTACCCCTGGCATCATGCCCCTGCCGCCCCCCATGATAAGCAGGGTAAATATTGATGGATCCAGATTGTGCTTAAGCCAGAATCCAGGATTAGGTATGGGCGATTCAAACTGCGGTCTTATAGGTATGCCAGTAATTTGAATCTTTTCTTCTAGGACGCCTTTTTCTAAAAAACTGGCTACAGGTGCATTAGCGGCCAGGAAATAACGATCCGCCGTCTTGTGTATCCACTGGCTATGAGAAGTCACGTCAGTGACAACCACTGCTAGAGAAATGTCTATCTTACCGATTTCCTTTAGCCTGGAAATTACTCCTGCAGGGGTGGGAAAGGTACATATTATTATTCTGGGAGAACAATGGGTAATCAATTGCAGCATTTTTTTGCTGCCTATTTTGCTGAGAATTCGATGCCATACAGATAAAGGGTTTTTGCTATCAGTTATTCTATAATACCAATCATAAATGAAGGGAAACCATCTTATAAGCTGGCAATAGAAGAATATAAACAGGCCGTTAAGCAGCGGGAAGGTCTGTTTAAAATAGTTATGTATCGCTACATCCCAATGTGGCCGTTCTTCACTTAGCACCTTCTGTAAAGCGGCTGAAACCTGATGGTGACCCTTACCAAAATCAGCGGATAGGATCAAAACATCATATTTATCTACATTGTCTGAAGGCATTATTAACCCCCCTTTATATGAATTGTTGCCAAATAAACTGGGTCTAAACGAATATGTATTAAAAGTTTATACACAATAGTCCATTTCACTTTATATTTGCATCTGATATTGTCTTAAGGATACAGATAATATAAGATAAGATAAGAGTGAAAATGAGCATATTATCAATAAAACCGTATGAATATTTAGGGAGGAAATTATCCGGATGATTAAGAAACTTCATCAAGTAGAAGATTTGTTAGCCGGGCGCCCACCAGGGAAGATAGCTGTTGTTGCTGCCCATGATATAAATGTATTGAGCTCCCTTAAAGAAGCTTATGACAGGGGATTTGCCCAACCCATTCTTATAGGGAATAAGGGAAAAATTATTGATATTGCCAATGAAATAGGCTTTGATCTGTCAGGGGTTAATATTATACAGCAAGACAATAACCACAAGAGCGCAAGGGTAGCCATCGAATTGGCCCAAAGGGGGGAGGCCCAGGCACTGATGAAGGGGATCCTCCCTACTGCAGATTTTATGAAGGCCGTCCTCAACAGGGAGATCGGCCTTAAGACCGACAGACTTATTAGCCATACTATGGTGATCGAAAATAAGAACTACCCAAAATTATTATATGTAACGGATGCTGCTATAAATATTGAACCCGACCTTATGCAAAAGGTCGAATTAATCAATAATTCTGTAGATATCGCAAAGGCTCTAGGAGTTAAAAAACCCAAAGTCGCGGTATTGGCGGCTATTGAGGCAGTAAATCCATCAATGAAGAGCACCCTTGACGCGGCTCTTTTGACTCAGATGAATAAGCGGGGACAGATAGAAGGGTGCATAGTTGACGGGCCCTTAGCCTTGGATCTTGCCATAAGCCCTGAATCAGTCAAGCAAAAGAAAGTCAAAAGCGATGTAGCGGGAGATGCTGATGTGCTCCTGTTACCTAATATAGACGCCGCCAATATTTTAGTCAAGTCACTGGCCTTTTTGCAAAAAAGTAAGATGTGTCATATTATCACCGGGTCTAAAGCACCTTTAGTCGTGACTTCCAGATCCGATGGGTCGATGATAAAATATTATTCCATTATTACAGCCCTGGCTCTATGCCGGAATTGTAAATAAATCGGGAGGAGATTATAATGGAAAAACAGATATTTTCTATATGGGTCAAAAACAAGCTGGGAGTATTATCGGAGGTGGCTTCAGTATTTGGAGATGCCGAAATCAATATTCAAAGCCTGGCAGTAGGTGTTAGTGAGGACGAGGATATCAGCAGAATTACCATAGTTTCAGATGGGGATGAAGAGTCTGTAGCTGTCCTGACAGCCAAAATCAATGGGATGCCAAATATTGTTCGTATGGAAAAGATTATAAACGAAAACTCTGTTTTAAGGGAATTGGCAATGATCCGGGTCAACGCCCCGGAGAGCAAACGACAGAACATCATGGCTATAGCAGAGATCTTTAGGGCTCAGGTAGTGGACGTAGGCCTGCGAAGTATGACTCTGGAGTTAAGCGGCGCCAAAGTCAAAATTCAGGCTATGGAGGATCTTTTAAAACCATTTGGGATTCAGGAAGTAGTGAGGACAGGGATTATTGCTATTGAAAGAGGTGCCAGGGGCTAGCCAATGGATAAAAGCGTTAGGGTTATTGTTTATGCTATAATAGGGTAGCCAGATATAAGTACTGTATTACTGTGGCTTATGCTGCAGATCTGTTGCAAAGAAGATTGGGGGAGGGTTGTATGGATATAGAGTCCCAGTTGATCGAAAGATCATTAGACGGCGATTCCGTTGCCTTTGAAGAATTGGTTATGCTATTTGATAGAAAGATATATAATTATTGTTACCGTATGACAAACAACCCTGATGATGCTGAGGATCTGGCTCAAGAGGTTTTTATTAAGGTGTACAGGAACCTAAAGTCTTTTAGAAGAGACAGTAAATTTTCTACATGGATTTATCGCATAGCACACAATATATGCATAGATAATCATCGCAAAAAAAGATTTAGGCTTTTGTCCATAAACAGAGAAGATGATCAGCAGGAATTGGAAATGCCTTCAACTGATCCTTTGCCCGAGGATCAGATCATTAGCAGTGAGGGTTATGATATGGTTTTAGAGTGCATTGCAGCCTTGAAACCTGAATATAAATCTGTAATAATTCTCAGGGATATACAAAATTATTCTTATGAAGAGATTGCTGATATTTTGAACAAGCCCATGGGGACTGTTAAATCAAATATAAGCCGGGCCAGAGCATGTCTTAGGGACTCTATTAGATCCCACCGCCCCAGGACACCCGATGGAAGGGGGGTAAACAATGGATTTGAAGCATTTTGATGAATATATAAGCCCTTATCTGGACGGGAAGCTTAACGAAGAAGAAAAGGCAGTTCTTGAGAATCATCTGGATACATGTACTGAATGCATGGCAAAACTGGAGGAAACCCGAAAGCTCGTTCAGGTTCTGGATTCCTTGGATGAATTACCATTGCCTACGGATTTCCATAAAAATTTGACTATAAAGCTGGAACAGTCCAAAAGACAGAGAAATACCCATTGGTACAGTTGGGCTGGGGCTGTAGCGGCTATTATCATTATTTTCTTTTCCATTAAAGCCGTTATTGGCCCATTGCAGTTGGACAAAGCGACTGAGTCTGCCCCAATGGAGGCAGAGATAGCGACAGACGAGAGTGGGGAAGGGGACTTCAAGTTTGAACCCGGAGAACCTGAGAGCCCGGCAGCTGCCCCAGAGGACAGCAATGAAAAAGAGGCAAGGGGAGACTCGGAAATTGCCAGGGTGGAACAGGAAGAAATGGCTCCCCAAGGTGAATGGGGGGAAGCAGATTCCCAGGCTGAACCGGCAGAAGCCCCTCAGGATGATGGATCGTATTATGGTGAAACGAGAGCCATACAAACCGATGTAGTAGAGGTATATACGGAGGATATATGTATAACTCCCTATGCCCTTAAGCTTATGGCTTTGGACAATGATATGGAACCGATAGAGAGTGACGAGAATTCTGTTGTCATAGTATTAGATGGAGAAGATAAGAGACATATATTATTTGAGGAACTCTCCAAAATGGGGGAGATAAAAGAAGTAGGATCAAACAATATAGAAGATCAGGTAAGGGTGATAATAAAGGTTAAGTAATGTATTGTTTACAGCATATGAATCAGGGAGAATGTTTTGCACTATAGTATCTGAATGTAAAACATATAGATATTTTTATCCGGTTCATGTCAGGTCTGCAAATATTATATGGGTTTAGCTGTATAAACAGGATAAATATGGTGAATAATATATCCATCATATATAGTCTTAAGGAGATGAAAGAAATGCAGGATAATACAGTTAAATCCTTTTTGGATCCGGTGCTAATCACTTTAATGGAGAAAGAGGTCAGTAAATCTAAAGACGCAGAAGAACCTGTAAACCGCGCTTTTGAAGTAATCGCCCAGAAGAGCGGACTGAAATTTAATACTGTAAGAAACTATTACTACCGATATATACACAGCAAAAATAATGGTATTCCGGGAAAAGGCCGGGGGAATAGAGATATGGGCGATACTGTAGCAGGGAGCACCTTTACTGAACAGGAGGTAAAGGAGCTGGTTGAGGCAATGCTTATAGAACAGGCCAAGGGCGGATCTGTGCGAGGCTGTGCTAACAGGCTGGCCGAAGGCGATAAGAGGCTTATGCTCAGGTATCAGAACAAATATCGCAACGTCCTATCGGGCAACCCCGAATATGTAGAAGGGCTAATGAAGGATATGTCAGATAGGGGAATGGTTTATTTTGATCCCCTGAGGAAACAGATAATTCATGGGAAAACCCATATGGCTGAGGGAGATCTTATTGAAAATATAGGTCAGCTGGCATCAAATATAGACGAGATCGATAGCCCGGCCTTAGATAACTTTTTCAGGGGATTACATGAACTGACCCAAATGGCCGTCCAATACAAGCGAAGCGATAAAGGTGGGGATCAGACTCTTATTTTAGCAATGGTCAATCGATTGATCGGTATAAATAAAAAGTTTCTAGACCTTCCGCCTACTGGTAAACTTACGGGCTTGTCTGAATATATAAGACAGGTTGAAAGCTGTATTAAAGATATGGGAACCGAGCAACTGTCATAAAGGGTATACAAATCCATGTATTTTAACAGGGCATGGCTTATAATAGTAAAAAGGCTTCTGGTGCGCATTAAATGGGGGGTTTCACATGGATAGATACAGTGAAGCAAGAAGGGTTGCCTTATGGGGTATTGGCGCGAACATTGTACTTCTTATAATTAAACTTATTGTGGGCTTTATAAGCAAGAGTCAAGCTATGATAGCAGACGGCTTTAACAGTGCCGGGGATGTCTTTGCCTCTATAATGACCCTCACGGGGAATAGAATATCTAACATGCCTGAGGATAAAGATCATCCCTTCGGCCATGGAAAGGCTGAATATGTCTTTTCTATGATTATAAGCTTTTCCCTATTACTTATCACCTACGAGATATTAAAAAGCGCTATAGAGTCTATTATTAGTCGCAGGAGCTTCACATTCTCTTGGTGGCTGGTGGGAGTGGCGGTCATAACTATATTGCTTAAAACGGCTCTATGGATATATACCCACCGTGTGGGGAAAAGGTGGAATAACCTATTGATTTTCGCTAACTCCGAGGATCACAGAAATGATATTCTAGTAACATCAGGTACCTTAGCAGGTATCATATTCGGAACCGGAAAATTGTACTGGCTGGACGGGGTTATAGGAATAGGCATATCTTTATGGATTGGGTACACGGGAATAAGGATTTTTGTCAGTGCCTATAATGTCCTTATGGACACCAATATGGACGACAAGCTCATGGAACGTCTGCAAAATGAAATAGAATCTATACCGGGGGTGGATCACGTAGATTCCATAAGCGCCAAGCCTATAGGGGTAAGTTTCATTATTATAGTAAAGGTGTCGGTGGCCGGATCTATGACCGTGGAGGCAGGGCATGCCGTTGCAGCTCAGATCAAGGAGAGAATAAAAGGTAACAAAAACGTAGGGGATGTATTAGTCCATGTTAACCCATGCTAAAAACATAAAAAAGCTGGAAACCTGTCTGAAATAGTGTTATACTCTATTTAAAATAACTGCAAGGAACCAAAAAAACTTTATAGTGTTCATATCTGTAGGTGTCCGAGAAAATCGGATGAAAAGGGAAAGCGGTTAGAAGCCGCTGCAGCCCCCGCTACTGTGTACGGAGATGGCCTGCTTAAGAAAAGACCACTGGGAAACCGGGAAGGTCAGCAGGCACAAATGACCCGCAAGCCAGGAGACCTGCCTATAGATAGTTTTAAAAGCCATCACCTTCGGTGGGAAGGATTGGGAACTGGCATATAATGCTTAATCCAATCCTAAGGTATTGGATTTTTTTATTTGCATGATTTTCACCCGCTGTATACTTTTTTGGGTAAAACCATATATACCTCTAGGATAGGATCAATTAGTTTCCTCCCCGTGCTATAATCACTTAACGTTTAAAATTTCCTTGCAAAAGTGGAGGGAATATTTTATGAAAAGAAAAGTTTTAAAAAGTATTTCGTTGCTTTTTATCCTTGTCTTTATGGTATCTCTGGTGGCAGGGTGCGCTAAACCGGAGACGCCTAAAGTCCAAGATCAAGAGAACACGGTACAAAGCAACGATGCAAACGGCCAAGAACAGGCAGACGATCAGGATGACCAGGGGAAATCTGAGTCCCCTGAGGATTTAAATAACTCAGGGGAAACAGGTAATTTTTCCCCCGTAGAGATAACTGATTCATTGGGCAGAACTATTGTAATAGAAAATCAACCCCAAAAGGTAATATCTATAGCCCCCAATACTACCGAAACGCTTTTTGCCCTGGGTTTGGGGGATAAGGTGATAGGTGTAAGCCAACAATGTGATTATCCCGAGGAGGCCGTAGCTAAGGATAAAATGGGTGACTTTTGGCAACCCAATATTGAACTTATCGTTGCGGCCGATCCCGATCTGCTCTTTGTGGGGAATGCGGCTCCTCAGGAGTTTTTAGAAAAGATGGACGAAAATGATATTGTGACCATTGCGTTGGAAGGCTTCAATTTGGAGGGAACATATCAATCCATTCTGGATACCGGTAAGGCTATGGGAACAGAAGATGCCGCAGCTTATCTGGTAGATTCAATGAAAAAGAAAGTAGTAGAAATTCAGGAAAAGACTGATGGAATTGATAGGCTGAAAGGTTATTTTGCAATATCATACGGCGATATGGGCGATTATACCGCTGGGGCAGGCAGCTTCATTGATGAGTTGATTACCCTGGCAGGCGGTGAGAATATTGCCGGTGATATGGACGAGCCCTGGGCAGAATATAGCATAGAAAAGCTTTTGGAAAAGGATCCGGATGTTATCTTTATCGGCGAGCAATCCATGCCCGATGGCCTGGCAGATGCACCGGGCTACAAAGAATTGAGGGCGGTAAAAGAGGGACAGATTATAATCTTGGACGATAATATCGTCATGAGGGCAGGACCCAGGATAGTTGAAGGACTGGAAGAAATGGCCAAAGGGATGTACCCGGAAGCTTTTAATTAGGGTTTATAAATAGAAGCATATTTAAAGCAAAGGATGGGGGAATTATATTGGCTTATATCCATAAGAAAAAGCGCTATAGAAGTATTTTTATTCTGCTCACTTTGCTGATGCTTTTTATAATTATTGCCGGCTGCTCTATTGGCGCAGCCAATTTGACTGTGGGGGATGCATTGAAGATTATCCTCCAGAGGGTGCCATATATAGGATCAATACTTGTAAAGAAGCCGATAGCGGGATCTTCGGAATCAATTATATGGAAGGTTAGGATGCCCAGGGTGCTCTTAGCAGGTATCGTAGGGGCTGCCCTGGCCTTTTCCGGAACCGTATATCAGGGACTTTTTAAAAACCCCATGGCAGAATCTTTTGTGCTTGGTGTATCGGCGGGGGCGGCTCTTGGGGGGGCTGTAGGCATCATCTTTGGAATACCAGGTATTTTAGGCGTTGGGGGCACCGGCCTTGCGGCATTTTTAGGTGCCCTCAGTGCTGTATTCTTAGTATATCAATTGGGTGGAACCGGTGGCAGGGTGTCTATGACCAGGTTATTGCTGGCGGGTATAGCTGTAAATTTTATGTTATCTGCTATGATTTCTTTGCTTATGATCTTTAACCGCCAGAGAATGGATAATATTATCATGTGGACTATGGGTAGCTTTTCCAACGCCACATGGGATAAGGTGTTATTGTCTGCTATAGCAGTTTCTGTAGGGATAGGGGTGATTAGCTTTTTTGCCAGGGACTTAAACCTTATGCTTTTGGGGGATGAGGAAGCAAAAAATCTTGGGGTAGATATAGAAAAAACCAAAAAGTTATTGTTGGCTCTGTCCTCTTTCATTGCAGCTATTGCCGTATCCGTAAGCGGTATAATCGGCTTTGTAGGGCTGATCGTACCCCATGCCATAAGGATGGCGACAGATCCGGATCATAGAGTAGTACTGCCCTATTCTGCCGTAGTAGGGGCTATATTTTTAATTTTGTCCGACACCCTGGCCAGGACACTGGCTGGACCTATGGAGATTCCTGTGGGGATAATTACAGCCCTGGCGGGGGCTCCTTTCTTTTTATATCTATTATCCAAAAATAGAAGGGCAATGTAGGTATAACGCATTAAGAACATCGTAGTCATTACACAGAGAATGACGAATTTATTATAAATAAGTTAAGCACATGGAGGGAGTATCCATGATATCCAGGGAAAATCCCAAGACGGCTATAGAGGTTAGAGGCCTAAGCTGGCAGGCAGAGGACATAAAAATATTAGAGGGTATAGGACTGGAAGTGTCAAAAAACAGTTTTGTAGGGATAATTGGCCCCAATGGCTCCGGGAAAACCAGCCTGTTAAGATATATAAGCGCTTGGTATAAACCCCAAGCAGAAACTGTTTTTTTGTATGGGGGGGATATATTATCTCGTCGGGGAAAGGAATTATCCAGAGAGATAGCCGTTATAGCCCAAAACATGGCTATAGAATTTGATTTTACTGCCATGGACGTAGTATTGATGGGTCGTTTTCCCCATATCTCTAGGTTTGGCAGCGAAGGCCAGGAGGATATTGAAAAAACCAAAAATGTTATGGAATTGACGGGGACTTGGGATCTGAAAGATAGGCTCGTAACAAACTTAAGCGGGGGCGAGCTCCAAAGGGTAATGATAGCCAGGGCATTGGCTCAGGAAACCTCTATTCTTTTGATGGATGAACCTATATCCAACCTCGATATTAGCTATCAGGTAGAAATTATGGATTTAATAAAAGGATACCAGCAAGAAAAGGGATTGACGGTTATAACAGTGCTCCATGATCTCAATATTGCAGCCCAATATTGTGAACGGCTGATACTTCTCAACAAGGGTGAAGTTTATTGCCAAGGGAAGCCGGAAAAAGTATTAACAAAAGAGAATATCAAAGCAGTATACGGCATAGATGTCCACATAATAGAGAACCCGTCACAGGGATTTCCTTATATTATGCCGGTATTTTCTATACATGAGGGGAAAAATAATATAGAATAACGGTATGGAAAAAGTTCAGGTAAATTATTGCTATTCTATCGGTAACTTTACAGAGATCGTATCGACTGACAGAAGCATTACAGGAGAGGAAATTATTAAATGGTTATAGGTGTAATATCGGATACTCACGGTAAGCTAACGAAACAGGCTTTGGAAGCATTAAAGGGCAGTGAAATAATTATACATGCGGGGGATGTAGGCGGGGCAGAGATATTGAAGGCTTTGGAGGAAGTCGCTCCTGTATATGCAGTTAGGGGTAATACCGACATTAGCGAATGGGGCAGAACTCTGCCAATGACCCAAATGCTGGAGGCGGGGGGCAAAACAATCTATGTTCTTCATGATATTGCGACTATGGATTTGAACCCACAGGCAGCGAACATTGACATTGTTATATACGGGCACTCCCATATACCTAAGGAAGAACGACAAGACGGTATATTATATTTTAACCCGGGCAGCGCCGGCCCAAGAAGGTTTCGGCTACCTGTCTGTCTAGGCCGGATAAGGGTGGAGAATGGGGAAATAGATGCACAGTGGATAAATCTTGACCGATGAAATGGAATATACAAACTTTATTTTTAATAGGGATAGCTTATGTTAATTTGAACGATTATGGGAGCTATCAGACAGTGCGATGCTTTCATAAATTTCATCTTTTTTATTGATCTGAATTTGCAATGTGATCAAATCAGAATACAATTAATTAGTCTTAAATACTTTATATCGGCATACAATGTCTAATCCCATTTAATGGATTGTCCTGTATTTGAATAGATGTTAAAATATAAATACAACTTTGCACACGACACATAATAAAAGGCAAATTGGTTTGGGTTTTAATAGATACTTGACTTTAGTTGTAATAAAGGGGTGGCAATGTGAAGGCGGCGTTAAAAAAATGGGGGGATCTTTGCAGGGGGTTCGCCCCTGAACTACTGGCCAACATCTTACGTATTGCAGCGCCTAGTTTTAGGCTGGCACGTGCTTCACTTGATAGCTTTATTAAAGAGGATGGGCTTGATACGGCTGATCAAATAGGCGTTATTGAACTGTCAGATTCTCAAACAGTAATTGTTAGCGTTGTAAAGGTTAAAGGTGAACTTACTGCTCGTTCAGGTAAACGCAAACAATATGACCTGGCCAGGCGCGTTCTCAGGCATGACCATCATAATGCTGGCATCTTTGCTTTTTATGATAATGGCGGTCGTTTCAGGTTCTCTTTGGTGACAGCTACCTATTATGGAACACAAAGGCAGTATAGCACCTTTAAACGATATACGTTTTTTATCGATCCAGAGTTGCCCAATAAAACCTTTTTGCAACAAATGAAGGATGCCAATTTTTCAGAGATGTCGGGCATCTTGGAGACCTTCTCCCTTGAAGCCGTTTCGGATGAATTTTATAAGGATTTCAAGAACAGCTTTGATATTTTGGCAACTGCTGTACAAGGTACGAAAAAGGGAGGGCTTAAAGAAGATGTAGCTCTGCTTTTTGCTGTCCGTATCATATTCCTGGGCTTCGTACAAAAAAAGGGGTGGCTTGGGGATAACCCCCAATTCCTGCAGGATTTCTGGCTGGAGTATAGACAATCAGGCAATGTTGATACTTTTTATAAGGAATGGCTGGAACCGCTTTTTTTCGAAGCGCTGAATTCACCCCCTGGGCGTAAGGTAGCATATGGGCATGAACCCTTTTCAAAAGAAACGCAAAAAGTGCTTCAAATGGCTCCCTATCTAAATGGTGAATTGTTTAAACGCAAACAGGGTGTAGATAACCATGGGCTTTGGATACCTGATGAACCCATCGGCGGATTTTTTGATTTCCTTTTTCAGTATAACTTTACAGTTGAGGAGAATGAGCTCTATGATGAGGAATTAGAACTCAATCCCGAATTTTTAGGAATTATTTTCGAGCGTATTACTAACAAAGATCAGGGTGCGGTTTATACGCCCCGTATGGAAGTGGATTTGATGTGCCGACTGGCTCTTGTTAAATGGTTGCAACAAACGACCAATATTGACAAAAAGGATCTATACCGTCTTTTTTTCAGGGAGGCCGGCACCGAGGAAGTCTATGATGAATACCAGAAACAGGGTGATTTCTCCCAAAACGAGATAAGGGTATTGATTGAGAGGCTGGAGAATGTCACCGTATGTGATCCGGCAGCTGGATCAGGAGCCTTTGAAGTTGGTATGCTGCAGGTTTTGGAACAAGTGTTGGAAAATCTGTATTCTCGCAACAACACGCCCAAAGACCTTAAAACCGGGGATCTCAGCCCGTTTAAACGCAAAAAAGCTATCATTGCCCGTTCCCTTTACGGTGTTGAAGTGAAGCGATGGGCTGTATGGATTAACCATCTACGCCTGTGGTTAACCCTTTTTGTGGATATGCCTGACGATAGAAAAGGCTCTTTCGAGCCCTTGCTGCCCAACCTAAGCTTTAAGGTTCGTACTGGTGATTCACTAATACAGCGTATCGGTAGCAAAACCTTTCCTGTATGGGGACATGCTAACTTGTCTGCGGATATCAAACGAAAAATTACACTGCTTAAAGAGAAAAAACGCGATTTCTTCTATAATAGAAATACGAATCACCGCCTTATTGAGCAGGAAGAATTGGCTGTTTTCCGAGCCGTCCTAGACGAGGAAATTATGGAGCACCAAAAGAGAATCCGTGACCTGAATCGACCGGATGGAGAGCAACTTGCTTTATTCGAAAAAGATTATGAACAAATCGGGTTCGATTTTACTGAAAAGATTAAAGCCGAGTGTGCTAACTTAAAGGCTGAGATAGACGAACTGCAGGCCCAAAAGCAAAGTTTGAAAGATGAGCGTCCTTTTGTTTGGAGCATTGAATTTGCTGAGATCTTCTTCGAGCGTGGGGGCTTTGATATAATCATTGGAAATCCACCTTATTTGCGCCAGGAGGAAATTAGCGATCCTAACAATAAAATAGTTGAACCCCAAGCTTATAAGGATGCCCTTTTTGAAATGTTGCGGTTTGATTTTCCTGATTATTTCGCCAAATCAAAGGCGGATCTGGGCAGCTTTAAAAAGGCACGAAAACCCAGCGGCCGTTCAGATCTTTACACTTATTTTTATATACGGTCCCTGAGGCTCCTAAATACCCAAGGTATACATATTTTTATCTGTTCCAATTCATGGCTGGACGTAGGCTATGGTACCTGGCTACAGGAATTCTTTTTAAGGCAGGCTCCACTCCACCTTGTGATTGATAACCATGCTCGCCGCTCCTTTGCCCGTGCGGATGTCAATACGGTTATAACCGTGGCTGGTGCGCCAAAACAAGTTAATTTAGAACATGTGACAAGATTTGTTGCCTTTAAACAGCCCTTTGAAGATGTTGTACTCTCTGACAACCTCCTAGATATCGAGGAGGCGACCACGACTTTGCGAGACGAGCGTTTTCGTGTTTTCCCGATTACCGCAGGGGAATTGCTCTGGGGGGGTTCGGAAGCAGACCAAGATTTAGCAAACCAAGTATCTGATAGAAATATAAATCAGCTTGGCAAATACCTGGGTGATAAATGGGGTGGTAAATACCTGCGTGCTCCGGATATCTTTTTTACTATTCTGGAAAAGGGCAAGGATAAGCTGGTGCGCTTAGGGGATATCGCTAAAGTCCGCTTTGGTATCAAAACTGGAGCCAATGATTTTTTCTATCTAGAACCATTGGGTGCCGGCTCTCGACCGGATTTGGTGCGAGTGCGCAACGGGGCTGGTTGGGAAGGGGAACTCGAGGAACAATTTCTCAAACCGGTTATCAAAAGTCCCCGGGAATGTCGTAGTATAATGATTAAGCCGGAGGATCTTAAGTATCGTATTTTTATGTGCCATAAGGATAAGGCTGAACTTAAGGGGGCTATGGTTCTAAAGTATATCCAGTGGGGGGAACAGCAAGGATATCATCAACGACCTTCAACCCACTCACGCCGGATATGGTGGGATTTAGGGGATAAAAAATCACCTAAAGGAATTATTCCATGTTCATTTAGAAAAGTATTTACTGCTTACATTAATTCCCCTGCGATTTATACTGATAAACGGTTATATGAACATAATGGTAACAAGCCCATTACTTTACAGCTGAATTCAATATTATTCCCCTTATTTTTAGAAATCCAATCTCGCTCTTATGGCGGGGGGGGAGGTCCAATCGATGCCACTGTTGAGGAAATGAATGCTATTTTTATATTAGAGAAATTAACTTTTCCTAATAGCATAACTGAAATTTATCCGTTGAGACAAAATAAGGATATTTTTACCGAATGCGGTATCAACCCCGAATCTGAAATTCCTATCTCCGAGCAGGAACCAAACCCATTGCCTGATAGGAAAGCATTGGATGATATGGTTTTCGATGCTCTAGGACTTACCGGAGAAGAACGCAAGGAAGTCTATCGGGCGGTCTGTCAATTGGTTTGGGAGCGTATCAGCAAAGCGAGGAGCGTATAGTTAAATGGCTTATAATTTTATCACCAACGCCCGGCAGCGCAGCTTAAAAGGGCGTCTGCATACACTAATTAAACATAGTCAGGAGCTTAAATTTCTGGTTGGATTTTTCTATTTTTCGGGCTGGCGAGAACTTTACGGTGCGTTAAAAGACCGCGATGATTTGAACATAAAAATTTTGGTAGGGCTGGACACTGACTTGCATTTGGGCAGGGTATTGGAGGTGGCTGATCACGAAGCTGATACCCGGACTCAGCAGGAACTGGTGGGGCGATTTTTTGCTTCTTTGCGAATAGCACTGCAGGATGAAGTTTTGGATACCCAGGAATTTTATGAGCAGGTCTCCTTCTTTTTATGCCTTTTGGAAAATGGCCAGCTGCAGATACGAAAAACTTTTGATCCCAATCACGCAAAGCTTTATCTATTCCATTTAGACGATGCTGGACAATCCCTGGTTAATGCCCCCGGGCGCTTTATAACCGGCTCGAGTAATTTAACCCGTAGCGGTCTTTTAGGACAATATGAGTTTAATGTGGAAATAGGGGATTACGGATGGGAGGATGCAGAAGCATATTTCGATGACTTGTGGTTTACAGCCATTCCCATTAGTGAATTAGACGACCGCAAGGAACAGATTATCCGCATTATTCGCCGTCAAACCCAGGTGGCGGAGGTCAGTCCCTTTGAGGCTTATGTTTTAGTACTCAAAACTTACCTTGATTTGATGGCACAAAAGACCCTTAGGCCACAGATCAAGCGATTGATGGAAGAACGGGGTTACAAGATTTATCGCTACCAGGAAGATGCTGTGCAACAGGCTCTGACTGTTCTGGAGGAATACGGCGGCGTGATTCTGGCTGATGTGGTTGGGCTGGGGAAATCGGTCATTGCCAGTTGGCTTGCCAGAGAGCGCAGGGGACGGGGGCTGGTTATCTGCCCTCCGGCTTTGATTGGAGATCGGCAAACTAGATCAACCGGTTGGTATAAGTATCTTAACGATTTTGGGCTTTATGATTGGGAGGTTCATTCCGTAGGCGCCTTGGACAAAGTGCAGGAATTTTTGATGCTGTATGGTGATGACTTCAATACCATCATAGTAGATGAGGCGCATCGCTTCCGCAATGAGGACACGGAAGCCTATGAACGTCTGAGCCAGATTTGTGCTAATCGGAGCGTCATCTTGCTTACGGCTACTCCTTTTAATAACGCTCCAGCGGACATCTTTGCCCTGCTCAAGCTATTTATTCCGCCAGGCAAATCAACCCTGACCTTAGATGAGAGATTATCTGCAAGATTTGCCCGCTATAATAGTGAATTCCGCAAGCTATCCTATATTATACGCTATCATAATGCAGGCGGTGAAAAACAGGCTAGGGCTGAGAATTATTACAAAGAAATTTTTGAACTTCCACCCCCCATCGATGTTCCCCGCACAAAGCACCGAGTCAAACAATTAGCGGATGAAATACGTACTGTCATAGAGCCTGTTATCATTCGTCGCAATCGATTGGATCTAAAACGGGATCCGTTATACGCCCAGGAACTAACTGCACTCTCAGATGTAGCAGATCCAATTGAGCTTTTCTACGAGCTAACCCCTGAACAATCGGCCTTCTATGAACAGGTGATTAATGAATATTTTGGTGAAGAAGGGCGGTTTCGGGGTGCTATATACCAGCCATATGCTTATGAGAAACGCAGCGAATTGGCGAAATTGGACGAAGGGGGTAACTTCACTTTTCAACAGCAACGTAACTTGTATGAATTCATGCGCCGCATGTTGGTTAAGCGTTTTGAAAGTTCCTTCGGTGCTTTTGCTAAAAGCGTAGACAATTTTATCCGTGTTCATTCAATCGTTTTATCCTTTATTGAAAAGACGGGTCGGTATATCCTGGACAGAAAATTGATTGAAAAAGTTTGGGAGGAAGACGAGGAGGTAATCGAGGAGGCCCTGCAACAATTTGCTGAACGTCTTTTAGAAGAGGATATAGATCTGCGTTACAACCGAATCTATACTATAGAAGAATTCGAAGAACCAAAACAATTCTATGACGATATCCGGTCTGATTTAGAATTACTCCAACTTATTGCTGAACGGGTATCAGCCCTTGAGCTTGTATCGAAGGATCCAAAAAGCGAACGTTTAATAGATGCCCTTCAGGAGATACTAGAAACCCGGACTGGGAATGGTGAACCAATCCGTAAGATTGTAATATTCAGTGAATATTCGGATACGATCCAACATATTGCCCCTATATTGCAGACTGCCTTCCCAGAGCGTGTCCTCGCAGCTGAGGGCTCCCTTGGAAAACGGTTTTTTAACGATCTTCTTGCCAACTTCGATGCCAGCCATCCTATAAAAAAACAGCATAATGATTTTGATATCCTTGTTGCAACTGACAAATTATCCGAAGGGGTAAACCTAAACAGAGCCGGTGCTGTAATAAACTACGACATTCCCTGGAATCCAACCCGGGTGATCCAACGGCTGGGACGTATCAACCGCATCGGGCGCAAAGTCTTTCGAACTCTGTTTATATGCAACTTTTTCCCCAGCGAGCAGGGGGCTGAAGTGGTTAAGAGCCGTGAAATTGCTGCACAAAAAATGTTCTTAATCCATAATACTTTAGGTGAAGATGCCAAAATCTTTGCCCCTGAGGAGACGCCCTCCCCTGCTGAACTTTTCAGACGTATTAACCGCAATCCGGAAGAAGAAGAGGAGGAAAGCCAGCTGACCACCATCCGTAAGGAATTCTATGCTATTCAAGAGCAACACCCGGATCTTGTCAAAGGGCTGGGGGACTTCCCCGCACGTATTAAAACAGCCAAGGCTAATGAACGAAACCAAATGCTGGTTTTTCGTCGTAAAGGTTTACAACTTTTTATCCATAGTGTACCCGACACAGACAGCGAAAGACTTGAGGTAAGCCCCCTAACCTTTCCACAGGCATTGCCATATATTCGCTGCCGGCCGGAAACACCCCGAGAGCCCTTAAGCCCCAGATTTTGGATTGCTTATGAAAGAATTAAGGCTTTCCGGGAGCAAATCCACTTGCCCCGCAGTGAGCAATCGTTGCTTTCCAAGGCGGAAAATAATCTACGCAGCGCCATGGAGAATCATGCTGTTGAATTGAAGGAATATCTACCCTTTATACAAACGCTGCTACGGGATATAAAGGAATATCAAACCCTGCCAAAGTACACATTGCGCCGATTGACAACGGTGGAGATGCACGGGAAGGCCTCCAGGGAGGGAATAGCATCTTTCCGCGATGAGTTGGATACCCTTCGGCTATTCTTAGGAGAAGATTATTTGGAACGAATTGAACAGCGGATTAAAGACTTCCGTAGTGAAATCATTGTTGCAGTAGAGAATATAATTGACAGGCTACCCTGAATTTAACTATACGGGTTTTCTCTTGATAGTTGAAAATATGTTGAATGGTATACTAAAACACATTATGGGATATATTGCATTGATCAGGGTTAATGGTTAAGAATGATTAAGGGATCCGTCCCCACTGGTCAAAAATAGGGATTAAAGGTTGGGTGAGAAATAATACATAAAGAAAAATTTGAATTGGATAAGTTATGGGGCAGTTTGGCAAAGGTCATTATACCGACCCTTATTTTGGGTTTATTTTTTGCATTTATGACCTGGGCGATAGCGGGCGGGAGGCTGGGGGGAGTGGATGAAACTGTCTATGGTTTTATATCCAGTTTCGAAAGCCCTGGCGTGACCCAAGTCATGATCTTTATTTCTTTTTTGGGTGGGGCAACTTTCCTTATTGCCCTGGGGGTTATTTTATCCCTTTTGTTAGGAATCAAAAATAAGTATTATATAGATTCCTTCTTCATTCTAGCAAATCTGACTGGTGCCTGGGTATTGAACGCATTGTTAAAAGCTATATTTCAGAGGCCACGCCCGATTGTGACCCATCTAGCCAGAGCTGGCGGGTATAGTTATCCCAGCGGTCATTCTATGATAAGCATGGCGTTTTATGGCTTTGTTGCATATACGATAGGCCGAACAATCAAGGATATAAGACACCGTTTTATTTTCGTAAGTTTGCTTATTCTTCTACCTATTGTCATTGGTATAAGCAGGATTTATTTAGGCGTCCATTTTGCCAGTGATGTCATAGGCGGGGTTTTAGCAGGCGCTGCATGCTTGGGTGCCTTTATTGTCTTTCGGCGACTCGTTCATCATTTCAGACCACTGTAAATTATTGATTCTGTAAATTGCTGATCCTGTAATCTGATATATAATACACTTTTATGGGCAAAACATGTTCTTACACCGTTAACATGGGCGTTTAGTATTTTAAAAATTGTATTACAAATACTATATATTCAATAACTAAAGGAGAAAATGTATGCAAGAATACTTTGTAGACCTCCACGTCCATATCGGCAGGTCATCTTCAGGAATGATAACAAAGCGGGGCACAGCCAACAACCTGACTTTTGGTAATATTGCCTACGAAGCCCACCACAGAAAAGGAATCCAGGTAATAGGGGTTGTAGATTGTGTATCCCCCTGGATTATTAAGGATATTGAAGAGTTATTGGATGCAGGCGAATTGGAAGAGGTACCCGGGGGCGGAATGGTCTACAGCGATAATCTGGTTATTTTATTGGGATCAGAGATTGAAACAAGGGAAAAGCATGGCTGCAGTGCACACTCTTTGATGTTTTTCCCCAGCCTGTCTATTGTTAAAGAATATTCACGGATAATGGACAACCATATGACCAACCTGGAATATAACGCCACCGTAAGTAGATTGACAGGTCAGGAACTCTTTGATATAGCAGATTCATTGGGGGGCATTTTTATCCCTGCCCATGTTTTCACCCCCTATAAGGGTATGTATGGTAATTGCGCCGATCGCTTGATAGATATATTTAACCTTTCTTCCTTTGAAAAGATCCCATCAATAGAGTTGGGATTAAGTGCTGATACTGATATGGCCAGCCAGATTTCAGAATTGGATACAAAAACTTTTTTGAGCAATTCTGATGCCCATTCCCTAGGGCGTATGGGAAGGGAATATAACATAATGCTTCTTGACAGCTTGTGTTTTGATGAGGTGGTAAAGGCTCTCAGGAATCAAGATGGGCGAAGAATAACCGCAAACTATGGCCTAGACCCCAAGCTGGGAAAATATTATAGGACATTTTGCAAGAAGTGCGAGAACATAACTGAACTTTCACCGCCGGTGCTGGAATGTCCCAATAATCCGAAACATGGAATCGTAATGGGCGTTTTAGACAGGCTTGTAATGATCAGGGACAGGGAAGAGCCACCCGGGGATAATAATAGACCCCCGTACCATTATCAAGTACCTCTGCAGTTTATTCCAGGGCTGGGACCTAAAACTATAGATAGACTCATTGATGCCTTTGGAAATGAAATGAACATTCTCCACAAAGCGAGCAGGGAACAAATAGGGGGAATCGTATCTGAGAGTATTACGGATATGATTGTGGGAGCCCGTGAAGGTGCTCTATCCTTTTCACATGGTGGCGGTGGCAAATACGGAAGGGTCAAGAATAAGGGATAGGGCATATAGTGTACAGATGAAATTTACTTTTCTTTGTTTTGTATTGGTAATCTGATATTATATAAGTATTAGGCGGACAGTGATTATGGGGGGATTATCCCCATGGGTATGGACATGAATGGGGGATTTGGTTGTGAAAAAGGGCAAAAGAAATTCTTCTAAAGGGCTCTTTGCTAAGGGTTCTGCTTCTAGAAAAATTACTTTTGGTATACTTGCCGTTATTTTAGTAGTTGCATATTTATCGTCTAATTCATTTCGTGACGAAGTGGACGAATTATTGGGAATAGGGGATACCCCGAAGGAAAGTATAGTTGTTCCCAGGGCTCAAGGGGATTTATTAGTCCATTTTATCGACGTAGGTCAAGGGGATTCTATATTGATTCAGTTTCCCGGGGGTGAGAACATGCTTATTGATGCCGGGGACAACGATAAAGGCCAAATCGTAGTAGATTATTTACAAGGCCAGGGAGTACAAAGAATAGACCATCTCGTCGGAACCCACCCCCATGCTGACCATATAGGGGGGTTGGATGATGTAATTAAGGAGTTTGACATAGGGGATGTCTATATGCCGAAAGTCAGCCATACATCAAAGACCTATATGGATGTATTAGAGGCTGTAGATGAGAAAGGGCTGACCATTAATGCTGCCAGTGCTGGGATGTCTATACCATCAAAAGAAGCGAATATAGATATATTAGCCCCGGACAGTGAATTGGAATCTAAAAACTTAAATGATTATTCCATAGTCATAAGGTTGGTGTATGGGGAAACAAAATTCTTATTCCAAGGTGATGCAGAGAAGAAGACTGAAGAGGAGCTTTTATTATCTGGGGCTAATGTAAAAGCTGATGTTTTAAAACTTGGGCACCACGGTTCTAGCACATCCAATATAGAGGAATACATAAAGGCTGTAGACCCTGACTATGCAGTGGCTCCCTTAGGGGAGGACAATAAATATGGACATCCACACAAGGAAGTAGTAGAGCTCCTAGACAATATGGGCATAGTTTTTTACAGGACTGATAAGGATGGTACTGTAATTGTTGTTTCCGATGGGGAAAATATATCAGTAAATCCATGACCCGCATTTTGCCAAAGTCCAATAACCCAAGGCAGGGCAGAAAGCTTAATGGGTCTTTAAATTATAAATCAGCTTCCCAACGAAACCAAGAATATATTTTTATATAGTCGGTAGGTAAATCTGTGGGATAAAGAATATAGCTGGCTTTGAAATTCAAATATCGGAGGGTATCATGGCACAAAAGGGGATTATAGACAGGTTTGAAGAGGGGTTTGCCGTAATTGAATTGGATAGCGGGGGGTTTACAGATATAGCAATTGACAGGATGCCCCCTGAGGTCGAAGAAGGCAGTGTTATCTATATAGAAGAAGATGGCAGCGTAGTTGTTTCAATAAAAGAGACTATAGAGCGGAGAAAAAAGGTTAAGAAGCTTATGGACAAGCTTTTTAAAGAATAATCTATAAAGCGCAGTCTATATGGTTTGCATCATATATAATTACCCCTCGCCGGGGCTTGTTATGAACTTAATGTTAAACGGAGGATAATTCATGGCATTTATTCAGTGTGATTTTTTTTCAGAGGTATTGGGGTTATCATCTTCAATGAACGTGATTTTGCCCCAATGGACAAAGGGACAGATAGGTATGCGGAGCAGCCGGGTTGGGGACAAACACCCAGTATTGTACCTGTTGCATGGCTATTCAGACGACCATACTATATGGGGAAGGCGGACTTCCATTGAACGCTATGTATCACCTTTGGGTCTGGCAGTGGTTATGCCGGCAGTAAACAAAAGCTTCTATACCGATATGGAAAAAGGGGATAGATATTGGACCTTTATAAGTGAGGAACTGCCCTCTATCGTACGCTCCTTCTTCCCTATATCTGATAGAAGAGAGGATAATTTTGTCGCTGGTTTATCTATGGGGGGCTATGGAGCGTTCAAGCTTGCCCTCAGACATCCGGACAGGTTTTCTGCAGCGGCCAGCCTCTCTGGGGTATTGGATATAGTGGAAAGGGCAGAGAATACAGATTTGCTAGGTAGCCTGGAAAATGTTTTTGGGAGTGCTGAAAAAGTCAAAGGCAGCGAAAATGATCTGTTGTACTTGGCGGAAAGGGTTGCTAAATCCAATGGGAATAAGCCTATGCTTTATCAATGTTGCGGGACGGAGGATTTTTTATACAGAAATAATATTGCTTTCAGGGATAAGGTAAGAGAATTAGGATTGGATCTAACCTATGAAGAGGAACCTGGTACTCATGAATGGGGATACTGGGACAAAAAAATCCAAAGTGTTCTTAAATGGCTACCTCTGAAGAACAAATAGTTTAAAACAAAGAGCTGCGAAATAAATTCGCAGCTCTTTATGTAAGGGGTTTGGGGGTTTGGGTAACTTACGTTATTATAGTAACCGATTTTACAAAAAATAAACATAAAATCGAAAAATTAATTATTCCCAGGGCTAATTTTCGACTCTACTGTCTCCCAAAGGCTGTCTGACCCAAAAGCCTGTTGCCAAATCGCTACCCCCCGCCAGATGCAGATGACCAGGGGGAATCAGGATATCTTCATCGTCCACATAAAACCAAGTAGGTGCCAGAACATTGACCCCCGGAGGCTTTCCTTGGTATTCCCTAGATCTGTAAGCTCAAGCCAAATATATCTTATTCTCTGTTTCAGGCATTATATTGTCTTCCCATTTAGGGGTAGGATCAGGTTTGGGCTCAGATATGTCCTCGGGATCAGGAGAGAAAGCAGATAAGTATTCCAAAGTTTGCATTGTCTATGTCTTGCTAAGGGCAGAAATAGTATTATAATAGAGATAAGATCAATTATATTTCTAGAGAGGAGAGGGGACAGCATGGGTAATGACGGACAAAACATATTTATAAATCTAAGGGAGCAGGTCTATTCCCAGGATATTAATAGTTTTTTTCCCGGGTGGGAAAAAGGCAATGAAAGGGTAGCAGTTTTCAGCCCTCACGATGATGATGCTCTTATTGGGGCGGGTTACGCTATATCTGCGGCTATGGCTGAGGGTGCGGAGGTATTTATAGTAATCTTTTGCCAGGGTGATTGTGGCTATAGCGTTCCCGAGCAAAAGGATACAATCGTAGATATTCGAAGGAAAGAAAACATATCTTCATATGGGTCATTGGGAATACCCGCTAAAAACATTATTCGTTTTGAGTACCCGGATTTTAGTGTCGTAAATCGTGAGGGGTATCATCTACCTGGCGGAGGCACTGGCAGTTTCCCCTTAATATTTGATCTTATCAGAGAGCATAAGATCACGAGGGTGCTAGTCCCTAATGATTATCGGGAGCACATCGATCATACTGCGGCGTTCAACATGGCCTCTTATGATATCGTGCAAGCAGGCGATCCTATTATCAGTGATAAGGGGCAGCCTCAGAAAGTCAAATCTATCCATCAATATTCTGTTTGGGCAGACTTTTCACCTGAGGATATGCTGGTTACGGCTTTGGATAGGGATTCTATTCGAGCCAATCGAGCAATTCTGTGCCCATCATCAGTTGAAGATAATATACGGGTAGCCATTGAAAAATTTGAATCCCAGGGTCAGATCATTCAGGATTTGGTGAAATCCAGGGAGGAGCGTTTTACAGGCAACGGTTATATAGAATTGTATATCGAATTTGATCCAAGACCGAAACTTGACTTTGCTCCATATATTGATCATGTTAATCGAATAATCGATGATAGAAAATAGCGGGTTAATAAAGGATTTGCACTGCCAATCAGAAGCTTTGTTAAATGTAGGGGGGAAGTATGCATGAGACGTTCTGACCGACAGGTATTTGGAAGGGAAAATATATGCGGCTTATTGGATCTCTTTGATACGATTCACTTGGGGATATCAGACGGGGAATACCCCTATGTAGTCCCGCTGAATTTTGGCTATGAATTTGATGATGATCTTGTTATTTATTTTCATTGCGGGCTTCATGGGAAAAAACTGCGCCTTATTGAAAAGAACCCAAAAGTATGTGTGACTGCCAGCAAGTTTGCCAATTATGTGGATAACCCCTTTATGGGGCAGGGTCATGATTATCGTTCAGTAATTGCCTTCGGAACTGCTTCACCCGTTACTGAGCCTGCCGAAAAGGGGCGTGCCATCAAATCCATCCTAAGACAATATGGCCATAAAAGGCCTTGCAGTGGCAAGGATATGCCCATGGTGCTTATATATAAAATCGTATGCTCAAAAGAGAATGTAACAGCTAAGTCGGAATTTCCAATCCGATCAAAAGAGGACATTCCCTTGGTGCATCCTGATGATGTAGCTGAGCACCCGAAGGCCTCCGAAACCTTAGGCATTAGTGATATGGTTGAAAGGCTGGAACATAATACAAACGAAGATGATCCTTATATCCAGCGTCTTAAACAGAGTAAGCACTTAAACCATTAGCTATTTGCTTTTCGAACAGTATCTGTGAAAATTCAAGTTATAAATACTATAATAAGTCCGGATAAAACCGGGCTTATTGTTGATTAATTTTAATTTGGGTATAGAGTCTCGGGCTGTTGCACTCGGGGTTCTAAGAATCCCGAGGGTAAGAAGCCCTAAGTCTTAACAGTAAATTCTGTGGTATAATGGATTAGCAACCAGGCTAATGAATATTTTTCAACTAAAAGCAGTTTTAAAACTATTAATACATATTCCTAAAGTTAGTAAATTTTTGTGGCAACTTTTCAAGAACTATAGAATATAGGGCAAGCCAAAGAACAAAAATTAATATAGAATGGAGATGGAAAGTATGAAAAGAGTAGTCGAAATATGCTGCGGCGGGTTGGAGGATGCGATAATTGCTGAAAAGGCAGGGGCAGACCAGATAGAACTTAATAATGCTACATACCTTGATGGGCTGACACCCTCCCTGGGGACAATTAAAATGGTGCTCGAACATTGCAGTATACCCGTTATTGCCATGGTAAGACCCCGACCAGGTGGATTTCATTATAACGAATATGAGTTTAAAACCATGTTAGCGGACGTAGAATCCATGGTGGATTATGATTTGGATGGGATCGTATTTGGGTGTCTGGATGAAAACGGGGATATAGATAGGGATAAGAACAAGAGACTAATTGATATTATCCATGCTAATGGCAAAGATGCCGTTTTTCATAAGGCTTTCGATTGTGTCAGAGACCCCTATAAATCTATAGAAATGTTAATCGATTTGGGGGTAAAAAGAATACTCACCTGCGGGTTAAAGCCTACAGCTATAGAAGGTATAGATCTATTGGCAGAATTGCAAGATAAATATGGCAAAGAAATAGAAATACTAATCGGCGACGGGGTTATGAGCACCGAGGATGTAAAGGTTGTAATTGAAAAGACCGGGGTCCGGCAGTATCATGATATTTGCACGACTTGGCGCAGGGATCCAACTACCATCGGAAATGTTTCATTTTCCTATGCACAGCCCCCAAATGAGGAGAGATATAATATTGTCGATTATGATAAGATAGTCGAATTCGTAAAGGCGGTAAAGGGCTAACGGAACCATTTGATTGTCGGGCTCAGTACTATTGACGAACTGAGCCCGTATAGTATAATTAAACAGTACTTTCGCTTAAGGTACTTGGGGTAAAAACTAACTGATTTTGGATAACGTATGGGAGGAATAATTATGAACGTATTAGCCATCGGATGTCATCCTGATGATTTGGAGATTGCCTGCGCGGGCACCCTCGCGAAATATGTAAAGGGAGGCCATAAGGTATTTGTTTGCCATGTAGCCAATGGAAATATGGGCCATGTTATAATAAAGCCCGACGAACTTGCTGTTATAAGAGAAAAAGAGGCAGCAAGGGCAGCAGAGGTCATTGGTGCTGAGTATTTTAATATTGGGGTAGGGGATTTTGATCTAAATTCTCATAATGAGGATACCTTTATGAAGATTGCTGAGGTTATCAGATATGCAAAACCAGATCTGATTATAACCCATAATCCAGAAGACTATATGCAGGATCATATGGAGGTAAGCAAACTGGTATTCAACGCCAGTTTTGTATCCAGTATACCCCACAAAAAGACAGAGCACGATTCTTATGAGAATATAGTGCCAATTTTTTATATGGATACCGTTGCAGGGGTCAATTTTCTTCCTACTGAATACGTGGATATCAACGATACAATCGAATTGAAATTAGAGGCCCTAAAATGTCATGAGAGCCAAATAAAATGGATGTATGACCATGACGGTATTGATTTTGTAGATTTTGTAAGGACAGTATCGAAGTTCAGGGGTCTGCAGTGCGGGGTACCCTTTGCTGAAGGTTTTAGACAGTGCCTGGCATGGCCCCGATTGACGACCAAACGGTTGCTGCCCTAGTTTTTGCCGTAAAGTGATTATATACTTTTATAAAGGAGAGAAATATGCGCAACCCTAACTTCAATAATTTAGTAAAGGTATTGCAATGCGGTGTACCGGATCGCCCCACGCTTTTTGAATTGTTCCTAAATGATCCCTTGTACATAAGGCTTGCAGGGCCCAAGATAGCTGCACAAAAAGATAAATTATATGAATTCAGACTGAAGGTTCATGCCTTTAGAAATGCCGGCTATGATTATGCCACAGTTTATGGTTCCGATTTTAAATTTCCAGTAGGCGAAACTCATATGAAAAAGACTGTTTCCCTAAATGAAGGCGGTATCATTTCCGATAGGGGGAGTTTTGATAAATATAAGTGGCCTGACCCGGAAGAATCAGATTATTCAAACCTTGAAGGGATAAAGGACGAGATGCCCGAGGGTATGAAATTAGTCATAATGGGACCGGGAGGCGTATTAGAAAATGTTATAAACCTGGTAGGCTATGATAATTTATGCTACATGATCTATGAGGATCCAGAACTTGCCGGAGACGTTTTTGGGGCAGTAGGAACCAGGCTCATAAGCTACTATGAAATATGCAGCAGGTTTGACACTGTTGGGGCATTGGTTTCTAACGACGACTGGGGATTTAATACCCAGACCATGCTATCACCTAATGACCTTCGAAAATATGTTTTTCCATGGCATAAAAGGATTGTAGAGGTTATTCATTCTGCCGGGAAACTGGCAATCCTTCACTCTTGCGGCAAACTGGACTGTGTTATGGAAGATGTGATAGAGGATATGAAATTTGACGGCAAGCATTCTTTTGAAGATAATATCCTGCCTGTGGAAGAAGCCTACGAAAAATGGGGAGGCCGTATTGGGATTTTAGGTGGAATCGATCTGGATTTTGTGTGCAGAGCCTCCCATGAGGAAATTAAGGCACGTTCTCTTAAGATGCTAAAAAGAACCGAGAACCGCGGGGGATATGCCTTGGGCACGGGGAATAGTGTGCCCGATTATGTGCCTGATGATAGTTTCTTTGCCATGACATCTGCGGTATTGCAGGTTTAAGGGGGAAATAGACATAAATCTTGTAAGATGATATCATTATAAGGAGGCTTGTTTGCTATTGGAATGAGCCGCCGGTGTACATAATCTTCACCGGCTATATTGAAGCTTATAATATTATTGATTAATTTTATACAGGAGGTAAATAATGAAACAAGTTGAAAAGAATAGTGTAAATACCATCCGTATTCTGTCTGCGGAAATGGTAGAAAAGGCAAAGTCCGGGCATCCGGGCATGCCAATGGGTGCAGCTCCCATGTCATATTCTTTGTGGGCCAGGCACTTAAAGTTTAATCCCAAAAATCCCAAATGGGCAGATAGGGATCGTTTCATTTTGTCTGCAGGGCATGCATCGGCTCTAAACTATTCACTTCTTCATCTGTTTGGCTTTGATTTGTCCATGGATGAGATTAAAAGGTTCCGTCAATGGGATAGTAAGACCCCTGGACATCCGGAATATGGACATACTGTAGGGGTAGAAACTACTACAGGCCCATTGGGTCAGGGTTTTGCAAATGGTGTGGGTATGGCATTGGCCGAAAGTCATTTGGCTGCTAAGTTTAATAAACCCGGTCATGAAGTCGTAGACCACTACACCTATGTTCTTTCAGGTGATGGTTGCATGATGGAGGGCATAACCTCTGAAGCAGCTTCTTTGGCAGGAACCTTAGGGCTTAACAAGCTTATAGTATTATATGATTCTAATGCCATAACCATTGAGGGTGATACCAATATCGCCTTTAGAGAAGATGTTGGGAAAAGATTTGAATCCTATGATTGGCAGGTACTGAGGGTAGAGGACGGAAACGATATTGATGCTATCAGCAAGGCGATCGATGAGGCCAAAGCAGAGAATGGGAAACCCTCTTTAATTATAATAACTACTGAAATAGGATATGGTTCTCCTGCTAAACAGGGCAAGGCATCAGCTCATGGTGAACCTTTGGGCGCCGAGAATCTAAAGGCCGCCAAAGAATATCTAGGTTGGGAATATGAAGAGGAATTCTTTGTGCCTGATGATGTAAAAGAACACATGGCTTCTATCATTCAAAAAGGTGAAGAGGCCGGGAAGGCATGGCAGGATAAATGGGATGCTTATGAGAAAGAATATCCCGAATTAGCAAAGGAATGGGAATTATGGCATAGTGAAGAATTGCCGATAGATCTTCTAAATGATGAGGAATTTTGGAAGTTTGAGGGCAAGGATGCTACACGATCCTCATCCGGTAAGGTTATAAACCGTCTGGCAAAGATATTGCCCAATTTAATCGGGGGATCAGCTGACCTAGCACCTTCAAATAAAACATTGATGTCTGATAGAAGCAGCTTTTCCAAGGAAAACCGCATAGGATCAAACCTCCATTTTGGTATCCGTGAGCATGCCATGGCAGCTATGGCCAATGGTATGGTTCTCCATGGCGGGCTTATACCCTATGTAGGTACTTTCTTTGTATTCAGTGATTATATGAAACCGGCAATGAGACTCTCTGCTCTTATGGGTTTGCCGGTAACATATGTCCTAACCCACGACAGCATTGGCGTAGGGGAGGATGGAGCTACCCACGAGCCTGTTGAACATCTGGCTGCTCTCAGGAGCATTCCAAACTTTACAGTATTTCGCCCTGCAGATTCCAAAGAAACCGCTGCGGGATGGTATGCAGCTCTTACAAGAAAATGCAGTCCCACAGGCTTGGTTTTAAGCCGTCAGAACTTACCCCTATATGATGAGACGGGCAAAGATGCCCTAAAGGGTGGATATATCTTACTGGACTCTGAGAAGGAAACTCCCGATATTATATTGATGGCTTCCGGTTCCGAGGTAGAGCTTATATATAATGCCCATGGAGTCCTGAAGGAAAAAGGAATTGATGCCAGGGTAGTGAGCATGCCCTCCTTTGAACTATTTGAAGAGCAGACGGATGAATACAAAGAAAGCGTACTGCCCAAAGCTGTGAGAGCAAGGCTGGCAGTCGAAGCTGCATCTTCCTTTGGATGGCATAAATATGTTGGCCTTGATGGGGATATAATGGCCTTGGATCACTTCGGCGCTTCGGCTCCTGGGGATCTTTTATTTGAGAAATTTGGATTCACCCTGGATAATGTAGTTAAAAAGGCAGAAAACCTTGTAAAATAATAATAGCCGGTGTATAAACGGCTATGGTTAATAAAGTATTAAAAAGCAGCGGGTTTATCCGCTGCTTTTTAGTGCCCGATTATCTCTTTTTAAATCCCGATTATCCTTTTTCAAATTCTCAGATATTCATACATTGTTGCTGCACATTGACTGAAATCTTTAGAGCCTTTGCCGTCTTTCAGGCTGGTACGCAATAAATCCAGAACACCATCTAAGACAAAGGCGGGTACATTATATTCCTCATAAAGCTTTTTGACATAGGTCATATCCTTTAGACCTAGGCTCAGGGCGAAATCCATCCGATAATCCCTATTAACTATCTTTTTACCATAAAAATCGAACATCCAGTTTCCGAAGGGGCCATCATTCATAATTTGAAAAAGATTCTTGGTATCAATACCCATCTTCTCCATAAGGGGGAACATCTGAGCTGCGGTTACAGCGTAGGTAAGTCCGGTGAAATTCATAGCCAACTTTATAGTATGGGCATTTCCAGCCTCACCTACAAAATCAATCGGGCTTGCGTAGCAAGCTATAAGATCCATGACCTTGTCGATTTCGTCTTTATCCCCGGATATCATACAAGGAGCATTACCTGCGGCTGTATCAGCAGGTCCGCCTAGTAGGGGCGCATCTATAAATACTCCGCCTTCTTCCTTAAAACGCTCATACAATTGTTTTGTGGCCATGGGGTAACTGGTTGACAGATCAATAACGACTTTACCCCTAACTCCATCGTTTAAAAATTCATCCGTTACAGTAGCTACAGTCTTCGAATCAGGAAGAGAAAGAAATACTATATCGCTGTTTTTAAAAACCTCTAATGATGACTTTGCGATTGTGGCCTTACCTTCAAAGTATTTTCTATTTTCGAGGGACAAATCATAAACAGTCATTGGGCAGCCGCTTTTTTTAATAAGATTATCACACATACCCCTGCCCATTGCACCGACGCCAATAAAGCCTAACTTTTTCATCAATTACATCTCCTTGCTTGTGAAATCAATAAGATAATAGGATAAATCCCGGAGATCGTATATAATATTATTTATGTATCCGCCTGTATGTTTTGCACTAAACACTTTATATTTCCAAGGGCATAATACAAAACATATCCCTTAATCCATATGATACAAAAAATATATTGGTTGAAGAGCAAAATCAGACGATCCAACTGATTTTGAAATGATAAGCCTTTTTTTATAACATATCTATTATAAAACGACGATATCACCATAGGCAAGGAAAATTTGTATATATGTCTGTAAAGGTGTGTCTCTATAGGAATATAAGAAGTTCATTTTAACAGAACCAATTAGAATATCCGATTTCATATTTCGGCCAAAGCCCTTCTAGCATATCTGTCGGAAAGGCGTGTAGTCTCAGGCAGCCGGTAACGGGGTGATAATTTTAAAATTAATTTACGGGTTGTCTCAAGGGAAACGCGATGCCCAGGTGAGACATAAACGGGGTCAATCTCATTTTGCGTTCTTAACACACTGCCTATAACCTCGTCCCTATCGATAAGGGGAACGAAATCGCCCCTTATCGGACCCACCTGGCTGTGCTCGCCCGTCAATCTTGTCTTTGCGCAACCTATAGCCGGAATATCAAAGAGTATACCCAGATGGCAAGCTATCCCGAACCGTCGGGGGTGGGCAATGCCATTTCCATCACAAACAAGTAGATCCGGAGTAATTGTCAATTGTTCCAAAGCATTTATGATGGGGGGCAATTCCCTAAGTGAAAACAAACCAGGTATATATGGAAATTTTGCAATGTCGTTAATCGTTTTAGTCTCAATAATATCAAGGGTATCTACATCCAGCACTACAGCTGCAGCAGAAACTATATCATCTCTGTTGCGATAGGCAACATCCACTCCAACAATGTATTTTAACCTTTCAAATGAATCCTCCCTTATGACTCCCCCAGCAAGGGTCTTCTGGAGGGCAATGACTTCTTTCTTGTCCAAATCCCATTTATGATCCAGAACTCGGTTCAAGGGCGTTGCCTCCTTGTAATCAATTTCTATCTGCCTACAGGCTACCTATAGTCTTTGATTTAAACTAGAACCCTATGTAACAATATGGGCCACATATTCTATCGACCATTTGACGATAAAATTAAGTAGCCTTATGGCCGAAAAAATTGGGTTAGTTTATTGTAGTTACCGACTGATATGGATAAATATCAATTATTGAGTCGCACTGGTATTCTTATGCAACATGCTATTCCTGTGTTCAAGAGGGGTAACCCCGGTTAGTCGTTTAAAAACATAATGGAAATATTTTGGATTACTATAGCCAATTTCATAACTGATTTCAAAGACTTTAAGATGACTGTTCCATAGGAGTTCTTTTGCTCTGGCTATACGCTGGTAATTTAAATAATCTGTGAAGCTAACGCCTTCTTCCTTATGGAATAGCTTGCAAAAGTATATTTTTGAAAGACCTATATGGTTGCTTACCATCTCCAGATCAAGCTTTTCATTACTTAAGTTTTCATGAATATATTGTTTTGCCATGCCAATTAGCCGGTGATAGTAGTCCTGTTGCTTTTGAAATAAACCATTGAGTAATTGCTTAGCCAGTTTGCAAACATATAGCTGAAGGTTGTGCATATCGCAGCTAAATATGTTTGTAAAAACGCTGGAGCACTCTACTATTGTCTCTGGTTGAACGCCCATGGAAAAACTATCAGATATAATCGTAGATATGAACTCCAGAGCAAATTGTTTTGCTATTCTTTCACTATGGGGGGATGATGGCTTTAAATTAGCAAAGTATAGACTAATTTGTTCAGCTATTTCCTGGTACCTGTTAGAACGGAAAGCCTTTGAAAGTCTTAAAATTAATTCTCTTTGATCAAAACCTTGCCTTTTATAGCGGGGATTTATCTGACGGATATTCTTGTAATGGACGACATCATCATCATTAATAGCTCCTCTATATCCCATTGCGGTTAGGGCCTCTTGAAAGGAGATAGGCAATAGGCTTAAAGAATCTACATTCCTGCCAATACCGGAATGAAGAGAAAGATCAAAGTAAAATTTGAGTTTCTCGTGTATTTCCCGGATTGTCTCTTCTAGTATATTGTCGCTATTAATAAAATTGGAGCTAATCATACAGTTAAGATAGTTTGCACTATCATAAAAGGAAAATAGCTTGAATTTTGATTCCGCCATAATCTCGTCACTGATATTCTTTAGTGAGAAGAGCAACAGATCTGCATCCTTGTATTGGGATCGATCAAGTTCTGGAGAAATTATTGCACCATGATAATATTTGCCCTTAATGTCTATACCGAGTGTGCCTAGTTTGCTGTGTATAAGGCTTGAATCCTGACTTTTGTAGTCAATGCCTTCCCTAAGAATGAGGGAAGCATAGTTCTCCCTGATCATAGGTAAGTTTTCCTTTAACAGCATCTGGTTAAATTGTGATTTGATTTTTTGTGTGCGTTGCATTTCAAAAGAATCTATGGCTTTTTGAAGACTCATTCGTATTTCCTGTTCAAGAATGGGTTTTGATATTAAGTCTATGGCTCCTAATTTCACAGAATCTTTTACGTATTCGAAATTGGTATATCCTGTTATCACAATGAAGCACACTTCTGGATCTAAATTTGCAAGTTCCTCCGCCAGTTCCAAACCATTAATAATGGGGATATTAATATCAATTATGATTATTTTAGGGTGGTGAGCCTTAAAGAGTTCCATGGCAGTATCACTGTCTCCAGCTTCACATACAAAAGACAGACCCATTTCATTCCAGGGGATAATAGCTTTCAATCTATTACGTATCGGTTTATCGTCGTCTACAATCATGACATTATACACAGTGTTTTACCTCCTAATTGGTGTTATGCAAATTGTGACTGATATCTGTATGGTATGGTCATAATGACTCTTGTATAATTCCCCATTTCACTTTCAAGTACTACGTTATATGAATCCCCAAAGATATTTTTGATTCGCCTATTAATGTTATAAAGGCCAAAATGCTTCATATTAGATCTAGGGGGATAAGTCGATAAAAAGCTATTAATCCTTAAGAGTTCGTCTTCCATAATTCCGATCCCATTATCTTCAATAGTTAATACAAGCTTTTTGTCCTTTACTTGGGCCGAAACGATAATAGTACCATCATCCCTATATCCAGAGAACCCATGAATAATTGCATTTTCTACCAAAGGTTGAATAGATAATTTGATTATACGATAAGAAAGCAGATCTTCACAAATATTATAACGGATAGTAATGTTCTTCTCTCGGGCAAGGCACTGGATATTAATATAGCTATCTATAAGGGCTATTTCATTTTTTAGCGGTATAAGATTATCCCCGCTAGATAAAGAAATTTTGAAAAATTGGCTTAATGAAACAATAATACTTTCCGCATTATTGTTTTCTCCAGTTTGTAATGCCCAAAGTACTGAATCTAAGGTGTTATATAATAGATGAGGGTTGATCTGAGACTGAAGGAGCTTCAATTCAAGATTATGTTGAATTTTTATATTTTGTTCTTGTTGTTTGAATAAGGAATTAATTCTGTTTAACATTTCGTTGAAACTTTGACCCAGATAGCTAATCTCATCCGGGGGGCTATTAGAAGAATCATAACGGGCGTTTAGATCCCCATCGTTTACTTGCTGCACAATACCTTTAAGATTTTCAATCGAGTGGGATAGACCCTTAGAAATCAAAAAGGCAAAAATAATGCCAAGGGTCATGGAAGTGAAGGCTATAAAGATCGTAAATACAATATACTGGCGTATTTCTTTATTTTTAACCCCGTTGTAATAGTCAAAAGGAACTACAAGATAAACGTAATCAGAGAATGGCTTATGAAAAGATACGAGTTTAGTTTCCCTATTATCTTTATAGCTTATAGTACCAATATCATGCGCAGAATTTAGTACATTTTCTTGAAGAGCCTTGTCTTCAAGTTTTTCACCTAGCTTTTTTTTATCCTGGCCCGAAAACAAGGTGCCGTCATGAAATAGCAAAAGCGCGTCTTCGGTAAAACCTGAGTATATGTTATATATATGTTCTTCGGGAATAGCAGATATAATAATACCTATGCGCTCTAAAGTAACTGAATCATAGATTCCCCTAATATTTATCAAAACCGGAATATTAAACCCTACGTCGCTCTTAACCAACGCAAAATCACCCCAGACTGCTGGGGAATAATCATGGTCTATTATACCTCTTTCCATATAGTATTGTTCACAGGAAGCAAAGTCATCGTATGGCGATTCGTAATGGCTACCATATCGGTAAGTAAAACCATTTTTGCAATGAATTTGTATAAACTCAAAAGGCGCATTATTACTATGAGAAAGAGATATAAATTTTTTAACTTGTTTATCCAATTCAATAGTAGTTTGTGTTACTTGGTTTTGATCTAACTTTTTGCTTTCTGAAATAATTCTTAGCTCGGGTTGCCTAATGAATTGGGTAAGGACGTTTTGGATTGATTGGAAATAGTTTTTTAAAAGGGTGTATGTCGAAGTAGTATTATTTTCAGACAAGCGTACGCTCATATTAAATATAGTCTTCGTGGCAATTTTATAGGAAAATAAACTGATATATATAGTGAGTATACATGCGAGAATAGTTAGGGTAATGACTATCTTTTTACGGAAGGGAACACTTAGGTACTTATACCAAATATGACGAATGACTTTCATTTAGAGCCCTCCGCTCATAGGGTGTTATATATCATATACTATTATATTTATAAACAAAAATGTTTGCAAACTGTTTCAGTCCGC
>JAAYSJ010000020.1 GCA_012518395.1 Clostridiales bacterium
CATTATAGTGAACACCGTCTAAATCGCAGAAATTAAAAATCCTTGCCTTATTGTCAAGAACAGGATCCTTGCTCATAGTGGATATCCAGGAACTGCTTCCAATATAGTTATAGGCCATCCCTAACCTTGTAACCCCGGCTCCTTTGGTAGCACAGGCACCATCACCACCGCCTGCGACCACAGGGATGCCTGCCCTTAATCCTAATATCTCCGCAGCTTCTTCTGATAGGCCACCAACAATATCATGGGAGTTCACCAGTCTGGGCAGCTTATCCATATCTATACCCACACCTGTCACCAATTCTTCTGACCAGCTCATGGTCTTAAGATCAAGCATGCAGGTCAGGGATGCGTCAGAATAATCAGTTATGCCCAACTGTCCCGTTAACATATAGACTATATAATCTTTGGTATTTAAAAAATAGGCCGCCTTATTATAGATCTGGGGATAATGCTCTTTTAACCACAATATTTTAGGGAGGGTATAATGGGGATCCAGCCTGTTGCCGGTAATGCTATATATGTATTCGCTGCTGTATGTTCTCAGGATATCCTTGCATTGCTTGCCGCTTCTACTGTCAGAATGAATGATATTATTAAAGAGCACCCGCCCTTGTCTATCTACTGGTATACAACCGTTCATATGCCCGCTAATACCGATAGCCCCTATATCCCCGGGCTCCAGGCCTAAAACATCTACCAGCTCCTTAGTCAATTTTATTACGCTATGCCAAAAATCGTCAGGCCGCTGTTCCGACCAGCCCGGCTTCGGATAGATGGTGTCATAACCTGCCACTACAGACCAGAGTTTTTTACCTCTTTCATTAAATACCGTAGTTTTGTTTCCAGTAGTCCCGATATCATAGGTCAAAATATAATTCCTATCCTTCATGTCTCTTTTCCTGCCTTTCTTATATATTTTTAACAGAATCCGTTTGAGTTTTGCTTTCTCTGCCCCTATGGACAACTTTAAGTTTTCTGGTATAGTATTTGTTATATATTATTCTACTGCATTGACCCAACTTTGCAAAGGAAAATGAGCGGGCGGTCAAAGACCGCCCCTACTTAAATTAAGGAATGATCAAGATGAAATATGTAGTGATTTTAGGGGATGGGATGGCTGATACCCCTGTGCCGGAATTAGATGGGAAGACCCCCCTTCAAGTTGCAAGAAAACCCAATATGGATCTTTTAGCACGTAAGGGGGAAACGGGACTTGTTAAAACCATACCCGATGGGCTTCCTCCCGGCAGCGACGTAGCCAACCTGTCCGTCATGGGCTTTGACCCTAGGCAATATTATACTGGGCGCTCACCGCTGGAGGCCGTCAGCATGGGTATATCTTTAAAAGATACGGATATCGCTTTGCGCTGCAATCTTGTTACCCTGTCTGATAATGAAGAATATGAAAATAAGGTAATGCTGGATTATAGCTCTGATGAAATTACTACAGGGGAATCAGGGGAGCTGATGGAGTCTATTCAACAACGCTATAATAATTCGGATTATTCCTTTTACCCTGGCATCAGCTATCGCCATTGCATGGTATGGAATAGAGGTTCTGAAAGCCTGGGTCTTACCCCACCCCATGATATATTGGAAAAGCCTATAACCAATTATCTGCCCAAGGGCGAAGTAAACAAGCAACTTTTGGCTATGATGAAGGGTAGCTATGAAATATTGAAGAATCATCCAGTAAATATTTCCAGAATGGAAAGGGGCCTTAACCCCGCCAATTCCATATGGCTGTGGGGAGAAGGTCGTAAGCCTTTATTGCCCTCTTTTAAGGAATCCTATGGTAAAAAAGGATCAGTCATCTCAGCTGTGGATCTAGTAAAAGGCATAGGTATCTGTGCAGGGCTCAGATCTATAGATGTACCCGGCGCTACGGGGAATATAGATACGAATTTTCTAGGCAAAGCCGAAGCCGCACTAGCAGAATTGGATTTGGGGCAGGACTTTGTATATATACATATTGAGGCTCCGGACGAGTGTGGGCACCGAAAAGAAATCGAAAACAAGGTAAGATCCATTGAACTTATAGACGAGTTGGTAATAGACACTCTTTTAAAGGGGCTGGAAGGTTATACTGATTACAGAATAATGATCTTGCCCGATCACCCTACTCCATTGGCTTTAAGAACCCATACATCTGAGCCGGTACCCTATACTATTTATCAAAAAAGCAATGAATCCCATGGGGCTATAACAGGGTACGATGAACTTCAAGCGGCAGAAACAGGAGTGTTTATTCAAGAAGGCCATAGGCTTATGAGACATTTTCTTGCCTAATGACTTTTTATCGAACAAGTATGTCTGCACACCCTATCAGTTCCATCAGCTCATTCTTGCCAGTTCCATCAAGTCGTCATCCATGGGATCAAGGGCCACTAAATCAATACCCCTTTTTATCATTCTTTCCAATAAATCGGGTTTTGGAGAATCAAACCGCGCCCCAAAACCTGTTCTCACACAGGTGCCGACAATAATTTTAACCTTTAATCCGGTTTTGATTATTTCTATTGCTTTTAGTGCCTCTTCTGTATACTCTGGTTTTTCGGTATCCTCAAAAACTAAGGGATCAATTAAAATATCCTCTTTAGGTATCCCGTATTCCAATGCAGTGTTTATTATAGATTCAGAAATTTTAAACCTATCTTGAGCTGTCATTGGGGCTATACCCTTCTCTATTGTCAAACCCACTACGCATGCCCCATATTTTTTTGCTATAGGGAAGATCGAACTCATTGAATCCTTGTCACCTGTTACACAATTGACCATTGGTTTTCCGTTACATGCCCTTAGTCCATATTCTATAATTTGTGGATCTTTCGAACTTATCATAAGAGGCATATTAGTCATACCCTGTATTTCCCTAACCAATTCTGAAATAGGGGGTATCTCTGAGTCGGCCATATTGATATCCAATATATGGGCGCCAGCCATCTTTTGTTCAATGGCCTCGGATATGATCTCATCAATATCGTTTTCAAAAAAAGCTTTCTCTATGGTTTTGTTGCCAGGGTTAATTCGATTGCCCACTAGCTTTATGTCTCCATCTATCACTATCGTGTTAGCAGATGAGGATAGGGCGGTCACTTTTGCCGGCAAAGCAGCAGGTTCCCAAGGCCTATCCAACATCTCCTGAACCTCTGCTCTCAATTCCCTTATAAATTCAGGATTAGTACCACAACATCCACCAATGATTCTAACCCCTTTTTTGACCATTTTAGCTCCATAAAAGGCAAATTCCTTTGGATCCGCAGAGAAGACGGTTTTCCCATTTTCCAATCTGGGGAGCCCTGCATTGGGCTGTACTATTACAGGTATGCGGGCATAACTTAATATTTCTTCTATTATAGGTAATAATTCCTTTGGCCCCATTGAACAATTGGCTCCTACAGCATCAACACCAAGCCCTTCCAATACATTGACTGCGGTTTGAGGGTCGGTACCCATCATAGTTCGGCCACCTGTATCGAAGGTAAGAGTGCAAAAAACCGGCAAGGTGGAATTTTCCTTGACTGCCAGTACTGCTGCCTTCATCTCATATAGGTCGGATATCGTCTCGATTATCACCAGGTCTGCGCCGGCCTTATAACCGGCCTTTATCTGCTTGGTCACCGCATTGTATACCTCGTCAAAGGTTAGGGAACCGTTGGGTTCGATGAGCCTGCCTATTGGGCCGATATCCAATGCCACCCAGCCACTGTCGCCGACTGCCTGTCTCGCCAAGTTTACCCCTTGCTCCACTATCTCTTCAACACTAAAGCCAGTTCCCTGGAGCTTGTATTCATTGGCCCCGAAAGTATTAGTGGTAATAATATCAGACCCCGCCTCCTTATATGCTTTATGTATCGATGTAATTACATCAGGGTGTTCTATGTTAAATAATTCGGGCTGACGACCTGCCTCAAGCCCAGCTTGCTGCACCATAGTGCCCATGGCCCCGTCAAATAACAATACTTTTTCCCTCAATGTTTCAATTATACCCATAATACTGTCCCCTTCCCTGTGTAAGTCACACCGGCCAAAAACCGATATTGAATAATTCTTGTAAAATATTCTGTAATTTGTCTATAATTATACCATAATTATTTCCTTATTCCAGCTTCCGGTATAAAAGGCTAAAGAGACAGATATATTTATATAGCCGATTAGGACTTGAAAAAGTTAGAAGTAGGCGTTTATCCATCAAAATCGTTGATAAATGGATATAAAGGTAGTATAATGGACAAGTGTCATGATATTGTGAGGTGAATTACTATGAAATATATAGATATAAAACAATATAAGAATAAAAGGATCCATTTTATTGGGATCGGCGGCATAAGCATGAGCGGTTTGGCAGAATATCTTCATACAAAAGGATATAACGTCACCGGTTCTGATGTTATGGATTCTTATATTATAAGTGACTTGCAAAATAAGGGAATAAAAATAGCAATAGGCCATAAGGCCTCTAATATAGAGGGTGCTGATCTGGTAGTCTTTACTTCAGCTATTATAACTAACGGCGAAAACCCGGAGATGGCTGAAGCAAAGAAGCAGAACATCCCCCTTTTAAACCGAGCCGCCCTCATGGGTCAGATTATGAGCGAGTTCCCACGTTCCGTCGCTGTTGCCGGCACCCATGGTAAGACTACTTCTACCTCTATGCTATCCATTATCATGACCCAGGCTCAACTCGATCCGACCATCTTTGTCGGAGGGAAATTGGATGGCATCGGCGGTAATGTAAGAGTCGGCAAAGGCTCCTATTTTCTTGTAGAAGCCTGTGAATTTTCCGGGAGCTTTTTAGAAATGGATCCCTATATGGCCATAGTTTTAAATATTGATAACGACCACCTTGATTATTTCAAGGATATGGACGAGATATACGATAGTTTTTATAAGTTCGCGAATCTTGTGCCCGATAACGGATTTCTTATTGGCTGTGTTGATGATCCTTTGGTAAACAGGCTTATGACCGAGGTTAAAAGACACAATATCACCTTTAGCATAGGCGGTAAAGCCGATTGGGTAGCACAGGATTTAAAATATGATAAAAGAGGAAATGTATCCTTTAGGGCTTCATATAAAAACCAGGATATGGGCAGGTTCACACTGAATGTGCCTGGGAAACATAATATATATAATGCCTTGGCTGCTATTGCTGCCGCTTGGGCTTTAGGGGTTTCCCAAGAGGTTATTCGCTATGGCTTAGCCTCCTATACAGGCACCCATAGGAGATTTGAAACCAAAGGCATAGTTGAAGGCGTTACAATTATAGATGATTATGGTCATCATCCCACCGAGATAAGGTTGACCTTAGAAGCCGCCCAAAACTATCCCCATAAAAAGCTATGGTGCGTTTTCCAGCCCTATACTTTTTCTCGGACTAAGCTGCTATTTGATGATTTTCTCGATGCTTTCCATGGTGCCCATGAGGTCATTATTACCGATATTATGGGAGGCAGAGAACAGGATACAGGTGAAATCCATGCACTGGATTTGGTGGATGCCCTTAAGGCAAGGGGTAAAGTATGCAGATATCTCCCCACCTTTGAAGATGTAGTAAATTTTTTGTCAGACAGGGTCGAACCCGGGGATGTAGTTATAACCACAGGTTGTGGCAATGTCTACCTGGCTGCCGAGATGCTGATACAAAGGATGCAGGAGATGTTAGTAGCAGCCAGCGCCGAAATATCAGATTATGAATAATTCTTGATTTTTCTACCGAATTTGGTAGAATGGACTTAGTCAATTTTTTAGCAAACTATTTAAGGAGTGATTATATGCCATTAGTAACAACGACAGAGATGTTTAAAAAAGCCTACGATAATGGATATGCTATTGGTGCCTTTAACGTAAATAATATGGAGATTATCCAGGGTATTACAGAAGCTGCAAAAGCCAACAACGCCCCGCTTATTCTTCAGGTCTCGGCCGGCGCAAGAAGGTATGCCAAGCATGCATATCTTATGAAGCTGGTAGAGGCAGCCCTAGAGGATACTGATCTGCCCATAGCCCTTCACCTGGATCACGGTGATAGCTTTGAGCTCTGTAAATCCTGTATCGACGGTGGTTTTACCTCGGTTATGATCGATGGTTCCCATCTTTCTTTGGAAGAAAACATCAAGCTCACCAAACAGGTAGTAGATTATGCCCATGATCATGGGGTAGTGGTAGAGGGTGAATTAGGACGGCTTGCAGGTGTTGAAGACGAGATTAACGTATCAGAAGAGGATTCCTCCTACACAGATCCTGACGATGTTCAGGAATTTGTTGAAAAAACCGGGGTGGATTCTTTGGCCATTGCCATAGGTACCAGCCATGGGGCTTTTAAGTTTACAGGAGAACCAAGGCTACGCTTTGATATTTTGGAAGAAGTAGAAAGAAGACTGCCCGGATTCCCCATAGTCCTTCACGGGGCTTCATCAGTACCCCAAGAATACGTTGAGATCATAAATAAATATGGCGGTGAGATGCCGGGGGCTCAAGGTGTACCTGAAGAAATGCTAAGAAAAGCTGCCTCTATGTCGGTATGTAAGATCAATATCGATTCTGATATCAGGCTGGCCATGACTGCCTCTATCCGCAAGTTTATGGCAGAAAACCCCGGGGCATTTGACCCAAGACAATACTTAGCTCCAGCCAGGGATGCGATCCGTACCATAGTAGGTCACAAGATCGTAAATGTACTAGGCTGCAATGACAAGATCTGATAAATTGATCTTATATGATTTCAAAAAATATGGCATACCCTATAACTTTTAGGCTATGCCATATCTTATTTTTAATAATACTTAAGTTTTACGATATAAAAAATAGAGGTTCAATTTTTTCAGCCTTCTAAGCAACTTCTAGGCTTTTAACAAAATTATAGAAATCCTGATAATCCCCCTTATGATGACTTACGATTTTTTGATTTCCTGCGTTTATCATAAAATCTGTAATCAGAAAAGTCTCCATACCTATCTTCTCCACTATCAGATCCTCTTGCACATCGTTTCCCACCATATAGCATTCCTCAGGATCTTTGCCTATAGCATCCAATACCTCGTTATAAAAATACAGATGGGGTTTGCAATAATTATTTTTTTCGTAACTGGAAATATAAGAAAAATCCTGAACATTAAGCCCTGCCCATTCTATCCTCTTATGCACTGCCTTTATAGGGAATATGGGGTTGGTAGCAATGACCAAATTGTACCCCTTTTCCTTTAATAGGTCTACAGATTCCTTTACTATAGGCATTTCTACAACGCATTTCTTTACCCGGTCAAACCTTTCCTCATAGAAATGGTCAAAACGACGCCGATACTCCGTCAGATCGTCGATTCCCAGGGCTTTTGCAAAATATTTCATAAATTTTTCCTCGTTAGGCCTGGGGTCTAAGTCCTTTGCAGTAGCTTCCGTCGAATTCCAAATATGTTTTGCCAGCACTCTGCCGTCAATCATATCGTGAAAATGCTTGCTCATTTCATAAAAATACAGCTCGATAAACTTGTCCATATCCATGGGAAGCAAAGTCCCGTCAAGATCAAATAAAAAAGTATCCCTCATCTGTCCCTAATACCCCTTCATATTTAATTTTCTATATGCTTTGTTACATCATCTTTCAGCCTTTGGAGCCTTTCCCGGGCATCCCCTAAGTCCTGTCCCCGGACAGAAAAATACAGTTTGATTTTGGGTTCAGTTCCCGAAGGCCTGATTGCGAACCGTGAATCGTCTTCTATAGTATATCGTAAAACATCTGAAGCAGGCAATTCTATATCCCCTGCGGTACCCTCGAGTAGGTTGTAACTTTTGCCTTCTTGGTAATCGTCGATGATCGAAACCTTTTTCCCCGATAGTAACCTTGGCGGATTGTCTCGTAAGCCCCTCATTAATTTTCTGATTTTTCTCATACCAGCTTTGCCTTCCATCTCCATAGATTTAAGGCCCTCGCAGAAATAGCCGTGTCTTTCCCACAGTTCTAAAAGACCTTCATATAGACTCATGCCCTTTGATTTATACCAGGCTGCCATCTCACATATGAGCAATGTGGCGGAAACCGCATCTTTATCCCGTACAAAATCTCCGGCAAGGTAGCCATAGCTCTCCTCATAACCGAATAAGAAGGTATGGGATCCGGTTTCCTCAAATTCTTTCATCCTCTCACCGATAAATTTAAAGCCAGTTAGGGTATTGATAACCTCTACACCATAGGATTGGGCAATTTTTTCGCCCAGCTTGCTTGTTACAACGGTTTTTATTATCACACCGTCTTGGAGTAGCCGACCTGAACGTTTCATGGAACCTAATATATAATCCACTAGCAATACCCCGATCTGGTTGCCATTTAGCGCTATGTATTCACCTAAATCGTCTTTAACTATCACCCCTACCCTATCACAGTCAGGGTCTGTGCCTACAATTATATCCGTATCGTTACCGCTGTTCTGCGCCATTTTAATGGCCAATTCAAATACCCTGCGTTCCTCTGGGTTGGGATATCCTACAGTGCTAAAATCGGGGTCAGGCTGTTCCTGCTCAGGCACCACAGCTACATTTTCAAAACCGGTTTCCTTAAGAACCCGACGCACTGGCTTGTTCCCTGACCCATGAAGGGGCGTGTAAATTATTTTAAGATCTTTTCCCGATCCTTTAATTATATCAGGATTAAGGGATAGAGCGACAACCCTATCTATATATGCTTTCAACACCTCTTCACCGATTACATTAAGCAGGCCTGCCTCAAGAGCCTCTTTCCTGTCCAAGGCCTTGATTTGGTTGAAATCATTTATCCGGTCTATTTCACCAGTTATCCCATTGGCACGCTCCAATGCTACTTGAGCGCCGTCTTCCCAATAAACCTTGTACCCATTATATTCTGAGGGGTTATGACTTGCGGTTATAACTATCCCGGAAATGGTTCCTAAATGTCTTATAGTAAAGGATAATACGGGGGTGGGCTGCAGCTCACTGAATAAGAAAGCTTTTATACCATTCCCGTTTAGAACCAAAGCCGCCCTTTCTGCAAATTCCGGCGACATATGCCTGGAATCGTAGGCTATGGCCACACCTTTTTCCATGGCCTCTTTTCCCTGTTTTATAATATAATTGGCCAGCCCCTGGGTTGCCTTCCCTAAGGTATAAAGGTTCATACGGTTAGATCCCGCGCCTATAACACCTCTTAGCCCGGCCGTGCCAAATTCCAGATCTTTATAAAATCTATCCTCTATCTCTTTTTCATTTTCTGCAATGGATCTCAGTTCTTCTTTGGTGGCATTATCAATTATTGGATTCTCCAGCCACTCATGGTACTTCTTCATATACCCCATGTTTATCCACCTTTCTGTAGGGATTTTTATTATTATGCCCCGATTCAGATATATACAATTATAGCATAGATTCCCTTTTAATCATTGGCTAAAGGTGATAAAATAAGTCCAGTGTTAAAATCTATAAAACTATAGAGGGGAACTTATGATAGAAATCAAACATCTTTCCAAAAGTTATAACAAGGGAGCAGTAAAAGCCGTCGATGATTTAAATCTTCATGTAAGACCCGGTGAAATTTTTGGATTTTTAGGCCCTAATGGTGCAGGTAAGACAACCACCATAAAGTTGATGGTGGGGTTATTGACCCCGGATAGCGGCACGATCAGTCTTGCAGGCTTCGACAATGCTAAGGATCCTATAGAAGCAAAACAAAACATTGGGTATGTTCCCGACAACCCTGATATCTATGACCGGTTAACAGGTATGGAATACCTTAATTTTATGGCCGATATGTATCAGGTCCCTATTGAAGCAAGGCAGGAAAGAATAGCGAATCTGCTGAATATGTTTAACTTAAGGGACGCCGTTGGCGATCTTATAAAAAGCTATTCTCATGGAATGAAGCAAAAGATAGTACTTACTGGTGCCCTCCTGCATAGTCCGTCAGTATGGATCTTGGACGAACCCATGGTAGGGTTGGATCCTAAATCCTCTCACCTTCTGAAAGAGTATATGAAAAGGCATTGTGATCAAGGTAATACAGTATTCTTCTCTACCCATATACTAGAGGTGGCCGAAAAGCTATGCCATCGTATTGGAATAATCAATAAAGGGAGGCTTATCGCTATAGGTACCATAGATGAACTAAGACACGGCGAGCAAGCCGATTCCTTGGAGAACATTTTTTTGGAGCTGACAGAATCATGAAAATTTTCCTTACTCTATTAAAAACTAACCTGAATGTCTTTTTTGGCATATCCGCCCTTAAATATCGCTTTACCAAGAGCAAGAAGCGTCTATGGGAGCCTATCCTTGTGGCCTTTAGTATATTGGTAGGCGGCGGGTCCATTTTGACTATGTATGTTTTTTTGTTACTTGGCCTGTTTATAGGGGGTCAATCCATAGGCAGCCCGGAATTGGTTCTTACCTTTTCTTTTATGGCGACTCAGCTTATCATCCTTATCTTCGGTATCTTCTATGTAATGTCGGCTTTCTATTTCTCCAACGATATGAATATTCTAATCCCCCTGCCCCTAAAACCCAGAACTATTTTGGGGGTAAAGTTTACTACCATACTTATAAGCGAATACCTTATAGCTCTTCCTATGCTCCTTCCTGCCCTCATAATATACGGGCTTGGTTCCCAAATGAGTGCCCTATACTGGCTAAAAGGCTTTATTCTAATTCTTACAGCCCCTGTTTTACCTTTAATAATCTCTGCTATTTTTGTGATAATTCTAATGCGTTTTGCAAATATCAGAAGGAGTAAGGATCTGATCGTAGTTATCGGAAGCCTTTTTGGGGTGGCTGCAGGTATAGGGATCAACTTGATAACCCAATCCCTTCCCCAGGGTAACGAAGGTGAATTTATTAAAGGTCTTGTCCAGAATAATTCCCAATTGATTCAGTCAATAGGGCGCAAATTCCCCCCCAGCCTATGGGCCACGCTGGGATTATCCCAACACGGTCTGCAAGGCTGGGCTTATTTTCTCCTGTTTGTAATTGTCTCATTAGGTCTTGTCGTAGTCTTTCTATGGTTATCCAATAGATTCTTTTACAAAAGTTATCTCGCAGGACAGGAGACAAGGAAAAAAACAAAAATCTTGTCAAATGAAGAGATGGTCAGGAATGCTGGCAAGATATCCTCTCCTGTAGTTTCCCTGTTTAAAAGGGAATGGAGACTGTATATGCGTACTCCCATCTATGTGGTAAATGGCTTAGTCGGTATGATAATGATTCCATTTTTTCTGGTCATGCCTTTCTTTACAAAATCAGGAGAAATGGACGAAGTGCTAACTTTCATTAAAAATCCGGATAATGCTTTAATATTTGTTTTTATAGTTTTGGGGATCATGATCTTTGGGTCCAGTATGAATATGATCTCTTGTACCTCTTTATCCAGGGAGGGCAATACATTCTGGATTTCAAAGATGATTCCGGCACCCCCCGGGAAACAGATCCTTTCAAAGCTGCTTCATAGCAATATATTGTCATTAGCAGGCCAGATTATTATAGCCATCACCGCATTCTTCGTCTGGGATATAGCTATTTACAGGCTAATAATCATAATCCTGATCGGTGGCTTGGCCAACAACCTTATCAACATCCTGGATCTTATGGTAGATGTCCTTAGACCTAAGATGGAATGGAATAATCCCCAAGAGGCAATTAAACAAAATCTAAACGTCTTATTCGGGGTTCTGATCTCTTTCTTTGTTATTGGCTTACTAGGAATAATCACCATCTTGATGATCCTGGCTAACATCACTGAATTCTGGATCTATGGGGCTCTGACATCCATTTTGGTTCTGTTATCGATCCCAAGTCTCTACGGGCTATATGCCTTAGCAGGGAAAAAATATAGCAGTATCGAAGTTTAATGTTGCCTTTTTCCATAGTTTCAGTATAAAATACACATACATAGATTCTAATTATAATGGGAGGGGAAATATGATGAAAAGTTTAAAAGGTACAAAAACCGCTGAAAACCTTATGAAGGCCTTTGCAGGGGAGTCCCAAGCCCGCAATAGATACTTTTTATATGCAGGTGTGGCAGGCAAAGAAGGCTTTAAACAAATCGAAGAAATATTTTTGGAAACTGCCGACAATGAAAGAATCCACGCCAATAGATTTTTTAGATTTCTTGTAGCGGGATTTGAAGGAGAGCTTCCTACATCGGTAAATATAGATGCTGACTATCCTGTGGCTCTGGGTAATACCTATGAGAACCTTAAGGCAGCGGCTGCAGGGGAGCATGAGGAATGGTCCGACCTGTATCCATCCTTTGCAGAACAAGCCAAGGAGGAAGGTTTTCCCGAGGTAGCAGTTGCCTTCACCATGATTGCTAAAGCTGAGGTAAGCCATGAGACCAGGTTCCTAAAGCTGGCAGAAAACGTGGATAAGGGTCTGGTATTCCAAAAAGAAGAAGAAACAGAGTGGATCTGCAGAAAGTGCGGTTATATACATAAGGGCGTTAAGGCTCCGGAAGTTTGCCCCACTTGTCTCCATAAACAACCTCATTTCCAGGTATTCAAAGAAACTTATTGATTTCTATTACAAAGCCCCCTTAGAAAAGGGGGCTTTTAAAGTTATGCTATTTTTTTCGAACTGTCCGCATAGCCCGAACCCCTTCTACCGTATTCTTAGTCCCGGAATACAACCCCGATGCGGCCAGCCCGAAAGATAATCCTGTGATTATGCCCCTGGGGATATCTTTTGGATATACGTAAAAGATCCCTATCAGGATGCCCAGCAGAGCAGCCGTCAATGCAGAAAACTTGCCAGGCAGCCCCAAACTCTTAAAAAGTTCCACAATACCAACGATAAGCGGTACTATAGCAATCTGGTATACCTCCATTACTACCCATCACCCCCGTCAATCCCATAATATACAACATTCTTCTTTCTCCCTGCCCATAAATAATTATATGAAAAGTTTGATGCAGGTATTACGGGATTTATATAAAGGGGTTAATCAAGGGTAACCCACGCCTTTAGCCTGTCGGATTTTCTAGCCATATCCATAACATATTGAATATAGGCTCCATCCTGTATTGAAGGGGAAGAGGGTCTGTTATGGTATATATTGTCCAAAAAATTGTACAAAGAGTGGGCATGGGCCCTTATCCATCCTAAGGCCAACTTGGACGAGGGGAATTCGCCTCCGGGGCTCTTGTATCGCTGAACAGATTCGATTCTTTTAAAACCTTTTTCACCGCCAAAATCACCTTCAGGCAAAGTATTATCATACGCCTCCAGCCAGTTTGGATCCATCAAATTAAATCTCATGGCCCCTTTATCGCCATGGATTTCAACTGCTAATTCATCATTAGACCCGGTAGCTATTTTTGAGGATTCAATTGTGCCTGTACCCCCGTTTTTCATCTTTACTACCAGCAATGACAGATCTTCCGCCTCAACATCCACCAACCCGCCCGATGGATGGGGTCGCTTGGGATAAAGAACCACATTATGGGCGAAGATTTCCTTATATTCACCTAGCAGAAAATATATAAGATCCAGCACATGAGAACCTAAATCTACTAAGACTCCTCCCCCCGCACTTTTTTCCTGTTTCCAGCCTATGGGCTTATTGGGATCCACGGATCCCGAGTGAAGATAAACTGCTCTAAAAGAAAGTACTTTTCCCAAAAAACCCGCCTCTGCCAATTCCTTTGCCCGCAATATAGCCGGAAAAAATCGGTTTTGAAATGCCATTTGGCTGTAAACCTTTACCGAATCCAAAACATCCAATACTTCCTTGGTCTCCTCATAGGAGGCCGTCAGGGGCTTATCGCAATACACATGTTTTCCAGCTTTTAAGGCACGGATCAGGTGATCCTTATGAACATTATTTGGAGTGCAAATATTTATTACCTGGATATCTTCGTTTGTGAACAAGTCTTCCGGGTCATGGGTTGCGAATTCGAAACCCAGATCTTCTTTGGCCTTTTCTGCCTTAGATAATGTCCGATTGCATATCCCTACCAATCGAACCTTGAAGGGCAGACCCTCGTAATAGAGGGGCATATTCCTATAAGCATAACTATGAGCCTTACCCATAGCTCCATAACCAATTATTCCTACTCCGATTTCCTTCATAGAACCCTTACCCCCTATATGATATACCTGTCTTTTTTCTTAGGCCTTGCATCCAGCTCCGCTTTCTTGTCTTGGTATCCCGGTCTCCCCAAAAGGGCATAGGTAGCATTCTTCCCCTCTTCTACCCCCGGCTGATCGAAAGCATCTATGTTTAGCAGTTCCCCTGCAAAAGCTGTCTGAACCTCAAAGAAATATAGGAGCTGGCCCAGGGTAAAGGCATTGACCTCAGGGAGAGTGATGGTATTATTAAGCCGCCCTGCCTTTAGAAGGGCATATTCCGTAGCCAACTGTTCCGCATGGATAAGCTGATTCATTGTATGCCCGCCCAAGAAGGATACAGCCGGAATATCTTCATATCCTTCGGATATCTTCATTTCAGCCCTGTAATTGCCCACCCCCAAAAAGGTGACCACCTTATCGAAAGGACCTTCGGTATATAGCTGAATCTGGGAGTGCTGATCCGTTACCCCTAATGCCTTTACCGGGGTCTGGCCTACAAAGACTTCGTTGCCTTCTGTGTCAAATCTTTTGCCCAGGCTTTCCGCACATAGCTGGGCATACCAATCTGCCATATACTTCAATGAATCGGCGTAGGGCATAATAACTGAAATGTTTTTGCCTGTTTCCATAGCCAGGTATTGCAGTGTTGCAGCCATATAAGCGGGGTTTTTATAAGGATCCCTTTGGCTGACGATATCATCCATATATGCTGCCCCTGCCAGTAGTTCTTCAATATTGATACCACAAGCTGCAGCTGCCAGGAGCCCTACAGGGCATAGTTCGGAGAACCTTCCACCGACGCCATCGGGTATGTAATAGGTCTTTAGACCTTCTTCCTTAGCTATCTTTATAAGATTGCCTTTTTCTTTGTCTGTGGTGGCAATTATATGATCTTTATAGTTTTCACCCAGTCTATCCTTTAACAGGCTAGTGATTATCAGAAACTGAGCCATAGTCTCCGAGGTACTGCCCGATTTGGTGATGACATTAAAGACGGTTTTTTCTAAATCAATTATATCAAAAAGGCCTTCCATACGTTCGGGATCCACGTTATCTACTACATACAGTCTTGGGTAACCGCCCCTTTTTTCCTTAGGCAATTCATTATAATATATATGATTTAGTGCCTGTTGAACCGCTATGGGTCCTAGAGCCGAGCCCCCTATACCCAAAACAACAAAATTATCAAATTTACTTTTGATTTCCTCAGCCGTATTTATAATGTCCTGAACTATTTCCCCCTGATTATAGGGTAGCTCCCGCCAGGCCATCCCCCCAGCCTTCCTCTTTGCCTCCATAGAAGCTGCCGCCCTTTTTAAGACGGGATCCAATTCTTCTATTTGCTCCCATTTAAATCCTTGCTCGCCCAAGGACTCAAACATCATATTGTTGAAATCAAAGGTTATCCTCATACTATCCTGCCAACCCTTATCCAAAAACCTTTTCATTGTATCTGCTCCCTTCTATTTTTGTCTATATAATGACCTATAGGTTTAATATATACCCTAGAAACCCCTATTTCTATCAAGGAAACCAATCGGTTACCATTTTATAAAATTTAGTAACTGAACCTTATGGTATAGTATCATTCTACTACAACTACTGTTTATTCCTTGAATGAAAGCCCAAATCTACTCATTTACTACTGTGTCTATACGACACCTTCCTTCTTTAAAGTGAAAAGTAATGGCACCGCTATTATCATTTCTAAATATTTTGGCTCCCTGTTCCTCTAATCTTTCCAAGACATCTGGATTGGGATGACCGAAATTGTTTTTGCCTGACTGTATTACTGCAACTTTCGGGCTTATAACTTTTATCCACTCTTTAATTGACGAGGTTTTGCTCCCGTGATGGGCAACCTTAAGCACCGAGACTTCCTCGTTCCAATGCTCAGATAGATAGGATTCTACGCCCTTTTCTATATCGCCTGTTAGCATAAGATTTATGTCCCCGTATCTAATATTCATAACCAAGGATAAATTGTTTTCGTTGTTCTCGTATAATCCCTCCAAAAGATTTTTATCTGATACAGGGTATATGATATCAATAAAAACATCCCTGCCTATCCTATAAGTATCCCCGCCCTTGCCTATTAAACATTTTACCCCTTTTCTTTGGGCTAATCCTTTTAGTTCCTTATATCCATCTGTCGGCTCCCAGGGGGGAAATTCTAAAAAAGCATCTACCTTCAGATCCTTTATCACCGGTATCAGTCCCATCATATGATCCTCATGCCCATGAGACATAACCACGAGATCCAATCTTCTTACACCGTTCTTTAGCAAAAAAGGCAGTACCACTTCTTTACCTACATCAAATTCACCCATACCCGGGGGCTTGCCCCCACCATCCACCAATATATGCTTTTTGTCCGGGGTTCTAATATATATGCAATCACCTTGCCCTACATCTACAAAAACTACTTTAAAGTTGTTGTCAAATATTGGCGCTATTATTAACGATACCAATAGCGTGAAAGCCAAAATTCCACTTATACAGGCAGGCTTCTTTATCCACCTAGGACGCTGACCTGACATAATAAAAAAAATAATATAATAAACTGTCAGAAACAACAGGTTTGGGGATACTACAGAAAGTGACGACCAGGAAAAGCCCGATAGCCATTTGTTCGCCCAAATAAAAAGGCTGCAAATCCACCACAGCCACCAGCCCATGACACTGGCTAATATGGGCAGTATAGAAACGAGGATAGGAAACAATAAGCCCGATGTCACCATTATACCCGCTATGGGGATAAGAATAAGATTGGCTGCAAAACTAACGGGCGAAAAAATATTAAAATAATACGCAATCAAAGGCCAGGTTCCCAGCTGGGCAGAGGCCATAGTTGCCAATGACCCGGCAATATTTCGGGGCAGCCTTTTGAATTTGTCAGAGAAAGTTTTTGAGTATAGAATAATCCCCGCAGTAGCCCCGAAGGAAAGCTGAAATCCAACCTCCCATAAATCCAGGGGTTTAAATATAAGTATGATAAAAGCGGCTAAAAACATACTATTTAAAGAGTCAGCCTTTCTGCCTATTGCCCTGCCTCCCACAAGGACTATAGCCATGACTGTGGCTCTCACTACAGAAGGATTCCCGCCCACCATAGCGCAATAAATCAATAATACTATTCCTTGGACAATAAAGGCCATGCCGGATTTTAGCCTCAGCTTATTGGTCAGCCAAAGCAGCATAAGAACTAAAAAACCTATGTGAAGACCCGAAATAGCGAGAATATGGGCAACCCCCGTAATGGCAAATTGATCTTTTATTTCAGATGGCAGAGCCCATCTTTCACCCAGGGTCATTGCTTTTAGAAGCGTAGCCGGCGTACCGCCTATATATCTATCATAAGCATCTGCCATAAAACCCCTCATGTGGACTATCCATGATCTTGGCCAAGGGAACTTTCCGGGTTCGACAGATACGATCTTTCGTTGTGGGACACCCAATACATAATGTATCTTTCGGCGAGCCAGGTATGATCTGTAATCAAACCCCTTTGGATTTCTCTGCCCCTGGGGTTTTTCCAGTTCACCCTCCACCTCTATCCAATCACCAGCTTTTATCATGATGTCCTGCTTGTTATCAAAATTTGAATAAACAGTTGTCTTTATTCTGTTTTTTAGATTATATTTCTTTTGATAATGCTCCAGGCTATGAGCCTCTATGATAAATGATTGTTTGGATTCGCTTTGACCGGTCAACTCCAAAACCTGGCCGCGAATAATAATCTTCTGCCCCAACAAATCATCGAGAACTGTATCTGGAATGCTGTTCATATACGAGTTAAATGCACCAGCAAGTGTAAATAGGATAAGAAGGAGCGGCAGGGATAAAGTCCTCCATTTCATATATGCAAGGCCTGCCCCTAAAACTAAGAGAGCCAGTCCCATATAGAAATATGCTAGCCCCCACCTGAATAGCACCCCTGCTAGTATGCCGATTATGTATGCAAAGGCCACCCAAATAATTGGTCGTTTTATCCTTTCCCCCATATTTCCCTCTTGTGGAAATTTTTATTTCTTTCTAATGAAACCCCTATTCCTAGTCAAAGTTCATACCATATTCTAATCCACTGCTATATTCCTTTAATCTCTTCATTACCCTTTTAGCCTCTTCGCCGTCCAATACGGTAGGCTGATAATCATTTACATCTTTAACTGAGGATACCTGACAGGGTATTACCTTCCCTAGATTTTCTTTGAGTTCACCGTCTCTAAAAACAAATTCACTTTGGAATATAAAAGTATCTTTATCCCTGGGGTTACGATTCCCACCAAAACAAAAATTGCCTAATCCATACAAAATGAATTTTCCATTGTATTCTTCTATACCCTGAATAACATGAGCATGGTGTCCGGCTACAATATCCGCTCCCTGATCGATAGCGAATCTCCCCAATTCCCTTTGTACGCCATTGGGATAATTGGTGCTCTCCTTACCCCAATGGAAGGATACGACAACCAAGTCCGCTTTATCCCGTACCTCTTCTATATCGCCTTTGACTTCCTTTTTGATATCGGTATTCCATCCCTGATAACCCAAACTGGCAATGGTAATACCCTTGGTCTCATAAAAAGCCACATGCCCTTCCCCTGAATATAGTATCCCCGCCTGCTCCAGGGTTTCTAAGGTGTCGTCAAATCCTTTTTGAAGATAATCATAGATATGGTTATTGGAGATATTCACCATCTCAATACTGCCTTCTTTTAGGATCTCTACATAGGAAGGATCCCCTTTAAAGCGAAACCTTTTTTTTGCCTTTTTATTAGAAGTAGTAAAGGTTGTCTCTAAATTGACCAAGGTCAGGTCATCATTTTCGAAGATGTCCTTAACCCCGGCAAAGAAATAACTAAAATCCTCGTCTACCTTCTGAAATCGATGGGGGAAGGAATTTGTATATGTAAAAGTTTCATCAGTGCCTATAGTACAATCCCCTGCAAAGGAAATAGTTACAGTAACGTCCTCTTCCGGTTCTTCCGCTGGCGCTTCAGGCTCTGACCCTTTCACAGATCCCTCGTATTCAGGGTCTTCTGCGGAATCCCCTCCCTGCAACCCCTGGGTTTGCACCTGTTGGGAGCCATTGGCATCCACGTCTTCTTCTATATCGGGGGATTGCCCATCGTCCACAGAATCCGGGGTATCCTGCCCACCCCCTTCAAGGCGTGTACCTGGGATTAGGCCGCTAATGCTGTTTTCAATAAAGGAACATGACGTAATGAATATCATAAAACAATATAAAATCAGGATCAGGCTCAAACGACGACGTAACATAATATCTTTTATCCCCTTAAATAGTAATGTCTATAGGCAATAGTCCAAGTCATATTGTGGCTTATGGGTAATATTGGTATCTTATCCAATCCAATATATTCATATTCTACATTGGCGATAAAAACCCTTTTTTTCTACAATTTTTACAAGCAAAAACCCCATTTCGAATACTATAATTATCTGTCAGAATAAAATGGGTTCTAAAAATTTAATGGTTAAGCCAATTAAAATTACTGTAATGCAAATCGGCACCTAATTGCCAACAATGGATATGTAATATATAATTATTATTATAATCAGTGTCGATTCTATCTAAGGACGTGATGGGCGTTTACGATCAATTGTACCAGAACAGTCTCTATAAGGACTTAAGTTTGGATCAGGTGTATGAACTACTTCTAACCTTTTTAAGACGGGCTCCCCATAATGAATACAGGCTATCCATTGGAACCGATTCCCAGGTAGGAATAAGAGAAACTATCTTTGTAACTGCGATCCACCTGCATAAGATCGGCCGCGGTGCCACCGGTTTTTTCACTACCCAGCGCCTTAAAAGACCTTTGCATAGTTTAAGAGAAAAAATATATTATGAGACCAGCAAGACATTGGAAGTAGCATCATGGTTCACCAGTGAAAAACTGGACACCATGGTGGGCTGCATACTGACCACCATGGGTCGACCCGGGGATATACATTTTGAATTCCACCTGGATGTAGGCACAAAAGGCCCTACCCGTGAACTAATTGGTGAAATGGTTGCTATGGCAAAGAAAACACCTATATTTCCTAATGTGGACAATAAACGTAGCATGTTATACATAGAGAACCTTTGTGAACTTATTAAACTGATTATTGATAATGCAGAAAGTGGAGTGTTTCATCCACAAAATGATGAATATGTTAGGACCAGCGATCTAGTCAGTATTATCGCTGAATTGTATGGAAAAAAAGTCATGATGACGAGGCTTTTTAATCCGGTATTAAAATTGATGTCTCGTATTTACATAGTGAATAAGGTATTTGGTAATTTAAGATACGATAAAGAGATTAGTAAATATAAAGAAGAATACAGCTTTAAAA
>JAAYSJ010000192.1 GCA_012518395.1 Clostridiales bacterium
ATCTGCATAGTCGGCGCCGGTGGCTATCAGGATCATAAGGAATACGAGTAATAATGAAATCGTCCTCATTAGCTTGCCTCTCATACTTAGACCTCCTATTCTTTCTTCGTAGTGTCAAGTTTGACACCATTTTTATATGTCTGTCCTGTATATGTCGAGACCCCTCATAGTGCAATATATCTTCCAACAGATTTTTAGATATGCTTTAGCCCCATGAATTACCAAGGCTTAAGCCAACCTTCCATTGGGGCTATTCGGGAATATATTCTATTGACGAGAACCTTTCCATATAGGCTTCGAAGCCCTGGATATCCAAAGGCTCCATTCCGTATGCATTGCCAGTAACGGTGACTATATTGGCTATAAGCTCCCCGTCAAAGTCCGTCGGGATTGGATACGTCTCATGAAATACCAATTCCTCCCCCGGCGCTAAACTAGCAATATCGGTCAGTTTATTAAGCAATGAATCGTTTATATTAAGGGATTCCAATTTCCCAATCCCGTTGTTTTTTATGACAATGCTGTATTTAAGTAATTCTCCGGGGGAATAGGATATAGCCTGCCTATTAAGGCTCAGGCTGATTTCGGGGTGTTGGCTATTGTCAACTTGTCCCTTTTGAGCATTGACACCCTCCATTGCAAGACCCCCTGTCTTACAGGTCACTACCAGTATCAAGCCTATCAAAACTATTAAGAATCCCCTAAATACTTTGGCCATATTGTATCCACCGCCTTATATTTCGTAGTGCCCTTCATTTCCTTACATTTCCATTATAAACCTCTGCTATGTCTTACAGATTTCCTAAACATTACATATCAATTTCTTTTAAAAAATAAAACAGACACCGGATTTACCGATGTCTGCCATTTATCTTGTCGTTCTGTTAAATTATTTTTATTCCCTGTTACTCTATTGGAATGTACTTCATATTGATTGTTGTCTTATTATCGTCCATCTCCTGATGGAAGCTATTCTTCAGCCTTTGGGTTATTATATTCAGATGTTCTTCCCTTAGGCCATAAAGCATTACAGCCACCTGGCTGTCGTTCCACTTGGCTGCCACATCTCCCCTTCTCAAATTACTATAGATAACTTTCCAAAGGTTCTCCATTCCCTTTTCAGCCTCTTCCATGGTCAAGGATATAGGCCCTTTACTATCCACCGTAACTAAGCCTACAAAAGCATCCCTTTCGCTTCTGCCCTTATTCTTTTTTTCCAGGTTGTGTAGAAATCTGAAATGGTCCTTATCACAGACGGTTACGCCCTTGTATGTGAGTCCTTCAACCAGGGTCTTTTCCAGCTTTCCGGGATTCATTATGGCGTCAGAAGCATCTACCTTGCCCGATTTTAATCTTTTGTACAATTCTTTCATCGTTTCAGTAGGAGCAAGGCCTAAGTCATTATATAACTTGGTAGAAAAGTATTGGTAATGATCATTAGCATATCTATAGTCGTCAATCCCCATCAATGCTTTGATAAAGGAAATATTTATAGCCTCGTCATGGGGTTTTATTTGGATTGCCTTCTCTGACATCTCGATTATCCTATTATACAGACCCTTCTTGGACAAAACCTTAAAATATGCATCTATACTATTTATATAAGTTCTGTCGTATCTGCTTTGTATGGGTACAACCCATGCTTCATCCACCAGTTCCGGAAGATATTCACCTTTATAAAGATCCAGCCCTGCCTTTAGATGCTCCATCCCCTGGTTTTCATCAGTCGTTAATAAGTTTTCCCCAGCCCCCATAAACCTTTCAAATTCTATAAAATCTACCCAGCAATCTTTGGTCAATTTCATAGTGTAATATCCGCCCACTGATTCTATTGTAAAAAAGGGCTTTATGCCATATTCATTCCATGCGATTATGTTACGTACCCTGGAAATTTGGGTTCTTAATACATTGACAGGCTCGGAATATTCTTCATCCATATAGAAATCACCAATTACCTTATAAGGCAAAAGTTTCTGGCCATGAAAAGTAAGAAAATATTTAAATAATCTTAAAGACTTAAACGAGTAGCCGATGGAAGCAAGAATGGATTTATTGTTTATCCGAATGTCAAATTCACCTAAGGTATGTATACTTATCATATTGCTCCCCCCTGTGGCTCATGCCTTGCCAGACAAGGTAGAGCCTTATATTTATTCAAACACTACTTCTTTATTTCATGATGGCTCTGCTTATTACGATCCATTATCGTCTATATTTCAAATTTTCTTATGCCCAAACAACTCCTAGAAATATTATATAAAAAATGTTTGAATCTGTAAATATATATTTCCTTTAAAGTATATATATGGTATAATCATTACACACGGATTACACCGCCGTATCATATGGATTACAGGAGGTGGTTTTAATGAAAAAAATTACTATAACCTTTGTAATAGCATTAATCGTTCTTACAGGAATTACTTCAGCCCTCGCTTTCGCAAATGAAGGTTCAGTTTTTCATAAAATTATTATTCCTAATCATAAGTCAAACAACCCTTCTGAGGGGTATTTAACCGCAGTATCTTATAATTACAGGAATTATCCTAAAGAACTATCTAAGTCAGTCACAAAGGATAATGGGATCATAAAAGAAAAAGGGCTAACTCAGGATCACGATCTAAGGAGCCCTTTGAAAGACCAAGAGCCTGCAAAAATAGACTCTATCCAAGACATATCTGTAGATAAAAAAGTAAACGGTCCAGGAAATAAGGAAGAGAAGGTACAGGCAACGACAAAGGCCAATAAGCCCCAGCCTAAAAAGCAGGAAGCCCCAAAGGTGGAGACTAAAACCCAACAAAAGGCAAAGTCCAAGGTGGATTCAAAACCTCAAGCAAAGCCAAAAGCTGAGACAAAACCCAAGGCACAACCAAAAGCTAAGTCTAAGCCCAAGGCGCAGCCAAAAACTGAGTCCAAACCTAAAGCACAACCGAAAACTGAGCCCAAGCTTAAAACGGAAGCCAAGCCTGATCCGAAACCAAAGGCAGAGTCCGCGACAAAGGAAGAGTCCAAACCTAAGGCCAAATCTGAGCCAAAGGCAGAATCTAAGCCCGAGGCTGAATCGCAGCCAAAAGAAGAGCCTAAGCCGGAACCAGAACCTAAAAAAGAGGACAAGCCTTCCCTCCCCAAACATGGGGTAGGCGGTGCAAAAGGACAGCTTATTGACAAGGTCAATACGGAACGTATAAACGCAGGCTTAAAGCCCTTGAAATGGGATAGCAAGCTAGCAGCTGTGGCTCAGGACAAGGCCGCAGATATGGTTGATAATAACTATTTCGCCCATAACTCCCCTACATATGGGAGCCCCTTTGAAATGATGAAAAGTTATGGGATAAAATATTCTGCCGCAGCCGAGAACCTGGCAGGTACCGCCAATGTGGATAGGGCTCACAGCGGTCTGATGAACTCCGACGGCCATAGAAAAAATATTATGAATTCCAAGTACACTCATATTGGAATAGGGATCGAAAAGAGTCCTAAATACGGATATGTATATGTACAGATGTTTATAAAAAAGTAGTTTCTTATTAGTTTATTTGCGCTACAATAGCTAGAATATAGCCATCCTCAGAAAGTAAAGGTCAATGATTTAAGTCATTGACCTTTATCCCCTTTCAATTAGTTTATGCGTTCTTCGGACATGAGTTTGCTTACCGTACCTAGTTCATATCCTTTTGCTTTAACATCGGTTATGATTTTGTCCAATCCTTCAGCAGTAGGCTGGGTAGGATGCATAAGAATCATTGATCCATTCTCCACTTTCCCAACCACCCTATTAACCATTTCCCAGGTTTCTGGTTTTCTCCAATCCACGGTATCCACTGTCCATAATATAGTTTGCATACCCAACTGGCGCGCAACCTGAACTGTATTCGCGTTAAAGCTGCCGCTTGGCGGGGCAAACCATTTTGGCTTTACTCCCAGGGTTTCCTGTATTACATCATTCGTTTTTTCGAGTTCTTCCGTAGTCTGCGCTGTGGAATAACCACTTAGATCCGGGTGGCTATAAGCATGATTCCCTATTTCATGCCCTGCATTCTTTATAGACTTTGCCAGTTCCGGATTGTTTTTCACCCAGCTGCCGTCGAAGAAAAACGTGGATGTTAATTTATGCTTTTCCAGTACCTCCAGCATTGTTGGTATATATTCGTTTCCCCAAGCTACATTGATCAGTAGGGCAACCATTGGTTTCTCCGGATTGCCCCTGTAGACAGGTTCGGGCTCTAAATCCTCTAAATGGATCTTTGGCTGTATCTCCTTATAAAAGATTTTGTTTTCATCAAACTTGCCTTCCTGCACCATGTTTTTGTAGCTTTTTTCGATATCCACCATTCGCCCATTATAGCCGGGTATCGCTTTCCACACCCTATCCACCTTGGCATCGACAGGGTCGATCTTACTTTTCTCACCATATGCTTGGATTTCTTTATAAAGAGCCGTGTCAGCATTCTCAGAGGCTGAAGATCTATTTCTCAGCAAATCAGCCTTGGGTGATTTTACGTCATTAGCTGCCAATGGGCTCCCCAAGGTCAATATCAGTACCGTTAAAAACAAAACAAAGCCAAAAATACTCCTTTTCCCCATATTCTCCCCTCCCCAATGATCTAAAATTTTAATATCAATTTCCAGTGTAATTCAAAATAATGAACCCACATTACTATGGTTGCCAACGAAATCTATGCTATGCCTTTTCCACGCTGGAATATATATGATTTCAGGTCATGAAGACACGGGCGATAACCGTATGTATGTTTATATCCAATCAAGGGCAAATTATTAGAGAAATTTAACCATGCTTTCGTGACAGATAGTGATTATGTTGCTTTAATTTAAATGGAGGTAATAATTATGAGCGCTCAACTGAATAGTAATTTTGATAAGCCGATCCAATCCTATTGGATCGCGACTGTGCAACCCCCACAATTTTCTCAATTAAACGGTGATGTGGATGTAGATGTGGCTGTAGTGGGAGGCGGGATAACCGGTCTGGCCTCCGCTATTATGTTAAAACAAAGCGGATTAAGAGTCGCAGTCTTAGAAGCTGACAAGATCATGCAAGGCACAACAGGTCGTACTACAGGAAAAGTAACTGCCCAGCATGATATCATTTATTCTATTATTAAATCGAATATGGATCAAGAAAAGGCACAACAATATGCAGATGCCAACAAGGCTGCTATCACGGCCATCGACCAAATGATCCAGCAAAATAATATACAATGTGATTTTTCATGGCAATCCGCCTATGTCTATACCCAAAACGATAGGGATATCCAATCGATACAGGATGAAGCTAATGTAGCCTCTGCTCTTGGTTTCGCGTCTGCCTATCTTGAAGATATTCCCCTGCCTATGGATGTAAAGGCGGCTTTGCGTTTTGATAATCAGGCTCAATTTCATCCCCTGAAGTTTTTAATGGCGGTTGCCAACTTAATCCCCGGCAATGGCAGCCATATCTTCGAAAATACCAAGGCCCTGGATATTAAAAAGGAAAATAGTTATGCCATAACCACAGATACCAATTACCGTGTAAAGGCTCCTAAAGTCCTTATAGCTTCCCATTATCCCTTCTATGATGGGAATGGCAAGTATTTTACCCGGGTCACCCCCAGCCGCTCCTATGCCCTTGGTATTACCATAAAAGATAAGTATCCCGGTGGCGTTTATATAACCGCTGGAAATCCCGTCAGATCTTTTCGCTCCACCCCCTTACCTAATGGTGGCGAACTAATTCTGGTAGTAGGCGAGCACCACAATACCGCACAAGGCGGGGATACAAGGGTTCATTACCAGAACCTGATGGATACGGCCGAATCTGTGTTCGAAATAGACGAAATGCTCTATCACTGGTCTGCCCAGGATTATACTACTCTGGATCAGGTTCCATACATAGGCAGGTTATCACCAAGTGAACCGGATATCTATGTGGCTACAGGATTTAGAAAATGGGGTATAAGCACCTCTGTTGCCGCCGCTCTGATTCTAAAGGATTATATAACAGGAAAAGAAAATCTATGGGCACCTGTCTTCGACCCTGGCCGTTTCAAGCCGGATGAATTTACGGAAGGGGTAATGGTACAAAGAACCAATCTTTCCAGGGAACTGACCAAAAGCATTTTGGCTCCTTCAATGGATTATAGCGATGTCAAGCCTGGGGAAGCAAAGGTCTTTGATGCTGGGGGTCAAAAGAGGGGCGTCTTCCGGGATCTGGATGGGAACCTTCATATAGTGGATACGACTTGCACCCATATGGGCTGCGACTTGCAATGGAATTCGGCAGAACTATCCTGGGATTGCCCCTGCCACGGTTCCCGTTTTACCTACGACGGAGAGGTCATCGAAGGCCCTGCTAAAAAACCCCTGGCAAAACCCGAAACAGAAGATGCCCCTTAAAATAGGGGCATCGCCTGACCACAGGGTGACCACCAGGGACGTGACCACCAGGGACGGGTACCTTAATCATGGATGATTTAGCTATTTTTCGCACCACACTCGTTACAGAATTTTGCACTGCTGGCTAACAAAGCCCCACAACTGGAACAGGTAGCGGTATTACTGGGGGCAGGTTTTTCAGGGATTGCCGGCGCTGGCGCCGGCTCAGGTACTGTTTGCGTTCCTCCCTGCCCACCAGTTTGTGCTGC
>JAAYSJ010000021.1 GCA_012518395.1 Clostridiales bacterium
AAACCCCAGCGTTAAACTTACTGAGAGCATGGGGATAGCCTTTGTTCATCAAGAGCTTAATCTTTTTAATGACCTTAAAGTATACGAAAACCTATACTTTAATAAAGAGAAGACAAACAGGCTGGGCGCACTCAAGAAACGGGAAATGATTGCGGAAGCGAATACTCTATTTAAAAGATTGGGAATGCATATAGATCCAAATGCTTTGGTGGGGGATCTGACAGCAAGCGAGAAGCAAACAGTTGAGATAAGCAAAGCAATATTTTTTGATGCCCGGATTCTCATTCTTGATGAGCCTACAACGGCATTGTCCAATGATGAGATAGAGCATTTGTTCGGTATTTTGCGCACTCTAAAAGGGGAAGGAAAATCCTTTATTTTTATATCCCATAAAATGCCTGAGATATTTTCCATCGCAGATAGTTATACAGTGCTTCGGAATGGTAATTTGATCGGAACGGGGAAGATATCAGATGTGACACCGGATGAGGTTACCCGCATGATGGTCGGGGAAAGCTATACCACAGGTGCAGTATATCGTAGCCGGGAATTGGAGGAGCCTGTCCTCGAGCTGATAAACTATAGCGGCCCAGGTTTTGATGATGTCACTTTAAAAGTTCATCGCGGGGAGGTATTGGGTCTTACCGGGCTGCAAGGTTCAGGGGCCAGCCAGCTTTTATGGACAATTTTTGGCGCTTTACCCAGTACAGGGGGGACCCTTAAACTGCATGGCAAGACACTTTCCCGTAGTAACATACATAAAATTATGAAGAATAAGACTGCATTGCTTCCGCCCGATCGCAAGGAAAATTCAGTGCTGTCGGATATGTCACTCTTGGAGAACATGTATATCTCCGAGCATCAGCTTTCTTCGTCTAAACAGCATATTAATAAAAAGCAGGAAAACCATCGATATGAGGTTATGCGCAAGAGATTAGCCATTAAAGCCAACAACTCCTCAGAGCAAATTATTTCCCTTTCGGGGGGAAACCAGCAAAAAGTTTTCCTTGCACGCTGGTTAAATACGGATTCAGATATTTTGCTTCTCGACAACCCGACCCAGGGAATCGATGTGGGAGCCAAGGAAGAAATTTATCGGTTAATTCTAGATTTAGCGGAATCCGGAAAGACCATTCTAATAAACACTCTTGAAAAACCGGAGCTTATAAAAGTAGCAGATAACTGTGCTGTTTTCTATAATGGTATGCTGGCGCGTATGTTGCCCCATGAGGAGATCGATGAGCATACTGTTATGTTGTATGCAACAGACGCTATACAATCAACGGGAGGGGGACAACAGATATGGAGCAATTAAAACCAAAAAAGAATGTTATTAAGTCCATAGGCAGAGTAATTACATCATATTCATATATATTAATATTCCTGGCACTTTTTATAGTCTATTATCTGTCCAGCAAGAGTCTCACCTGGACAGGTATCACCAATATCCTGCGCCATTCAGCCGTTATAGGTGTGATGTCTTTTGGCATGGGTCTTGTTATTGTGACTGGGGAAATCGATCTCTCTGTGGGTTCGATGCTGGCCTTTGTCAGCAGCGTTTCCATAGTGCTTTTTAATATTACTGATAGCCTGCTGGTTCTAGCCTTAATGGCTTTGGCTGTGGGTACGCTGTGTGGTCTTTTAAACGGTTTGTTAGTGGGTAAAGCCAAGATGCCATCCTTTATTGCAACCCTTGCTACTATGCTGATCCTGCGCTCTGTAGTACAGTTCTATTCTCACATACTGGACAAATTTTATACCGGTGGGGGCAATAACTTGTACAAAATGGCTTCAACTGATGCCAAAAATGCATTCTTCAAATTTGGCAATTCAACAACCATTGGGCTCCCTATGGTGGGGTTAATTTTGATTGGTATTACTGCGATTATCGTTTATATAACTACCAGTACCAAGTTTGGCAAAAAGGTATACGCTGTGGGCAGTAATGAAAGGGCTGCAAGATTGGCCGGTGTGAATACTGACCTTATGAAGGTGGGTGTTTTCACCTTATCCGGTTTGATGGTAGGTATAGGCGCATTTATGTGGGTCGCCATGCAATCTTCAGTTGATCCTGCTACTACGGGCAAAAGCAATGAAATGTATGCAATTGCTGCAGTAGTCTTAGGCGGCATCAGTATGTCCGGAGGACGGGGCAAGTTTCTGGGAGTATTGTTTGGGGCAATGTCTTACACTATTATTGATAAGATTATAGCATCTATCAATGTAGATTCTTTAATTAATGACGCCATCAAAGGGGCTATCCTCATCGTGGCGATATTGGCAAGGACCTCCTTCCCAGCACGGCGGGTAAGGCATATGGGTGCCAGGCAAGAAACGGGAGTACAGAAACCATTAGATCCATAGCTAAAATATTTAATTAATCTTACCGGGAAGCTTTGAAAATCTGTTTAGGCCTGGATAAAAAATGGTTCGGTTCCATATACAGGCTTATTATGTTATAATTGGTTCATATCGATTCTATGGATTGTGGGGGAGAGCTTATGAAAGAAATAGTCGACTTAAGCGGTCCCATCGTATCGGGGTTATGGGGATACTATTCTCTGCCTGGTTTGGAAGACATAGTCCCCCAGACGAAAATTGAGCATATCGCCTATATTGAGAAGGAAGGATTTTTCTCCTCGATGCTGCATATGAGCACCTTAACCGGTTCCTATGTCGAAGGTGGCTCCCATATTCTCAAGGACGGAAAGAATGTTAATGATTATTCTGTAGAAGATTTTATTAAGCCGGCCAAGGTGCTGCATGTTAAAGGGGTGGGTCCTAAAGGGTTAGTAACAACAGAAAAACTGGAGGAAGCCGCTAAAGGTATTATAATAGACAAAAAGGACGCTCTACTAATAGATACAGGTTACGGCGTTTATTGGGATAAAGAAAATTATGTAATTGATGGGCCAAACTATACCCCATCGGCATTAGAATGGATAATTGAAAAGGATCCCTCGATTTTCGGTGTTGATGTGCCCTGTATAGAAGGTCAATGGTCTGAGGGCGCTGAAGAAGGCAAGGGGGATCTGCTGGCTAAGCTTTTTAATAATGACACGCTTTTAGTTGCGCCCCTTGTAAATCTTGATAAGATCAAATCCTCATCGGGCACCGTTTTTTGTTTGCCTATTAACGTAAAGGGAATATCCGGTGCGCCGGGAAGAGTCGTATTTATTGGCGAATGATAAAATTATGTACAATCCCTATCAAAGCAATACAAAGCAAAAACGTTAAAACAATGCTGCACTACAGGTTACAGTGCAGCACGTTTTTTTTGCTCATGTTCATGACTTACTTTATTTAGGTTCTTTGATTCAGATACACAGGCTAAACGGGGGGCAGGATTGCCCCTCCCCTTTACATCACCAGACGACATTATGGCAAACTTAGCGCTGGCCGGACCTATTAGTTCATAGAGGACAGAAGAAGATAAGATAATGGTAACTAATTGGTTGCCTATCTCCGGGGGCAGGATGCGCTGCCCTAAAAAGGCTAAGCCTATGGCTACACCTGCTTGGGGCACAAGGGCAAAACCAAGGTATCTGCGGATGGTCTTGCTGGTTTTAGTTATATAGCTCCCAAGATATTCCCCTATATATTTGCCTATTATTCTAATGAAGAAATAGGCCACCCCAACAAGCCCCAGGGTTCCTAAGGTGCCGATATTTAAGTTTATCCCTGCCAATACAAAGAACAAAGATAAGATAGGTGGGGTAAAACTGTTCATCTGCTTATACAATTCCTTATCCTTAGCAGTATTTATATAGGTAGCACCAAATACCATACAGGATAGGAGGGGGGAAATATGAAAGATGGAACAGATACCCGCCAAGCCCAAAATCAATGAAATAGCCAAAATCAGGCGGTTATCGTTACTCCTGCCCGGGGTAATCAATTTATTTAAAGCTAGGCCGAAGATGAAACCAAGAATTATGGCGCCAATATTATAGATAATAGGGAGAACAACAAGTCCTGCAGACAAATTACCGGTACTGTTTGCAGTGATAAGAGCAGCAACGGCACTGAATACTATCAGGCATACCACATCATCTAAGGCTACTACCTGTAGCAACGTATTGACAAATTCACCCTTAGCCTTATACTGATTAATTGTCATCATGGTGCTGGCCGGTGCTGTTGCCGTGGCTATAGCACCTAAAAGCAGGGCAAAGGACCAATCCAGGGAAAATATATACCGCAAAGACAAGGTAATCAGGATTCCAGCCATCAGGGATTCAAAAAGGGTAATTATTATGGACCTTACCCCTGTTTGTTTAAACATATCCCTTTTGAGGAATTTGCCTACATCAAAGGCAATAAAGGCTAGGGCAATATCCCCGATGAAATCCATACCTGCCGAAATTTCTAATGATATCACCTTCAGTACATAAGGCCCTATTATGATCCCGGCAATAATATAGCCGCTGACATTAGGCAGCTTTAACTTCTTGGTAATTCTGGTCATAAGGAATCCGGCCAGAAGCATCAAGCATAAGGATATAAGAGTTGTCGTTACTTCGGACGTCTGGCTAAATAGGGCGTTCATATTATCACTGCTCCTTTCACATATTATAAACTGTTGCGCCACATTCAAACCCTGTGGTATTATGATACTACAGGACAAGCATAATGTATAATTATATTATATTGGATAGTAATAATATATACTTATAGAGGGGTGAATGTTATGCTAGATACAAAACTCGACACCATTCTGGCAGTCAACGAAACAGGCAATTTTACAAGAGCCGCTAAACGGCTCTCGCTTACCCAACCTGCTGTAAGCCAGCACATAAACCAATTGGAAAGGGAACTCAATATAAAGATATTCAATCGGAGCAAAGGCGAGCTAAAGCTGACCAATCAGGGAGAAATCGTCATAATGTATGCCAAGAGGATAAAGGCCTTATATAACAAAATGCAGCAGAAAATACTAGACGAGGCAAGGCGGATAACCAAGCTGGAAGTGGGTATTACCCATACCTCAGAGAGCAACTTCGTGGCAGAGGTTCTAGCCAGGTATTGTAATACCAACAAGGGCATGAGTATAAAGATCCTTACGGACTCCATAAGAAACCTTTATGATAAGCTTATGAATTATGAATTAGATTTAGCTATCGTAGAGGGTAATATTAATGATAATAGCATAAATTCATTATTATTAGGGACGGATTATCTGGTATTGGTGACTTCCAATGACAACCCTATTTCAAAAAGGAGTATGGTAACCATAAATGACCTTAAAAAGGAGAGAATGATATTGCGTTTGCCAGGCTCAGGTACGAGAAATCTATTTATCTCCCACTTAGAAAGTATAAATATGTCCATTGACGAATTTAATATAATATTAGAGGTCGACAATATAGCTACTATAAAAGATCTGGTAAGAAGGAATTTCGGTGTGTCCATATTAGCCCGCAGTGCATGCCTAGACGAATTGAACAAAGGTAAAATAACTGTGCTCCCAATCGAGAATCTTAGCATGGTAAGGGAAACCAGCATCCTATATCATAAAGACTTTAATCATACCGATATACTACATGACATCACAAAAATTTATAATGAAACAGCAAAGCTATACAGTTAACCTGGCAGGGCTTATTGAATTTATCGCCCCAAAGGGCTATAATATTATTAGTTAAAGATGCTATCACTTCAGTTTAAACGGGAATGATATATACACACCATATATTATAAAAACCAAAGAAGGAGTGAACTGTTATGGCAACCGATAATGTTAAATCTTTAAAATCAGAAAATCGTTATCAAGGTAATATGCCCAAGATCGGCATAAGGCCGGCTATCGATGGCAGGCGCAGAGGTGTAAGAGAGTCTTTAGAAGAGCAGACCATGAATATGGCAAAGGCAGCGGCCAAATTATTGGAAGAAAACTTGCACTATCCTAACGGGGATCCGGTAGAATGTGTAATAGCAGATACCTGTATAGGCGGTGTAGCAGAGGCAGCCCGGGCAGCAGATAAATTTCAACGGGAGGGTGTAGGGGTCTCCCTTACCGTAACACCGTGCTGGTGTTATGGTTCCGAGACCATGGATATGGATCCCACAACTCCCAAGGCAGTATGGGGTTTTAACGGTACTGAAAGACCCGGCGCAGTCTATCTTGCAGCAGTTTTAGCGGCGCATAGCCAAAAAGGAATACCGGCTTTCGGAATTTACGGCAGGGATGTCCAGGATGCTGACGACACAACGATCCCTGAGGATGTAAAGACAAAGCTATTGAATTTTGCCAGGGCGGGATTGGCAGTAGCCATCATGAAAGGCAAATCTTACTTATCCATGGGGGGAACATCCATGGGTATAGCCGGCTCCATGGTAAACCCGGAATTTTTTGAAAGATATCTGGGCATGCGGGTAGAATCAATAGATATGTCCGAGTTTATACGCCGGATCAACGAAGGGATTTATGATAAGGAAGAATTCGAAAAGGCTCTTGCCTGGACAAAAGAGAATTGTAAAGAAGGCTTGGACGATAATCCGCCCGAAGTCCAAGAATCCAGGGAAAAGAAAGATGAGGTCTGGGAGACCGTAGTGAAGATGGCTCTTATAGCCAAGGATCTAATGTCAGGGAATGAGAAACTAGCGGAATTAGGTTTTGAAGAAGAGGCTCTGGGGAGAAATGCTATCCTGTCAGGTTTTCAAGGGCAAAGACAATGGACGGATCATTTTCCTAACGGGGACTTTATGGAAGCCATTTTAAACTCTTCCTTTGACTGGAATGGGATCCGTCAGCCTTACTTAGTAGCTACTGAGAACGACAGCTTAAATGGTGTAGTAATGCTATTTGGGCATCTTCTGACCAATACCGCCCAGATTTTTGCTGATGTAAGAACCTATTGGAGTCCGGAAGCAGTAAAGAGGGTTACAGGCTATGAACTTACAGGCAGAGCAGCACAGGGAATAATCCATATGATAAACTCCGGCGCTGCAGCACTAGACGGTTCCGGGAGGCAAAGCATTGACGGTGAGCCGGCTATGAAACCCTATTGGGAAATAACTGAAGAAGAAGCCAAGGCTTGCTTAGATGCCACGTCCTGGAGATACGCCGATCTGGGGTATTTCAGAGGCGGCGGCTACTCCAGCCAGTTTTTGAGTAAAGGTGGAATGCCTGTTACTATGGCCAGATTGAACCTGATCAGGGGTTTAGGACCGGTACTGCAGCTGGCTGAAGGATATACTGTGGATTTACCTGAGGATGTAAGCAAGACATTGGAATTAAGGACCAATCCCACCTGGCCTACCACTTGGTTTGCGCCAATTATCACCGGTCAGGGCGCTTTCACTGATGTATATTCCGTGATGAACAATTGGGGAGCCAACCACGGTACCTTGGCTTATGGCCATATAGGGGATCTGTTTATTACCTTGGCCTCTATGCTGAGAATTCCTGTAGCCATGCATAATGTCTCCGAGGATAGGGTTTACAGACCTAGCACCTGGGGAGCATTTGGCACAACTGATTTAGAGGGTGCTGATTATAGGGCTTGCAAGAATTTTGGCCCACTGTATTAAAAATAGACTGTGCGTTAAATCAATCCAGATTTGGACAGGATAATCGTTATTTTATAGAAACCGTATAGTAAAGAGTTGGGACTATAGATTATATAGAACTATAGATTACAGACAAAGTAAAATGAAAGTGCCACCCCGTTAAATACCAATCTACCAAGTTGGGTATTTTCGATGGGGTGACACTTTCTTAGCTTTATCAATAGCTTTTAAAGCGTCTTGTATAATATGCGATTATCTTGGTGTAGACAAAATCGTATATATAAAATACTCCAATCAATAATGCCAACAAACCATAAATGGGAATTTTGGATTCAAAAGATATATCAAATACCTTTGTATAAAGAAAATAGATCACAACCCCATAAACTGATACACAGATGCCCTTGAGTAAGACCTCGGGCAGTAAAAGCCCAATGGATTCAATATAATGTTTTACAACACCATAATTACCGAAGAATACGAGATAGGGGATCAAGGATACCCGATCTGGGATAATAAGAAATGCTAAGGCTGAAGTGGCGGCATAAAAGAGCCAACCGCCTTTTATCCCCGATTCAATTACCATAAAAGAAGCAAAGAGGGAGCTGAGGGAATAGAAAGCCAATCTACTCACAGGGGAATATACCGCTGCATACAGGGAGATTACGCATAGGGCACCTAATATACCACCTAAAGCGATAGTTCTGGATTTTTTGTTCAAGACCCACCTCCTAGCAACAGCGGATCAGGTCGCCGCCCAAGCATTCACAGCAACAATCAGCTGTATAAAGACAAGCACAAATCTTGCAAATATCATCAGCTGTATTGGAAGCATTGCTGCCCCTGTACACACGCCCCGCCTGGGTATGGGTGTTTTCAAGATCTCTCAGAGTCTGTTGATATTCAACATTAGCCGGATTCATAGAGGCGGCGGTCCTTATATTACTGTATCCTTGCTGGTAAAATCCTTTTCTTAAATCGATTATTCCTTTCAGAAAGAACCATTCAGGGGAACGATCCTGTGTAGCATGGAGTATTCTTTCCGCCTCGGCTATATTACCTGAATTGATATGCTGTCTTACACGCGCAAAATCAACTTGGCCATAACTACCGGAATAATTGCTGTCCTGCCTGCTACCGTTTCGTTGATAATCGTTGCTCCCATTCTTAATGAGATAATCATAGGCCTCATTTATTTCCTTTAGCTTTTCCTCTGCTAAGGAAGACAAGGGATTATTTGCATATTGGTCGGGATGGTATTTTTTCACCAGTCTCCTGTAGGCTGCTTTTATTTCAGCATCTGACGCCCCGGGCTTTATGCCGAGGATCTTATAAGGGTCTTTCATATGACTATCTCCTTGTCAAGAATCTCATGGGTTTTCTTATATATTCCGCCGTAGATTATATTATCCAGAATCGCCCTGTTACACTTTATATCCAGGGATTCATAGGCTTCCCAGATCTTCTTTAGGGAATGCCTCAAAACAAAGCCTATGTCTTCCTTAACCTGTTCTTTAAAGCTTTCAATACTGTCTGATCCGTTATAATACTGTTCTATTATAGGGTTATAGTTTTTATTTTTTCTGTCGGAGGCTATGTCATCCAGAGCATCTATGGTATATAGCCATTTGCCTGTATTATATCCTAATTTCTCTAAGGTTGCCCGTGTTTTAGCCTCATTAAAAAATACTTTGGGGGAAACGGCTTTTGCCAAGAGCCTTGCGAAGGGTTGGGAAGCTTCATCTACCGAATTACAGCCCCCCGCCTCAAGGGTACCTAACTCGGCAAGATAGAATCTTGTATAGGCCTCAAGGTCTGGGGCTTTCTTTTTTGCTTTTAAATAAGCGGGGTATAAAAGGGGAATAGCCGGTATAGCCTTAAAATCCTTATCATCCCTAAAATCGTCCCTTACCTTGTAATAAGCAAATATTACATTAGCACAGGCGGCATACTCTAATATAGGATCGTCTTTTAAAACAGCTAATTTTCTGAAGGGTTTCGTGATACAGCCTGTAGTATAAACATCTATATCTTTGGATAACAAAGAAGATAAAAACAACCCCAGAAAAACACAATCATAGCTTAGGGCAAAACGAGGGATTTGACCGTAATGCTTGGAAATGGATTTGCACAATCCGCAGTAATAGCCCTTAAATAGCTGATATTCCTTTATCTTAAGCTCCGGTTTATCGGGGGTTATATATCCGAACATGGTTTTGTAGGGTACACCTTCATTTCTATATAAACGATATAGATGTTATGAACAGGATCTAATATTTTGAAACAGGCTAGGTTTTCCGAAAAACAATAACTATATGATATCAAAAAAATGTATATAAGACAATAATCTCGTGATTAGAATATTGCTGCGTATCCGTCAGTTGTTATCTATCGATTACATCTTTATATAGTTGAGCATCTTCAATAGTCAAATGTATTGATTTATTCGATATACATGTTAAACTATATCTAAAAAGTTGGAACATATATCACTTATTAGCAGGAGGGAAGATATGCAAAAATCATCTACAAGAAACATAGTATTTACAGGTCTGTTTATCGCTTTGGGAATTATTCTACCTTATTTTACCGGACATATACAAGCATGGGGCAGTGCACTATTGCCCATGCATATACCGGTTTTGCTGGCGGGATTTGTTTGCGGCTGGCCCTATGGACTGGTGACAGGTCTCGTTACCCCATTTCTGAGCAGTTTTCTGACAAGCATGCCACCGGTGCCAGTTGCTTTGGTTATGACTTTTGAATTAGCCGCTTACGGTTTTATGGCGGGGCTCATGTATAAAATACTTCCGAAAAAGAACGGGAGTGTCTATTGGGCGCTGATTATCGCCATGCTGGCAGGCAGGGTCGTTTGGGGTCTTGCAAGCCTATTGATCACAGGGCTTAAAGGTGGAGCTTTTACCTTACAGATGTTTATGGCGGGTGGTTTTATCAACGCCTGGGCGGGGATATTGATTCAGCTGGTGATAATACCTGTAATAATTATTGCATTGGGAAGAGCAGGATATATGAGAGATAGCGGGCACAGGACCCATGGTGTATAGGGATAGAGCATATAAAAAAAGGAGTGCAAGGAATATCCTGCAAGATCATTACCCGGGATTGTTACCTGTTATTGACTCCCTGATAAAATCCGGCGGCTATATTAATGTTGCCATCGATGGAAACAGCGGGGCTGGAAAAAGCTATCTAGCCTCAATGTTGTCAAAAGTATATGCGTGTAATATCTTTCATATGGACGATTATTTTTTGACTCCCGATTTAAGAACTGACGATAGGCTTAGTGAAATAGGAGGTAATGTAGATTACATCCGATTTAGGGAAGAAATTATAGATAGTCTAACGAAGGGAACCGAATTCCAGTACAGGCCCTATAATTGCAGGACTCAATCGTTTGAGGGGTATATTTTGGTAGAGCCTAAATATTTAAACATTATAGAAGGCGTATATAGTATGCATCCTACCCTTGTAGGGGCTTATGATTTAAAAGTGTTTCTAGGGGTAGAGGCAGAGGAACAGAGCCGCAGGATCCTTAAGAGAAATGGCAAATCTATGCATACAAGGTTTGTTGAAGAATGGATTCCTTTGGAAAACGAGTACTTTAATCAAATGAATATTAAAGAAAAGAGCGACCTGGTTTATTATCCGGTTTTTATGGATTAGGATTAGGTACAAATAACGCAAGAGGCATTTATGCCTCTTGCGTTATGTTGATAAAGATTTTACATTCTAGGCGGTATACATATAGGCTGCCCAATAGTAAGTCTGCTTGGATCTGTAATTTGTGGATTGGCAGCAATTAGTCTATCCAGACTAACGCCGAACCTCAAAGCTATAATATAAAGGGAATCACCCTGCTTTACTGTGTAGATAGTACCTCCCGGACATGGTATGGGCCCTGGTGCAGAACCTGGGATACAAATGACCTGACCGATCATCAGTCTATTGGGGTCAACGCCGGGGTTTGCTGCCATGATCGCATCCACGGTGGTGTTGAATCGCCGTGCCAGATTAAAGAAGGTATCACCGGCTACGATGGTGTACTGGAAACCGCCGGGGCACTGTTCAGGCGGTGTAGAACCTGGGATACAAATGACCTGACCAATCATCAGTCTGTTGGGATCAACTCCTGGGTTTGCTTTCATAATAGCATCCACTGTAGTGTTATATCGTTGCGCCAGATTAAAGAAGGTATCACCAGCTACGATGGTATATTGGAAACCACCGGGGCATTGTTCAGGCGGGGTAGACCCAGGAATACATATTACTCGCCCTACTTGCAGGTTCATGGGATCCAGACCAGGGTTTGCCTTCATAATTGCATCCACAGTTGTATTAAAGCGCCTGGCCAGGGCATATAGCGTATCTCCCGACCTTATGGTATAGTAAGTCCCTCCGGGACATGGGGGCATCTGGGAAACGTCATATCTAATTTTTTTATTAGCAGTATTGTCCACGATTCTCAATCCTTTCTGAAGGTTTATATACTATATAATATTAAAAAGGGAATTCTTTGTTACATATATAAATCTCTAGGATATGAAAGGTATAAAGCTTTCCAATTGTAAACCTAATGGTGTATATGGGTTGACAATTGATTGGTGATATTGTATACTTTTGCTTGTGCAGAAATTATGGGATTTTTACATAAAAAATGCCATAATGAATACGACGCCCATAGCGTGGCATGCAATCAATTACTATTTGATAGAAAGGGAGACAAAATGATCGGAAAATCAAAGGTTTTTAATACGGTAATTATAGGTATGGCGGCGGCGATCATCTGTGTTCTAGGCCCATTATCGATTCCAATAGGCACTGTGCCTATCACCTTTACTAATTTGGCAATATTTTTTATCCTGTATATTCTAGGCATGAAAATGGGATTAATAAGTTATTTTGTATATATGTTAATCGGTATTGCCGGTCTTCCAGTATTTTCTGGATTCAATGGTGGAATTCCCAGTCTTATGGGGCGTACCGGGGGATACATAATTGGCTTTATTCCTATGGCTTTAGTTGCCGGTTATTTTATTGACAGATTTTTCGACAACTTTTACCTATGCTTTTTGGGTATGTCTTTAGGCATGGTTTTTTGCTATGGTTTAGGGACTGCCTGGCTTGCGTATCAATCCCATTTACCCTTTGGGGCAGCTTTGGCTATCGGGGTGGTTCCCTTCATCCCAGGGGATATCTTAAAGATTGTTATGGCGGGTTTTTTTGGACCCCGAAGCAGAAGGCGGCTGGAGAAGGCAAATATATTTAGCCCTCGTCCTCTTTAAAATCCAGAGCTATAGAATTAATGCAATACCTTTGACCTGTGGGTTTAGGACCGTCAGGGAACACATGGCCTAAGTGGCTTTTGCATCGGTTACATACCACTTCTGTGCGAACCATGCCGTAGCTTAGATCTCTTTTTTTCCCGATATTGTCTTCGGATGCCGGAGCATAGAAGCTTGGCCAACCACATCCCGCATCAAACTTGGTATCCGAATCAAATAAAAGGTTGTGGCATGCAGCACAATAATACTTTCCTTTGTCATAATGGTCGTTATACTTGCCTGTAAAAGGCCTTTCTGTTCCCTTTTCCCTCATGACGTGGTAAGCTTCCCGAGATAGCTTTTCCTTCCACTTTTCGTTTTCGCTCATTCCAATTCCTCCATATTATTCAGAATATCTATTCTTGCTGATTCCTTTGGGTACCTACTATTATTATGGGCTTAAAGACGTTTCTTAAAACAAATTATTATGTAATGGTTAACGTCCATTTAAATTAAATCAAGGCTGCCAGTTTTGGGCTATGAAGATGCAGGCATAGATAAGTAAAAATAGAAAATACTATCTATATGTTTTGCATTAAACATTTTACATTTGGATGCCATAATGCAAAACATTTCCTTAATCCATATGTCGTGAAAAATACATTGCTTTTGTTCAAAATCAATTGGTCTA
>JAAYSJ010000193.1 GCA_012518395.1 Clostridiales bacterium
CACTTCTTTTGTCAATATAACTGCCAAAGCCCCCGGCCAGATAGAGATTTTCTATATCATAGGCTTCTTTGCCCATTCTTTTGATAAGGATCCTTACCCCCGCTGCGATGGCTGCCTTTGCCAGCTGGATTTCCCTTATATCCTTTTGTGTTATTACTATGTTTCCCCCTGTACCGCTGGACTTGGCATCTGCTAATATAAACGCCGGCTGGCCGTCAACCTCGGTCAAAAGATGGGCCAGTTTCTGCCCAACCCCGGATTCTATTTCATCCTCGTCCAGCAGCCTGCCTGTATCGTCCACCAACCCCGCATCAAGCAATACTGCCAAGCTGTCCACTATTCCTGAACCACAAATCCCCATAGGGGCTGAATCGCCAATAACAGTATATTTTATTCTATCTCCATCCAGCAAAACAGTATTTATCGCACCATTTACACCGCCCATCCCAAAACGGATATTAGCTCCCTCAAAAGCAGGACCTGCGGCAGTGGAACAGCATACCATTCCCCCGGCACTGCCTAACACTATCTCACCATTTGTACCTATATCAATAAACAGGCTGAGGTTGTCATTACTATCCATACCTGAGACCAATATGCCCGCCACCACGTCAGATCCCACATAGCCAGAAATATGAGGTAGCATAAACACCCTGGCAGCCTTATTTATATCTAACCCCAAGTCATACGCAGAATATTCAACTCTTTGGGTAACTGCCGGTGTAAAGGGTGAGGCCGCAATATGTTCGGGGTTTATCCCCATAAAAAGATGACCCATAACCGTATTGCAAGCTATAACAATATTATAAATATTATCCAATGACATATTGTTTCTGTTGGCCAGATCCACTATCAAATGATGAATTTGACTGGTTATCTCCTGCTTTAGCTTAAAGAGACTGTCCTTATTCTCCATGGCATAGCGAGTTCTGGATATAACATCTGCACCATAGATCCTTTGATTATTCAGCGCAGAGGCGGCATCCAGCTGCCTGCCTGTTACCAAATCCATAAGGTAACATACTACGGTGGTGGTTCCAATATCTATAGCTATGCCGTAAACATCCTTTGAAGTATCCCCATTTTCCACATTTAATATGGTATCACCATCATAGGAGATTGTAACCTTAAAGCCTGATTCCCTGAGGATTTTTGGGAGCCTTTGTAAAAGGGATAGGGAGATTGCCGGGCTTTCTAATGCCAAGGCATCTGCCAGCCTTTTAAGGTCATCTCTTTGGTCATCCACAGCCGGGGTATCTAATTCTATATATTTTTTAGCGAACCGAGGCTGATTATCCACAAAGTATTCAGAAGCTGTGGACATAATACCGGCACCCACTATAAGGTCTTTGACCATTATTGTGGCATCTCCTTGTATTCTAGCCATGCAAGCTAAGCGATAACCGTCTTTTTGCTCATCAATAGATAAAAATTTGGATTCCTGATCGGTTACAGCTGACATACTGCCCTCTAAAATCTGCACTTTGCATTTACCACATATCCCGTTGCCGCCGCAGGGGGATTCAATATATATATTATTCTGATGAAAAATATCCATGAGAATATCCCCATCATAACAACCTACAATTCTTTGTTCACCATTTGAAAGAACCTTTATACCACGCTGTTTCAAACCTATCACTACCCCGCTTTCTTAAATATCTCTTAAAATAATGATATTTTTCCTTACAAATACTCCCTCTCAAAGGCTTTCCATGGAATTGCCACAGAAACATCATTTTCTATAATATCATATACATGCTTTAAAAGTGGAAGATCATTCATATCAGCCTGTCCCAACTCTTGCCGTCGATACATTGCTTTTGCTACACGTTTGGTTATAGCGACAGATTCCAGGGTAATGCCCTCCAGTTTTGCCATTGCATCATGGAAACTAAGACCACGTCCTAACAAGGTTCCCAGCTTCCGGGTGCGGCCGCCGAATATGGTTACATACAAATCGCCTCCGCCATAAACGATATTTTCCGACCCACCGCCAAGCATTCTCAACATATGACCCATTTCGCGTAGAGCTTGACCAAAAAGTGCTGCCTGGGGATTATATGCCTGCCGGCACTCTATACCTTTCTCCCGCTCTATCAGACCCACTGCCAAAGAAACACCCAAGGCATAAGCATTTTTTAAGGCAGCGGCGGATTCTACCCCGACAACATCCGTTGACAAACTTATATGATAATACGAGGTCGTCAGCATCTTTTTTAAATCCTTAAGAACAGCCGGGTCTTCACCACAAAAAACAACGGCTGAGTCGCGGCGGTCGGCCAATTCATAACTGGTACAGGGGCCGCCGATAGCATTAAATGATATGTCTTTGTCCGGAGACATTTTATCTTTCATAAAATGGGGAAAGGTCAACAAGCCGCCTTCGGGCTCGTCTTTTAGACCCTTTGTCACCGAAAGCACCGGGATTCTATCGTGAGCCAAAGGTAATACCTTTTCAATGAACCAGTCCACCCCGAAACTGCTGACGCCACCTATTAAAAGGTCAGCCCCATCAATGGCACCTTCTAATTCTTCTATTTGAAAAGCCTTTATACCGCCGGGAAGGCTGCGCTGAAGTTTGGGATGAAAACCATCTTTTCTTACTCGATTGATTATTTCCCTGTCCAGATGTGTCCCTACCAGACGCACCTCATGTCCGTTATCCCTGGCGGGAAAGCTCATAGCCGAGCCCATCATTCCGGCTCCGACAATTGTAATTATAGCCATACGACAATGCCCCCATTTCAGATTTAATCCAGCATGTCATCCTGAAACCTAAAGGACTGAGGGATCTGTATCGCCTGTTCGTAAGATTCTTCACTGCGTTCAGAATGACACAACCCTATGTTCAGCGTAACTATATTCTATATTCAGTGTGATACCACTCCATCCAATACCCTCCCTATGCTATCATTGATAACCAGGCAGGCTGTATCGTCATAAGGCGTAGGTGATTTATTGATAAGCACCAGCCGTTTCCCTGTATACAGGCTGACAAAGCTGGCGGCAGGATTCACTACCAAGGATGTTCCCCCTACTATCAACATATCCGCCGCTGAAATATAATCTGCGGCCCTTCTCATGACCTCAGAATCCAGCTGTTCTTCATACAAAACCACATCAGGTCTTATAATACCCCGGCAACTATCACATCTTGGCACCATCGTCTTACTTTCCGTAACTGATTCTATTGCATATTCCCTGCCACATTCCATACAATAGTTTCTATGTACGGAACCATGAAGTTCGAGTACATTTTTGCTGCCCGCCGCTTGGTGTAACCCATCGATATTCTGGGTGACCACTGCCTTTAGTTTCCCCCTGTCCTCCAGCCTTGCTAGGGCTATATGGGCATTATTGGGCTTGGCATCAGGGTATATCATTTTTGATCTGTAAAACTTGTAGAATTCCCCGGGCTCCCTTACAAAAAAACTATGGCTCAAAAGGTATTCCGGGGGATAAGACCGACCGCCCTCTGTCTCATATATCCCCGCCTCACTTCTAAAATCGGGAATGCCACTTTCAGTGGACACCCCTGCACCGCCAAAAAACACAATATTCTCACTCTCGTCTAACATGGACTTTAACGCTTGCAAAACCATTTATCTACAATCCTTTCTGATACATTAGGTAAAAGCATCTGCTATGATTCAATCATAAACCTAATAACCAGGACGCCAAAGAAAAATATGAAAACAATGCTAAAGCGTCGACTATAGTAGTTATCAGCGGGCCGGCCATGATGGCGGGATCCATCCGCATTCTCTTAGCCAATATGGGAAGGGCTCCTCCTATTACCTTTGATAATATCAAGGTTATTATAAGGCTTAAGGAAACTGTAAGTGCAACCACGGGGGATGCCTGCCTGGTTATAAGGATTCTGATGAAGTTAACCACAGCCAAAGCTATGCCCACAAGAATGCTAACCCCTAATTCTTTCCAAACTACCTTTATTGTATCACCTAAACTAATTTCGTCCAATGCCAGACCACGAATTATCAAGGTGGCAGATTGGGAGCCGGCATTGCCCCCCGTGTCCATCAGCATTGGAATAAAAGCATAAAGAACTGCCATGGCCGCTAAGGCGTCCTCAAACCTTTGCATGATAGCGCCTGTGAAAGTAGCTGAAATCATTAAAACAAGAAGCCATGGGAGCCTGTGCCTTGCCAGAGTAAACACGTTTGTCTTTAAATATTCTTCATCAGTGGGCTGCATAGCAGCCATTTTGTGAAAGTCTTCGGTGTTTTCCTGTTCAATGATATCAACGATATCATCTATGGTGATGATACCCACTAAACGGTTCTCCTTATCTACAACGGGCACTGCTAAAAGATCATATCTTTTAAATATTGCAGCTACGTCCTCCTGGTCGTCCAGAGTGTGGACGGAGATTATATTGGTTATCATTATATTTTTTATAATCTGAGAGGTATCATTTAAAATAAGCTTTCTAATGGGTATGATACCCTCCAGTTTTCTGTTCTTGTCGATAACATAACATATATCCACTGTTTCCTTGTCGATTCCATTTTTTCTGATATAGGCCAGAGCCTCATCAACCCTCATTTCCTTTTTTAGGTCAACAAACTCGATTGTCATTAGGCTACCGGCGGAATCTTCGGGATATTTTAAGAACTGATTAATAAGTTTTCTGCGTTCCTCGCTGGTATTTTTAAGCACTTTTTTAACGATATTGGCCGGCATTTCCTCAATAAGGTCAACAGTATCGTCTAAAAATAGCTCTTCAATTATGCTTTTGATCTCACGGTCTGCGATAGATTCAATTATAAATTCCTGATCCTCGTTAGGCAGGTAAGAAAAAACCTCGGCAGCCATATCCTTAGGCAACAGCCTGAAGATCACCAAAATATTGTTCCTGTCAAGCTCTTCCAACCAACTTGCTACATCTACTGCGTTCATCTGAGAAATCCAGGTTCTAGCCTCAACAAGCCTTCCCTGGTGAATGAGATTTAGAATAAATTCTTCCGTCATGGCACAACCCTCCTCGGGCAGAACCATGCTTTTATATCTTTATGGTTGCTGCCCTGTCCTTATTATTTGCTTTTTGTAATTTGTATAAACTGGGTAAAGGCCCAGGATCCACAACCATCACCAACTTTCATACTTCATTTTATACTGAGACCTTTAAAATAGTGTTTAAAAAAACGGATCTCCCAACAAGAGAAAGACCCGCAGAAAGCGTCCATTCGTTCTTTCACTCGTTGAGTTTTAACACTATACAGCTTAGGGATAATTCCCAGCCACATTAAGCCAAACCTTGCTCCGATAAGGCCTGTTAACCCGTTGGCGTCTCTCGACGTTTCTGGACAGTGGCATTTTTCTATATAGTAGCCTCACCTAACGAAAAAGTTAACCTCGGTACATAAAATATTATATGGTTATCACCCACAAAGCAAGTTGAACTAAATTATATACAAGGTCTAGTATTAGATTAAACCGTTCTAATACTATCCCTTCCACATAAAGTCCAGCTAAAGATAATCAATCCATGTTATATTCATAGCTTGCCATGAATACATGGTTGGTTCTCTTCAAATGCTTTCTGGGATGAAACCATTATATAACAACACTTGAGTAAATTCAATAATCCAAGTCTTAAAATCCCCCATTACAGCCGTATTTTAATAAAATTTCTCTTCCCTGATTGGATTATATCATTATTTTTTAAAGATGAATTTTTCAGATCGCTTGTTTTTTCGCCATTGACTTTCACGGCACCCTGGTTCAACAGCCTTCTTGCCTGGCTGGTACTAGGCGCAAAGCCTACCTCAGTCAACAAGCGAGTCATATCCACTCCCTCCGGGGTCATAATGTTTTCTGGGATTTCAAAGGTCGGAATCTCATCGGGCATACCTCTCTTTTGAAACACAGCCTTAAACTGTTCTTCGGCCTTTTTGGCTGCTTCCTCACCGTGGTACAGAGTAGTAACTTCCCTTGCCAGCCGCATCTTAGCATCTCTGGGATGATAAGAACCGTCCTTTATAGAGTTGCTTATCTTTTCTATTTCATCCGGGTGGATGTCGGTGGTTAGTTCATAGTACTTAATCATCAGTTCGTCAGGTATGGACATAACCTTACCGTACATCTGATCCGGTTCTTCATATATGCCTATGTAGTTTCCCAGGCTTTTGCTCATCTTTTCTACGCCATCGGTTCCTTCCAAAAGAGGCATCATAAGAGCTATCTGGCTTTCTTGGCCATAATCCTTTTGTATAGTTCTACCCATTAGAAGGTTAAATCTTTGATCAGTTCCGCCTAGTTCAATATCAGCTTTTATAGCTACTGAATCATATCCCTGCATTAAAGGATAAAAGAATTCATGAATGCCTATGCTTTCATGCCCTTCAAATCGCTTTTTAAAATCTTCCCGCTCCAGCATCCTGGCCACAGTATATTTGGAGGATAGCCCGATGACATCGGAAAAATTCAAAGCCCCTAACCATTCACTATTAAAGCGAACTTCGGTCTTCTCTCTGTCTATTATCTTAAATATCTGTTCTTCATAAGTCCGGGCGTTTTCCAAAACTTCTTTCTTGGTAAGGGCTGGCCTGGTCTTTGACCTGCCGCTGGGATCCCCTATCATACCGGTAAAATCGCCGATTATTATGACAGCTTTATGGCCCAGGTCTTGGAGCTGCCTGATCTTTCTTAAAACTACGGCATGTCCTAAATGGATATCAGGGGCCGTCGGATCCAGGCCTAATTTTACTATCAAGGGCTTACCCGCTTTTTGAGCCTTGCTGAGTTTGGCCTTAAGATCATCGACATCTATTATCTCATCTGCACCTTTTGCCGCAATTTTAATTTGTTCATCGATTGGTATCATGTTAAACACTCCTTATGAAATAAAGAACTCCAGCCCCTATACTACACTAATCTATCTATCAATTCAATGCCTTTACCAAAAGTACATAAGCTGCTTCCATGGCCTCCTTAAGGCTAACAGACGGGCTGAAGCATTTTTGCCCTAAGTACTGGGAAAATCCTAAAATCGCACTGGATACCACCATCCTTTGATAGTATGGATCCAAGCCTTTAGTGATCACCCCTTCTTTAACCCCCGCTTCTAACAAGTGGTCATTGATTTCATGGCTTCTATGCAAATTGTCCTGTATATTCTCCTTGTATTCTGAAAGATATTCGTAAAAATCCTGAGTTTCACCTATGGATAATAGCATCCTAAAAATCGAGATGTTGCTGTCCATACGCCGGTATATAATATAAAGCATTTCAAAGAACTTTTCCTTAAAATGGTCCTTCAGCTTAACTGCAGAAAATGCAATATTTATTTCATCTTTTATATAGTACAGTATAGCCCGGGATATGGCCTCTTCCTTGGAGGAAAAATAGTCATATATGGTTCCCTTGCCTATATCCGCTTCTCTGGCTATGTCCGATACTTTGATGGAATAGGGGTTTACCCCTCTTTCCATCAGAGCAATGATTCCGTTAAATACCGATATTTCCTTTTTAGAATATGTGATATCGCCCATAGCTTATTTATCCCCCTTTGCCAATGCCTTTTTCTCTCCCCTTCTATGGAGAAAATTATACATAACGGGTATTACCAAAAGGGTGAGGATTGTAGCGTAGATCAATCCCCCTATTGAAACTATGGCTAAGGGTTGTAGCATCTCTGACCCCATCCCTACTCCCAATGATAATGTAAATAGACCCAGGATGGTAGTAATGGCCGTCATCAATATGGGTTTTAAACGAATCTCACCGGTTTGTATCAGGGCTTCATATACGCTTAAACCAGACTGCCTGAGCTGATTAGCAAAATCCACAAAAACTATTCCGTTATTAACAACCACACCGCTTAATACCAGAAAGCCCAGCATGGATATCAGGCTTATCTCGGATCCCGTAATATACAGGGCAATAAGGCCCCCGGTAAAAGCAAGGGGTATAGTAAACATTACTATAAAGGGAGACAATAGGGATTGAAACTGCGCTACCATTATAAGGTAGATAAGGGCTATGGCCAGAAGCAGCATATATATAAGATCCCTTAGGGAATTATTTATAGTCTGATTTTCTCCTACCGCTTCAACGCTATATCCATCAGGGGCTTTATAATCCCCCAGCTTATTTTCAAAGTCACGGCTGACAAGGCCAATATTGTAACCCGTATCGATACCGGCTGTAACTGATAGATACCGTTCCTGGGATTCATGCCTTATAGAGGACAGGCCTACCCCCTCGGTGATCTTGGCGATATCGCCTACCCTTATCTCCTCTTCTTCCCCTTCCTTGTTAACCTTTATGGTTAGGTCTTCAAGGTCGTTCCTGTTCATA